>JANXUP010000119.1 GCA_025356175.1 Sphingomonadaceae bacterium | reverse complement strand
ATGTACCAAGAATCGTCGCGAGCCAGTGCGGGCGTCGCAAGCGCCGAGGAGGCAAGTGCCATCCCAATGACGAGTTTGCGCATTATCGTATTCCCCTTTTAGTGTTTAGGATTGAGCCACCGAGTAGGGGAACGTCTATCTCGTGGCGAATGTTCCCGCAAGCCGACAAAAACTTCCGACTGTGACAATAATGTCGCTACTTTCGCCGGAATCGGCGCAAATTTGTTGTTTCATGCGCTGAAACGGTCGCTGGCCAGCGAACGCCACAGTCATTTGATGCAGGCGAGGTTAGCTCGCCGGAACGATTCCGGCTGCACTCAAAGCGGAAATTATCGCCGCAATCGAGCTGCGGGCCTCGCTATCTACCACCGTGCCACCCGATGGAGCAGCGGGCCTTGTGGCTGCTTTCCACCCTGCGGCATAGCGCATTTCCTGTCCTGTCGCCCGGTTCAGCAAGCGCAGGCCGTCGCGCGGGACGGCGAACAACCAGTTCCCAGCTTGGCGCGCGGCAATCTTGCCTGCCTGGCCGGACCAATCGCCGCTGGCGCCGATCGCCACGAGCCAGGCCTGACCGTCCGTTGGAGTCGACGGCGGACTTGCCAGCTCGCTCTCGATCGCGAGGTGGAGCAATGCGTCAAGCCGCGCCAGGCTTTCGTTGACGAAGCCCTCCTTCTGGGTCTGGCCGGAGAACAGCAGGGGCAGCTCAAATCGGGCCGTGCGGCTATCGAAAATCGGATCGGGCATTCATGGTCTCCGCTCGTCAAGAAGGGGAAAAATAGAGTGGCTGCGATACGCCACGATCGCCGCGCTGACGGACCGCAAAGGTACCTCCCGCGACCGCCGCATTAAGGGCAGCGTAGTCGGCCGCACCGATCGTCAGACCGGGACTCGAACAGTCCCAGCCTGCAGCCGAGCTGCTCCCGTTGCCGAAGGTGACAACGTAAGCTTCGCTTTGTTCGTTAAGCGGCAGTTCGATTCCGTCGGGCCAGGACCAGCTGCCACGCGATCGCCTGGTCCATTCCAGCACCAAGTCTCCAGTTGCACGGATTCGGCTGCGCGGATGCACCGGGGCCAGCGGGCGTGAGCCTATGCCGCGAAGCGCGATGGACGCTGTCGCCGGGGCAGTGTCGGCCAGTCCAATCGCTGCGATCACGGTGGCTGAAGCGTCACCCACGGCGGCAGGATCAAGGACTGTACCGCTTCCGTCGATCAGCACGAACCGTTCGCCAAGGGTGTGCCCGGCTACAGCGCTTTCGGTCCCGCCGCGACCGCGCCACAACCCGGTCAAGCGCCAGCGCCCGGCGCCTAGCGGCTCTGCCTTGGCAAACTGGACCACCTCATTGCCAATTGCCGCCCGGTTCGCTCCCATTGCGAGCTGCCGCATGGTTGCGTCGACTAGCTGCAGGTCATTCCCGACCAGCTCGATCGTGACACTCGACTGGCGGTCGAACAGCAGAGGCGAAGCGCTGGGCAGTGCGCCAACAGAACTCCCGATGGTTGCGCGAGTGCGGCCAGCTGCACCGAGGAATTGCAGCGCGCCATCACCCTGATCGACATAAAGGCTGGCCCCGCTCCACGCTCCACTCGCCGATGAAACCGCGGCGAGCAGCAAAGGCACCGGGGTAGCGCTGTTGCCATCCCACGGCAGTTCGAGCGCGGCAAGTTCGCTTTTCGCCATCGCCTCATCCGGGGCCAGGTTGACGCGGCCCGGATCGGCGGGCGCGGAATTTGCCGAGGCAGCGGAAAGCCGGGTCAGGCCAAGATCGATGCCTTGGTCGTGCCATTCCCAGCCACTGACGCGCCACATGCCGGGATGATCCGGTACCTTCACGGTCGCGCCCGGCAGGACGTCGGGGTGAAGCTGTGTCACCCGCCACGAAATAGACTGCCGCGCCCATTGCGCGCGCCTCGCGGCATTTTCGACGAGCGACCTCGCGGCTCCCGCATCAAGCGCGGCGGGCAGCTCGATCGAGCGCGGCTGGCCCGGCTGAGGACGACCAGAGGCGCGCTGCGCGCCCGGCTGGTAATCGCGGTCGACATCGTAATAGCGCAGCACTGACACGGGCTGCTCGGTTTGCGGGGCGCGCTTGCGTGCAAAGCCTGCATTGCTGCCAAAGTCCTCGCGCTTGGTCGAGGTTGCGGCTTCCGGCAGTTCAATCGGCGCAGTCTGGATGCGGTCCGGACGGATCGTCAGCAGCGTACCGCAAGCATCGCAGTCGACCGGGAACAGCGGGTCCAGCATGGCCAGCAGCTCATTGATCGATCCTTCGTTGGACAGGCCGCTCACTCCTTCGAGCGGAACATCGGCATCAATGTTGTCGATCACCTGGTCGAGCAGGTTGGCCAGAGACAACACGCCCTCGTCGCCAAACACTTCGAACGACAAGGTGGGAATGCGATTGCCGAAATCCGCCAGCTGCAGGTCTTCAAACACCGCATAGGCCATCCCGCGATAGGCCGGGTTGCGGCCAGCGCCCTCGGCTGCAGCAAGCAGCGGATCAGCCGCCTGGTCGCCGCTGCCGCTGTGCAGCCGGAAGGTCCCGCCAACCTTCATGTCGCCGGCCGCACCGCGCACCAGCTTGCCGTCCGCCCAGATCCGTCCCACCGACAGCAGCGGCCGGCTTGAAAGAGCCACGGCAAAGCTGGCGGTATAGGTAAAGTTCACCGAGGCCGCGCTGCCCTTGCCGTTGCTGTGCTTTTCGCGGTGTTCGATCAGGTCGGTCGCCCAGATGATCTGCCCGGCCACCCGCATCCGCCCGAAATGCCGCGCGATCGGCATCCCGTAGCTTGAGGTGGTGACTTTGAGCTCACTGAGGCGCGGGCCTTCGCGGTCGCCCGGCCTGAAGATCAGGCTGTCGATCTGCCGGCCGACGAGCGCGCCGACCGTCGAGCCAAGAGGGCCGCCGAAATACTGTCCGACCGCAGAAAGGATCAGGGTTGCCATGAAAACTTACCTTCGAGTTCGGCGCAGGCGCCAGTGCACGGCAATCGGTCCCGCCGGCAATTCTGCGCTGATCACGACCCGGCGCAAGCCGGCGTGGGCGTGGATCCAGCGGCCATCGCGCAAGGCGATGGCGAGGTGGAACTGGGCAGGTCCGGGCTGCAAGATTACGCAATCGCCGGGGCGAACCGTGCTGCGTGCTGCGCTGAAACCACAGCTTTGCGGTGATGGCAGCCACAACGACAAGTCACGGAGCCGCCAGGGATAGCCGCTGGGCAGGCTGACCGGCTGCCCCGCCCGCGCCATCGCTGCACCAAGCAACCCGATACAGTCGAGCCCGGTGGCCGGATCGCGCCCGTGGAGCCGGAAGGCAGCGCCCTCCAGCGTTTCGGCAGCACGCGCGAGGCGCAGCGGCGTCGTCATTGGCTGGGCACCGGGTAGCGCGTGATCAGGTCATTGCCCGGCAGAAACGGTTCGCCCTGGAAATTGAGCGCATTGGCAAAGCGCGTGGCACAGGTATCGAGCGTGCGGTCGCAGCCCTCGCGCATTTCGACGACTGTTCCCACTGGCGGGGCGCTATCGAGAGGCGTGGACAGGACCAGACCCCCCGAAACCATGGCCACAATGTCGGTCGTCTGCCCGGCATAGGGACCGCCGAGCCAGCGCAGCGAGCCGCCCACGAGGTTGGAAAGCGGGGCGGCTGTGCTCACAGTCACAGCGTTGCCGGTAGCATCGAAGCTGGCAATGGTCCCGCGCTGCGTAAACCGCGCGGCCGAAAGCGTGCATCCCGGGCCGCAAAAGACAGCGCGGCATGACGGGCTGGTCCGCGGCACCGGATCGCGCTGCAGTTCGGCTTTGCGGCTGACCAGGTCGGCGGTGAAGGCCCCTGCTTCTTCGGTCACCGAGCCGATCGAACCACGATAGATCACGTGGCGCTCAAGGCTTTCCCAGTCGACCACGCCGATCAGTATCCGCGCGCCATCGAAGCGGCCGATGGCAAGATCGAAGGCGCTGATCGAATCATGGCTTAGCGCGCCTTCGACTTCGGCACTGTCGGCCTCAAACCCCGCCGAGCGGCGGATGGCGGAGGGCAGCATGCCCGGCGCGGCGCGGTGCGAGAGGCCATCGAACCACAGGTCCCTGTCATGCGTGGTGAAGCCAAGCATCACGCCGTCGCGGCGCAGCACGCGCCAGAACGTTGCCGTCGTTTCAAGCGCCTGACTGAACCAGACCCGCGTCACGAAGCAGCCTCGCGCACTTCGATCACCGGCACGCTGGGTGCCTCGCCCGCAGCGAAGACCGCCCCGGCCACTTCGAGCTTGTCTTCGGCGAAGCGCACCGGAACATCGAAGGTGAAGCCGGCGCGCACCACCTTGCCGCTGGCGGGCGGCGCGATGAAGGTCACCACGCCATGCTCGCCAAGGATCCATGTGGTCGTTGCGGCGCCATCGATGCTGATCAGAATCGAACCGGCATGCGGCCGGGTAATGCGGCGGGCCTGCGCCGCATCACCATCGCCATAGGTCTTGAGCAACGGGAAGTCAGCCGTGATCCCGTCACCTATGCCCAGCGTCTGATCGGTCGCGGCGGGCGGTCCGGTCATGGCGTTCGAGCTGTAGTCGGTCGGATCGCGCAGCCGGAACCCGCGCGCCGCCCCGCGGCGCGCCCGGAAGAATGCCAGCAACACGCCGAGTTCGGCCTCGGAGCGGATGCCGGGGCCGACATCGAAGCGCAACCGTGCATTCGACCACAGTGAATTGCGGCGCTCGAACCCAGAGGCGGTCACGGCCACGCTGGTCGAGAATTCGGGCATCACGGTCGCATCGCGGCCCAGCGCGAGCGGATAGGGGACATCGTCAAAAGGCAGCATCTGGTCCTCGTCGCTGGCAGGGGGGAGATGGACGAAACCGTCGCGGCAGACTTGCGGCAGCGCCCAGACAAAACACTCGTGCGCGCCGCGTGCAGCAGCCTCGCTCAGACCTTCGTCGACCCGCCGCCAGGCATCGCTGTCGCCGGGGGTAGGGACGTACCCGGCCAGGTAATCATGCGCCGACGGAGGATAGCCAAGGCGCGCATCGATCGCGGCATAGGCTGCGCGGCGAAAGGCCTTGGCTCCCGCGGTCAGCCAGTCGTAATCCTCGACCTGCAGCCGGTCGAACGCGGGGCTGGCCCACCCGGTCGGCAGGTTGGCGCGGCGCTGTTCGGGCATCCGCGGGTCGAGCACGGTTGGCAGGAACGCTAGCAGCAGGACTTCGGCCGAACCAGGTGTGGCGGCGCTGCGCACCGCATCACGCAGGGCCAGAGTGGAACCCGCAAGGACTGCGCCGGCTGCATCGAGCAGGCTGAGCTGTGCTGCGCTGAGGCTGGCCTTGAGGTCAGGAATTGCCACCGGATTGCCGCCGAACGCTGCCTTCGCGGCATCGTCGTACAGGCACGGCCGTCCGTCCGCCATGACCCACCACCAAGGTTCGCCGATTTGGCAGCGGACCGGAAGGCCGGCGGTCTTCATCAGTTGAACGAACCCGGCGGCAGCACTGCGCAGCCACGCCATCGCGGCCGAACTTGCAGGCGAAAGCAGCGCCGATGGCGGATCCCACGCAGTGCGCGCCGCCGTCCCGTCAAATGCGCGTTGCTGCCAGCTTGCAGGGCAATGCTGCGCGAGCAATTCGTAACTCAGCGAGGCAATCGGGGCGAAGCCTGCGGCCTTGGCCGAGGCGAAGAAATCGCGGTGCCAGGCCTTGGCCGGGGTGCACAGCGGGTCGCCGCTGGTCGGCACTTCGAAACTGCCGCCGGTCGCCGCCAGCCGCATGAAGTGGCTCATCCCCACGTAGTGCAGCAGGCTGCCGCGATAGCCGAGCTGAAGCGCGTTGCGGATCAGCCGCGCCGGGGCCTGGTTGCAGCTGTCGTCATAGGCGGTGGCAATCGCCACCCCGTGCGGCGGCAGCACGACATCGCCCACCTCCAGCATGGCCCCGCGGCCCTCGCAGCGGATCTCGGTCAATTCGGCCCAGCCCTCGGCAGGCGCTGCCAGCGGGGCAGTGCTGCCTGCGACATAGGCCGGCGCGACAAGTGAAATGAACATCCGGTCGATTGCTGCCGGGTGCACCGGATCGGCGTCGCCAGGCAGCACATAGCCGCCGGCCAGGGCAGAGAATTCAAGCGTGATCCGCGCGTCAGCGGCACTGCCCTGCGCATAGTTCCACAGCCGCACGTACCAGGACCGCGCGGTGCCGCTCGCATCGCGCCCCTCGATCGTCAGGGTCGGGCCATTAACGGCATTAAGCGCAATGACGCCGCCCGAGCGCCAGCGAAAGCGCAAGGTGGTGCGCGAATAATCGCGGTCGGTCTTGTAGGCGAGCAAGGGGTGGTCGAACCGGTCGGCCGAATCCCAGATGATCCCGGCAAGGTCGCCCTCGCGCAGGAACACCGTATCGACCCTCAGCGCATCGGGCGCGGTCGTGGTCAGTGCAGCCATCATCGGGCGCGGGAAGTTGACCGTCCAGAAGCGCGGGTCGAAGCGCTGGATCCAGTCGCTTTCCTGTCCTTCGCGAGAGACGGCGAGCCAGCAGGCCATTAAGCGGTTCCTCAGTTATCGATGAGCGCGCGGCGCACGGCGCTGGCGACTTGGCGGCTGGAGCGTTGGAGCGCTTGCGGCGCGCTAGTCCCGGCAGGTGCGGCGATCTG
Organism: Sphingomonadaceae bacterium; assembly: GCA_025356175.1. Taxonomy (GTDB): domain Bacteria; phylum Pseudomonadota; class Alphaproteobacteria; order Sphingomonadales; family Sphingomonadaceae; genus Novosphingobium. The sequence goes on along the minus strand of JANXUP010000119.1, from coordinate 6,178 downwards.
GATTGAAACCCTGACGTCGCGGGCCGCGCCAGAATGGCCGGTTTCGATCCGCCCGGCACTGGTCGGCATGAACAGTTCGGGCCCGCGCTCACCGACGATGTAGCCGCGGCCCGGAGCTACGGGACCGCCGGTGGCCCGCCCGGGAGAGCCGAGCAGCGAGGTCAGCAGACTGCCAATGGTGCCAAACAGGTTGCCGTCACCGCCGCTTTGGCCTCCGCCGCTGCCGCCGCCGCCCAGTCCCATCGAATTGAACAGGTTGCCCAGCGACCGCGACGCGATCTGGTCGATCACGCTCATGGCAATGCGGCGCAGGTCTTCGAAACCGATGCTGCCCTTGCGCAAGGCGCTCACAAGCCCGCGTTCGAGCACATCGCCGGCGCGGGCGAAGCCATCGACCAGCGTGCCGTCAAAGCTGCCGCGCATCGCCGCTATGTCGCTGGCGAACGCCTGGGTATTGGCGCGGACGTCGATGGTCAGGCTATCGACTGTGCCGGGCCCGGAATTAGCCATTGTCTTGCTCCATCATGCGTTCGAGATCGGTGCGCGCAAGGCTTTCCTCGGCGCCAGCAAAAGGGGCCAGGATCGCTGCGAGTTCGGCCGGGGTAGCGGCCCAGAAATGGTCCGGACGCCAGCCGAGCAACCGCGCGGAAAGACCGCCAAGCCGGGCCGCGCCCGGACCGAAGTGCCCGCTCATGCGGCCTCGTCAGTGGAGCCTTGCAGGATCTGGCCAAGCAGCATGCGCAGCGGCTTGCTGGCTTCGGCAAGACCAAGGGCAAGCACCGCGCTGCCTACCGCGTCACGGTCAACTGCGCTGCGATCGGCCAGGCAGTGCCAGAACAGTGCCGCCATTTCGGCCAGCCGCAGTTGCCCAGCACCGGCGCGCTCAACCAGCGCGAACAGCGGACCAAGTTCGTCTTCGGCGGCCACCAATGCGGCAAAGGTCGGGCGCAGCAGGCGCGGTGTACCGGCCACGAACAGCGTCGCCTCGCCGCGATAGGGGTTGGCGGTCATGCCGGTGCCACCGCGCCCGAACTTTCAAGCTGCAGCGTATAATTGCGCTCGCCGTTGAAATCGCCCGAGTAGTCGAGCTTCTGAACGAGGAACTTGCCGCGCAGCTTTTCGCCACCTTCGAAGCTCAGCTCGTAATCGTCGATGGTTCCCGACATGGCATTGGCGCGGACCTGCGCTTCGGCTGCACTGCCAAGGAAGATCCCCGCCGCGCTGACCGAGACCGAGCGGACCCCGGCACCCGTTAGGAGCTCGCGCCAGCCGACGCTGTCCTTGCTGGTGATGACCACGGCATCGCCGGAGATCGACATCTGGGTGGTGCGCAGGCCCGCAACGGTCTGGTAGACCGATGGGGTCGCTCCGTTCGAAATCTTGAGCAGAAACGCGCTGCCTTTCTGGGCGGCCATGGTGTTCTCCTTGGATGAAAATGAGGGTTAAGCGGCGAGCACGCGGAAGCGGTATTCGAGCAGCACTGCGCGGGTATTGGCGGCGCGCATTTCGGACCGGGCGCGCAGGAAGGTGATCGAGACGACCTGGCAGGTACTTTGGCTTGCTGGCAGCGAAGCGATCCGTGCCTCGATTGCAGCAACCAGGTCAGCAGCGGCACCGGGCTGGTCGCCGCGGCAATGCAGCTCAAGCGCGACACGCACTTCGCGGCCCGCCACTTCCTTGGCGCTCCAGTCCGCGCTGGCCGAGGCCGATATGGCAAGCCACGGCAAGGCGGTCCGTGACGGGGCCTCCTCAACAATGGCGTTGAGCTGGCCGGCAAGCGCCGGATCGGCGCTGAGCCAGGCCAGCAATGCTGCGCGCAGGGTGATTTCCATATCAGGCTATCCCTTGGTGAATTGCGGCCAGAGCAGCGCCGCCTTGCGCCAGCGGGCGGCGGGGTCGGTGCGTGCCAGGCGGAGTTCTTCGGCGCGGGCCTCGGCGATCAGCCGGACCTTTTCGACCAGCCGCGCGGAAAGTTCGGCAAAGCTGTCGCTCATGTGAGCCGCAACCGCCGCCACGGCCGCCACAGCGCTGCGACTGCCGAGGGCGGCCACTGTGCGGTATCGGTCCCGCCTTCACGCGATCGGTACTGGAATGCGGCGAGGCGCAACACCCCGTGGCGCAGGCCTTCGGGGAGCGTTGCCCAGTCGGCGACGAGTCCGGCTGGGAACCGCACGACGATGCGCCCCGCGCTGCCCGGATTGTTGACCCGGACCTGCCCGGCATAGGCTTCGGTCAGCTCGGCCTTCAGCCGGTCGAACTGGTCGGGCGAAAGTCCACCGCCATCGCCTGCGTCATAGACCAGCGCGCCCGATGGCCGCGCGGCGTTCTCGAGCAGCTGGCGGTTCCAGAACCCAGCGGCATTGTGCGTCGCCACCGCCTGGTCCGCCGCGGCAAGGCAGCCCGCACCGTAATGATCGTCGGCCGGGTGGAACGATTTGATGTGGATGAGGTTGGGCGAAGCGCTTTCATCGAGCAGCGGGATTTGCAGCACCTTGTCGCCGAGCTTGTAGGCATAGCCGCTTGGCCAGCCATCGCTCCCGGCAATCACGCTCATCCGCTCAGGGCGCAGCGCGAACAGCTCGGCCGGTCGGCCCGCGCCGTTTTTGATCAGTTGCACATAGGCATTGCCATGCAGCAGCAACTGGCTCGCCAAGGTTTCGAGCAGCGATTGCCCTGCGCTGGTCGCCTTGACCAGCGCAGTCAGTTCAGGATCGGTATCGACCAAGGCCGCCCCGCCGATCCCCTCCGCCACCAGCCGCACCGCGCGCTGCGCCACCGGGTTGTCGAGGTACGCGCGCTTGACCGCAGAGTTGTATTCAAACGGCGTGCGCGGATTGCCGAGATCTGCATAGAGCCACGGGGAGGTGAAGGAGCGCGCAAGGGGAACGTGACCGTCTCCGCCTTTGAAGGCGGCGGCCAGCGATTGCAGGAAAGACATTCGAATACCTCTCATAATCAAACGCAACATCCGTTCGTGTCGAGCCTTTCGGCAGGCTCAGAATGAACTGCCGACTTTGTCGTCAGTCGAGACACCGCCAGTGTTTCGACTTCGCTCGACACGAACGGAACGAAGTCAGGTCAACAGAATCCGCGGTTCACCCCGCCGCCCCAACAGCAGCTCGCTCAGCCCCCAGACCAGCGCATCGGCGCGGTCGGGGGATCTTCCGGGGCCTTCGTAGCGCCCGCCCGCGATCAGCCCGCACAGCTGATCTTCCAGCTGCGGGAAGATCCCCGCATGGCGGACCCGCCCGGCCTCATAAAGCGCCGCGACCGGTTCGGCGCGTGCGACTTTGCCACGGGCCGCGTGGACCAGCTTGAGCGGCAGCGAAATCTCGGCGGCGCGCAGAACGCTCGCCACCATCGCCCCGCCCTGGTTGGCTTCGGCGACGACGCGGTCGGCGGACCAGGCCTCGGCGGTTTGCGCCACCTTGCGCGCCCAGCGCTCAGGACTGGCTTTCTCGACCGAGCAATCGGCGAGCACCCGGGCGATTCCATCTTCACCCAAAGCACAGACCACGATCCCACAGGCGTCGCCGGTGGCCGAGACAGGCGGATCGACTGCGACAACCACCCGCACTGGCGGGCTTGATGCCGCAGTTTCCCGCGCTGCCTCAAGCATGGCCCGCGTCCACAGCGCGCCTTCGACATCGGCGATCATTTCGCCGTCGAGCTCTTGCCGCCCGAGCGACGTTTGCCCGTACTGCTTCTGTACAGAGCGAATGAACCCGCGGGCCAGGTTGGCCCGGTTGGCAAAGGTCGAGCCGCGTGTGGTGGCAACATCCTCGTCGGCCAGCAGCCGCTTGACCATGGGCACCGCGCGCGGCGTGGTGGTTACGACCACGCAGGGCAAATCGCCCAACCGCAGTCCGAGCTGCAAGTTGTCCCACGCCGCTTCGGCGCGTCCCCCAGTATTGATCCATTTCGCCAGCTCGTCGCACCACGCATGGCTGTGTTGCGGCCCGCGCAGCGATTCGGGTTCACCGGCCGAATAAAGCGTGGCCTGCGCGCCCGACGGCCAGGTCAGCCGCCGCCGCGAAGGCTCGAATTTGGGCCGCTTGCCGCGCGGCGCGATGGCGAGCAGTCCGCTTGCACCCTCAACCATGATGTTCCGCGCTTCGGGGAGCGAGGCTGCAACCAGCGCGATCCGCGCGCCGGGGTTGGCCTCGGCGACTGCGCGAACCCATTCGGCACCGGCGCGGGTCTTGCCGAAGCCGCGCCCGGCCAGGATCAGCCATACTGTCCACGCGCTGCCAGGCGGAAGCTGCCCGGCATGCGCCCACAGCTGCCAATAGTGACGCAGGCGCTGGCGCTGCTCGGCCGACATGCCACGCAGCAAGGTGCGGCGCTTCGTCTGCGGCAAGGCGATCAGGAAGGCGGCGCGTTCAGCCGTCGATTTGCGCATCGGCTGCCCCCGGCCCAGACGCGCCTTGCGAAAGCGGCAGCGCCGCATCGCCGGCCAGGCTGCGTTCGCGCATCTCGTCGATCATCCGGTCGATCGAATCGAACACCGCCTGGTCATCCTCTTCTTCGGGATCGATCCGCTTCTGGGCCGCGATCGTGGCCTTATGCGCGGCCAGCAGACGCAGCGCATTGGCGACATCAAATTTCTTGTCCGGGTCGGCAGCGCGCAGATGGCCGAGCACTTCCATTTCGAGATGCTGGTAGCCTTCGACCAAGGCATCGTGCCAGGCTGCGGCAAAGCGGGGATCCTCGCGCCGGGTCTTATAGGCCCGGCTGGTGGCAACTCCGGCGCACGCAGCGCTGGCGGTGACATTCGAAGATTCGGCCAGCTTTTGCAGGAAATAGGTGCGCCAGTGCTTGTCGATTTTGCCTTCGACTTCCTGCTGACGCTGCTTTGGGGTGAGAGTGGTGGGCTTGCGGCGCGCTGCTTTCGTGCGGACCAGGGTTACGGAAGCCTCGGGCGCAGGGGTGGCTTTGCTCATCAAGGCGTTTTCCAATGCTGAGGGATTTTCGTCTCGCAGAGCAGGTCGGTTCCGACTCGGTCTTTCGCGATGTTCCACTTATGTGGCGATTATGCACTTTACAAACCCATGAATTAACCGTATAGGCTGTTCCATAATCGGAGCAGTAACCAATGTCAGTCCTTTCGCAACCCCATTTCCACGACGAAGCCAAGGCTTACGCGTTCCTTGAGAGCGTTGTTTGGGCCGGTGGAGTCGTCTGCCCGCACTGCGGCGTGGTAGGTGGCCGGGTTTATGACCTGTCTGGCGTTCGCGGCTCCAAGTCGGTCAAAAACCCGGAAGGTGCTATCCGCCACGGCCTTAAGAAGTGTGGCGAATGCCGCAAGCAGTTCACCGTGAAGGTCGGCACCGTCTTTGAACATGCCCGTATGCCGCTCCACAAGATGCTGCAAGCCGTTCACCTGATCGTGTCGAGCAAGAAGGGCATCAGCGCCCACCAGCTGCACCGCGTCCTTGAGGTTCAATACAAGAGCGCTTGGTTCCTGGCCCATCGCATTCGTGAGGCCATGCGGTCTGGCGATCTTGCCGTTCCTTTCGGCGCCAACGGTGGCGCGGTCGAAGTCGATGAAACCTACATCGGCATCAAGAAGGACGCTCCGCACATGCGCGGTGGATGGGGCCACAAGCACACCGTTCTCGCGCTGGTGGACCGTGAGAGCGGCCAGAGCCGGTGGTTCCATATCGACAGCGCCAAGTTCTCGAACATTCAGCCGATCGTTCTCGAAAACATCTCGCGCGAAGCCCGCCTTATGACCGACGAAGCGCGGGTCTATAAGCCGGTCGGCAAGCAGTTTGCCGAGCATGGCACCACCCTGCACGGCGGCCACGTCTATGTTGACCCGACCGACCGCACCATTCACACCAACACCGTTGAAGGCGCGTTCTCGATTTTCAAGCGCGGTATGAAGGGTGTCTATCAGCACTGCGCGGAGCACCATCTGCACCGCTACGTTGCCGAGTTTGAGTTCCGCTACAACACGCGCCAAGCGAATGGCATTGATGATCGTGGCCGCGCCCGGGAGGCGCTGCGCGGCATCAGCGGCAAGCGGCTGACTTAACCCCGCTGCTCCGGTAGCGCGGTCGGCATCAACGCCTTTCAGGGGACCGTTTCGGCGGTCCCTTTTTTTGTGCTATGGGTAGGACATGACCGACGACCAGAAACCGCAACTCGACAAATTCAAGCAAGCCGCGCGCGA
>JANXUP010000152.1 GCA_025356175.1 Sphingomonadaceae bacterium | reverse complement strand
ATCGGTGATCACCGGAGTGGTGAACGGATCCCATTCAGCCAGCCGCTGGCCTTCCTTGACCTTCGAGCCGTCCTTGAGCAGCAAGTGCGTGCCATAGGGCACGCGGTGGATCGCGCGTTCGCGGCCATCGACATCGAGCACCACGATTTCGCCGCTGCGCGCCAGGCTCAGCATGCGGCCGCGTTTGTCGACGATGGTCAGGATATCGCGGTACGTCACCGAGCCATCGCAGATCGATTCAAGGTGCGACTGTTCGTTGACCTGCGCTGCGCCGCCGATGTGGAAGGTCCGCATCGTCAGCTGGGTGCCGGGCTCGCCAATCGACTGGGCCGCGATAACGCCAACCGCTTCGCCGATGTTAACCGGCGTCCCGCGGGCAAGATCACGGCCATAGCAGGTCGCGCAAACGCCCTGTTCGGCTTCGCAGATCAGCGGTGAGCGGATCCGTGCGGCCTGCAAGCCGGTTGCTTCGACCTTGGCGGTCGCAGCTTCGTCGAGCAGGGTGCCCTTGGGCATCACCAAGGTACCGTCCTTATCGACGATATCTTCGGCCAAGGTGCGGCCGAGGATCCGTTCGCCGAGTGAGGCGATCACCGCGCCGCCCTGGACGATCGAGCGCATTTCCAGCGCGCGTTCGGTACCGCAATCCTCGATCACCACCACGCAGTCCTGCGACACATCCACGAGACGCCGGGTCAGGTAACCCGAGTTCGCGGTCTTGAGCGCGGTGTCCGCGAGACCCTTGCGGGCACCGTGGGTGGAGTTGAAGTATTCAAGGACGGTCAGCCCTTCCTTGAAGTTCGAGATGATCGGGGTTTCGATGATCTCGCCCGAAGGCTTGGCCATCAGCCCGCGCATACCGGCGAGCTGCTTCATCTGCGTTGGCGAACCACGCGCGCCCGAGTGCGACATCATGTAGATCGAGTTGATCGGCTTAAGTCGCCCGGTTTCCGGATCGACCGGCTCGGCGCGAATCTCGTCCATCATCGCGTTTGCGACCTGGTCGCCGCAACGACTCCAGGCGTCGATCACCTTGTTGTACTTTTCCTGCTGGGTGATCAGACCGTCTTGGTACTGCTGTTCATAATCGGCCACCAGCGCCTTGGTGGCGGCCACGGTCTCGTCCTTGCTGTCGGGGATGATCATGTCATCCTTGCCGAAGCTGATCCCGGCCTTGAACGCGTGCTTGAAGCCGAGCGCCATGATCGCGTCAGCGAACAGCACGGTGTCCTTCTGGCCGGTGTGACGATAGACCTGATCGATCACGTCGCCGATTTCCTTCTTGGTGAGAAGGCGGTTGACGACGTCGAACGGGACCTTGTGCGACTTGGGCAGGCACTCGGCGAGCAGCATCCGTCCCGGAGTGGTCTCGAATCGCTTGAGGTACTGCTTGCCGGCTTCATCGGTCTGCGGAACGCGCGCGATGATCTTCGAGTGCAGCGTCACCGCTTTGGCTTCGATTGCCTGGTGAACTTCGGCCATATCGCCGAGCAACATGCCCTCGCCGGGCTCACCAGCGCGGTCCATCGAAAGATAGTACAGCCCCAGCACCATGTCCTGCGAAGGAACGATGATCGGCTTGCCGTTGGCGGGGCTGAGGATGTTGTTGGTCGACATCATCAGCACGCGCGCTTCGAGCTGGGCTTCCAGCGAAAGCGGCACGTGGACCGCCATCTGGTCACCGTCGAAGTCGGCGTTGAAGGCCGAGCAGACCAGCGGGTGCAGCTGGATCGCCTTGCCTTCGATCAGCACCGGCTCAAATGCCTGGATGCCCAGACGGTGCAGCGTCGGTGCGCGGTTGAGCAGGACCGGGTGTTCGCGGATCACTTCATCCAGGATATCCCAGACTTCCTTGCGTTCCTTTTCGACCCACTTCTTGGCCTGCTTCAGGGTCATCGACAGACCCTTGGCATCGAGCCGCGCGTAGATGAACGGCTTGAACAGCTCGAGCGCCATCTTCTTCGGCAGACCGCACTGGTGCAGCTTCAATTCCGGTCCGGTGACGATCACCGATCGGCCCGAATAGTCGACGCGCTTGCCGAGCAGGTTCTGGCGGAAGCGGCCCTGCTTGCCCTTGAGCATGTCGGACAGCGACTTCAGCGGACGCTTGTTGGCACCAGTGATGACGCGGCCGCGGCGGCCGTTGTCGAACAGGGCGTCAACGGCTTCCTGCAGCATGCGCTTTTCATTGCGGACGATGATGTCCGGCGCGCGCAGCTCGATCAGGCGCTTCAGGCGGTTGTTGCGGTTGATCACGCGGCGATAGAGATCGTTGAGATCCGAGGTCGCGAACCGGCCGCCGTCCAAA
>JANXUP010000134.1 GCA_025356175.1 Sphingomonadaceae bacterium | reverse complement strand
TCGCGCTCGCCTTCCATCATCCGGTCGATCGGGATGCCGGTCCACTTGCTGACCACCGCGGCGATGTCGTCGGCGGTGACTTCTTCGCGCAGCAGGGCATTGACCGATGCGCCTTGCGCTTCGGCGAGCTGATTTTCGATTGCGGGGATGGTGCCGTAGGAAAGCTCGCCCGCCTTGGCGAGATCGCCGCTGCGCTGCGCCTGTTCAAGCTCAAGTCGGGCGTGATCGAGAGCTTCCTTGATCTTGCCCTCGGCGGCGATCTTGTCGCGCTCGCCCTGCCACCGCGTGGTCAGTTCGGCCGATTGCTGCTCAAGATTGGCGAGTTCGCCGCGCAGCGTCGCCAGCCGGTCCTTGCTCGCCGCATCGCTTTCCTTGGCGAGCGCCATTTCCTCGATCTTGAGCTGCATGATCCGCCGGTCGAGCACCTCGATCTCTTCGGGCTTGCTCTCCACTTCCATGCGGATGCGGCTGGCGGCCTCGTCCATCAGGTCGATCGCCTTGTCGGGCAGGAAACGGTCGGCGATGTAGCGGTTGCTGAGCGTGGCGGCAGCGACAATCGCGTTATCCGCGATGCGCACGCCGTGGTGCAGCTCGTACTTTTCCTTGAGCCCGCGCAGGATCGAGATCGTGTCCTCAACCGTCGGCTCGCCGACGAACACCGGCTGGAACCGGCGTTGCAGCGCCGGGTCTTTCTCGATGTACTTCTGGTATTCATCGAGCGTGGTTGCGCCAATGCAATGCAACTCGCCGCGAGCCAGCGCTGGCTTCAAGAGGTTCGACGCATCCATCGAGCCTTCGGAGGCGCCCGCGCCGATCAGCGTGTGCATCTCGTCGATGAACAGGATAATCTCACCGTCCGCGCCTTTGACTTCGTCAAGCACGGCCTTGAGCCGCTCCTCGAATTCGCCGCGGTACTTCGCGCCCGCGATCAGCGAGCCCATGTCGAGCGACATCAGGCGGCGGTCCTTGAGGCTGTCGGGCACATCGCCATTGGCGATGCGCAGCGCCAGACCTTCGGCAATCGCGGTCTTGCCAACGCCGGGCTCGCCGATCAGCGCCGGATTGTTCTTGGTCCGCCGCGCGAGAATCTGAATCGTGCGGCGGATTTCCTCGTCGCGCCCGATCACCGGGTCGAGCTTGCCGTCGCGCGCTGCCTGGGTCAGGTCGCGGGCGTATTTCTTCATGGCTTCATAGGCGTTTTCGGCACCGGCACTGTCGGCGCTGCGCCCGCCGGTCACTTCCTGGATTGCAGCTTCCAATGCCTTGGCATCCAGCCCGGCGGCCTTGAGCGCCTGCCCAGCATGATTGGTGGTGCCCAGCGCGAGCGCCTGGAGCATCCGCTGCACCGACACGAAACTGTCACCCGCCTTGGCCGAAAGTTGCTCGGCGCTGTCGAGCAAGCGCACCGCGTCGTTCTCGAACCCCGGCGCGGCTTGCGCGCCGCTACCCGATACACCGGGGATCTTGGCCAGCGCTTCATCGACCCTGGCTTGCGCGATTTGGGCGTTCCCACCCGCCCGCGCTATCAAACCTGCGGCCATGCCCTCGCTGTCTTCAAGCAAGGCCTTGAGGATGTGTTCGGGGGTGATCCGCTGGTGGTTCATGCGGATCGCGACGGTCTGCGCGCTCTGCAGGAATCCTTTGGCGCGGTCGGTGAATTTCTCGAGGTTCATGGGTGTATCAGCCTCCTGTCACACCGAAGATAGTGTTGCGCTTTAGCCACACAAGGGCATCGATCAAATTCCCTTCGGGGTCTTGGCAAACAGGGGCAGTTAACCGGTTATGCAAGCCCCTCAATTCCTATCTCTAAACGGTGCATAAGTTGCGCCAAATGGAAAAAATACAGGTTGCGCGCAGCAATAATCGGCGCAGTCTCCTTTCCATCGGCGGGGCTTGGCTCACCGATCCGGGAGGCATGTTTATGAACTTTGGAAAGCTGGGCCTGATGGCCCTGGCTGCGGCGAGTGCCGTGGTCGGAATTGATACTGCGCAGGCGCAATCGCAGGAAGCGATCGAGCGCAGCGGCAACACCTTTCACCAGGCGGTTTGCGCGCGCGCAACCGGACGCGGCGAAGCGCGCTGCTTTGCCCACGTGGTCACTGACGCGCGCGGCAATCCGATGGCCGGCAAGCCCGATGGCGCCGCGCCCAACATCACGCCATCAGGCTTTGGTGCAAACGATCTGCGCGCTGCCTACCTGGTAACCGCCACCGGCAGCAGCGCGACCACTATCGCGATCGTCGATGCGCAGGGTTACCCCAATGCGGAGGCTGACCTTGCGGTCTATCGCACCCAGATGGGCCTGCCCGCCTGCACCACCGCCAACGGCTGCTTCAAGAAGATCGATCAGCGCGGCGGCACCGCCTATCCGCGTTACAACAGCGGCTGGGCACAAGAACAGGCGCTCGATCTCGACATGGCCAGCGCCATGTGCCCGAACTGCAAGATCCTGCTGGTCCAGTCGGATACCGCTTCGATCGCCAATCTGGGCACTGCGGTCAACCAGGCTGCCGCTTTGGGCGCAGCGGTGATTTCGAACAGCTACGGCGGCAGTGAAGCCGGGGCAGCGGCCAGCAACGCCTATTACGTCCACCCGGGCATCGCGGTCACCGCTTCGTCGGGTGACAGCGGTTACGGTGCCAGCTTCCCGGCCACTTCGCCCGACGTAATCGCGGTCGGCGGCACCAACCTCAAGCGCTCGTCCGGTGGCCGTGGCTGGACCGAACTGGCCTGGACCAGCGCGGGCAGCGGCTGCAGCACGGTGTTCAACAAGCCCGCTTGGCAGCTCGATACGCTGTGCGGCAAGCGCGTGGAATCGGACATTTCGGCGGTTGCCGACCCGGCCACCGGAGTTGCGGTCTATGGTCCCACCGGCAAGGGTTCGCAGGCCGGCTGGCTGGTGTTTGGCGGAACCAGCGTTTCGGCACCACTGATCGGCGGGATCTACGGCGCACTCGGCGCTCACCCGAACGCCGCCCAGAAGATCTGGAGCCCGGCTTCCGCCAGTGGTCTCAACGACGTGACCAGCGGCAGCAATGGCAGCTGCGGCGGAACCTACTTCTGCACCGCCGGGGCTGGCTATGACGGCCCGACCGGCAACGGCACACCGTCGGGTCCGGCCGCGTTCTGATCCGGCTTCCGCCCGGCCTTGCACCGGGCAGAACCTGACCCAACCGATCTCCTCCGCGTCGCGGCTTGCCCGGCGCGGAGGTGTCGTTTAGAGCACCAGATCAGCGCATGAACCGCCTTTTCCGCCTTTTGCCGAACGCCCTGTGGGCCGTGTTGCTGGTGCTGCTGAGCACCGGCAATCGCGTAAGTGCGCAGCCGCGCCGCGAGGCGGTGCAAACGGTGCTCAACCAGATCCTGCTGGTCAACGAAAGCCCGACCGAGACCAAGTTTCGGCTGTCTTTCTCGCCGCGCAGCAACACTTTCGGCAAGGTCGGTGACGATCCGGCGCAGCCTGCAATCGGGCTTGCAATGACCTCGCGCGGCGCAGGCGCCACGACCCCGCCAGGGCTCACCGGTCTTGTCCGCTCGGTCACCTTTGACCAGGTCGAATCGGTTTTGATCCTGCGCTTTGGCACCAGTCTGCCAGCCAGCGCCAAGGCCATCGTGGTCAGCGATACAACGATCGAAGTCACCGTCACCTCGGGGGTAAAGGTTGCGCAAACCCGCGCCGAAACCACCGTCGCCAGCGGGCCGCTGCCTGCAGCCTACAATCCCCCGCCGGGCGAAGACGGCTATGAGCTGGTCATGCTCAAGTACGCGGACGTCAGCGAAGTGGTCGGCATCCTGACCGACGGACTGACGATCAAGAGCAACGACACCTTCATTCCGCGCGAACCTTCGTTCGGTTCGAACAGCCTGACCGGCAGTTCGTACAATCCGGGGCCGAGCAATTACCAGGGCGGCCCCGCCAGCAACGATCCGCTCGGCCAGTCGGTCGACAGCTCGATCTCGGTCGACCGCCGTCTCAATGCGATCTGGATCAAGGGTTCGCCCGAACGCATCGCCCGGATCAAGGCGCAGATTGCGCTGATCGACCAGCCGGTCGACAGCGTCATCCTCGAAACCGAACTGGTCGAGCTGACCGAGACCGGAGCCAAGGCAGTGGGGATCGATTTCACCAATGCCAACGGCCAGATTGCGGTCGCGACGCTGCAGACCGGGCAGTACATCCCGCCAGGTATCCCGGTGAACGGACGGCTTGGCAGCGTCTCGCTCCAGGCTGCGGTCTATGCGCAGGTCCAGAAGGGTGAAGGCAAGATCGTGTCCAAGCCGCGGATCGCCGCGCAAAGCGGTTCAACCGCCAAGATCATCACCGGCGATGCCCTGCCAATCCTGACCGCGATCACCTTGTCCGGCGTCAATGGCGTTTCGCAGCAAGTGCAATACGTCAACGTTGGCGTGACGCTGCAGATCGCGCCGCGCGTCAGCACGGACGGGTTCGTTACCAGCCACGTGTTCTGCGTTGTTTCCAGTGTTTCGGGCTACAGCCAAGGTTACCCCACGATCAGTCAGCGCGAGGCGGAAACCTCGGCCACGGTGCGTGACGGGGACAGCTTCGTGATCGGCGGGCTGACGCAGGATTCGGTGCTGACGACCAAGACCAAGGTGCCGATCCTGGGCGATATTCCGCTGCTCGGTCAAGCCTTCCGCACCGATCGCAAGACCAACTCGCGGACCGAACTGTACATCGTAGTCACCCCGCATATTGTGCGCCGGGTGCAAACCGATGCCGCGCTGCCCTTACCCATCCCGGTCACCGCCGCACCAGCGGCCGAACTACCCGCCAAGCCGCAGCCTTGATCACTTGCACACTGCCTCTGACGGTGCCTAATGTGGTGCAGGCAGGGAGAGCAGCGGTACATGGCTAAATTTTGGGGGCGGGCAGGCGGGACGCTGCTTGTGACGATCTTGGTGGCAGTGGTCGCGCTGGCGAGCTGGGAGCCGTTCTTCGCTCAGCAGCCCGGCCCGCCGCCTCCGCTGCGCGCTTACGCCGCCGATATCAGCCGCGACGAATTCGGCGTTCCGCACATCCACGGCCATACCGATCCCGACGTCGCCTTCGGGGTCGCCTATGCTCACGCCGAAGACGACTTCTCGACCCTGCAGGATGTCGTCGCGATGACCCGCGGGCGTTACGGTGCCATTGCCGGGCAGGACGGCGCCGGTATTGACTTCGCTTACCACTTTGTCGGCGCACGCGGCACCGCGCACCGGCACTATGGCGAGCTTCCTGCCGATGTCCGCAGCGTGCTCGATGCCTATGCCAGCGGCCTCAACCGCTACGCCGCGCTTCATGCAGGAGAGGTCAAGCTGGCCCGCCTGTTCCCGGTCAACGGCGAGGATATCGCGGCGGGCTTTGCATTGCGCCAGCCGTTCTTCTTCGGGCTCGACCGGGTGCTTGGCCCGCTCGCCGAGGGCAAGCCGCAGTTGCCCGAACACGGCCCGAGCCTGACCGGCGCGGCACCGACAAGCATCGCGCAAGGCGGCGGTGATCAGATGACGCCCGAACCGGCGATGCCGCTGCCGCTACCGATGGGCTCGGTGGCCGAAAGCTCAGGCTCCAACGCTTTCGCCATAACCCCGCAGCGCGCCGGTGACGGGGTGACCCGGCTCATCTCGAACAGCCACCAACCCTACCGCGGCGGGGTCGCGTGGTACGAGCTGGAGATCGACAGCGATAGCGGCTGGCATTTTTCCGGGGCCACCTTCCCCGGATCGCCCTACCCGTTTCTCGGCCACAACGAGAATCTGGGGTGGACCAACACGGTCAATCGGGCCGACCTGATCGACCTCTACAAGCTCGAAGTCGATGGGGATGCGAGCCATTACAAGCTCGATGGCAAGTGGCAGGTGCTGGAACAGCAGCGCGTGTGGTTGCCGGTGCGGTTCGGCCCGCTGGTCCTGCCGATCCCGCGCACCGTGTGGCGCGCGGCGCAGGGTCCCGCGCTGGTTACGCCGACCGGCACCTATGCCGTGCGCTATGCCGGGATCGACAGCATCGAGAGCCTCGAGCAGTACTACCGCATCACCAAGGCGCAGAACTTTGCACAGTGGCAGCAAGCGATGGCACTGCAGGGCGTGCCCGCAACCAACTTCATCTACGCCGACAAGACCGGGAACATCGCTTACTGGTACAACGCGGCGATCCCCGACCGGAAGGCCGGGCCCGACTGGCGCCATGCCGTGAGCGGGAGTGATTCCAGCTTGATCTGGCAGGAGCCGATCCCGTTCGCGTCTTACCCGCACCTGATCAATCCAGCCTCTGGCTTCGTGTTCAATTCGAACAACACGCCATTGGTCGCCGCGGGTCCCGGCAGCGAGCTCAACCCGGCAATGATCCCGGCGATCTGGGGGGTCGAAACCGATATGACCAACCGCGCCCGCCGCGCGGTCAAGCTGCTTAGCGAGCCCCGCCCGATCAGCCGTGACCGGTTGATGGCGATCAAGTTCGACACTGAATACGAGCGCACCGGCTATGTCGCCTGGATGCTCGGTGGTATCGCCAGCCTCAACCTGCGCAGCGAGCCTGACCTGGCGAAGGCGCAACAACTGCTTGCCACCTGGGATCTCAAGGCTGACGGCAAGGGCGCGGCCGATGCGCTGGCGGTGATGGTCCTCGAAGATGCCATGTCGGCCAGTTACGGCCTTCGCCCCATGCCCGATCCCAAGACCGTCTTGGCCAAGGCAACGGACCACCTGACCAAATACTTTGGCCGGATCGACCCGCCGCTCGGTGAAGTCATCCGCATCCGCCAGGGCAAGATCGATTTGCCTGACGATGGCGGCGGTGACACCCTGCGCGCGGCCACCGCATGGAACGTCGATCCCGACGGGCGCTTGTCGGTGAAGCACGGTGACAGCTTCGTCATGTGGATCGAATGGGGCCAGGACGGGGTGGTCCATTCGCAGTCGATCCAGCCTTACGGCGCGGCGACGACCCGGCTCAATGACCCGCATTACGCTGACCAGGCCGCGCTGTTCGTGGCGCACAAGTTCAAGCCGGTGTGGTTCACCCGCGCCGATGTGGCCGCACATGCGGTTCGTCGAGAAACGGTGTCGAATTGAGCGCGTGCGCCGGATAACCTGCGACAAATTCCATCGGAGAACCCTAATGCGCCGCTTCCCGTCAGCTTCGCTCCTCACGATCGCCCTGTCCGCCTGTGCGGCCACCCCTGCACCGCAGCTCGCCGGGCCGGTTGCTGTGGCCGCATTAGCGCCCGCGCCCAAGCCGGTCGCCCAGCCCGCCCCGCTCAGCCAGCTCGTCCAGTCGGTCAACATTCCCTACGAGCAGTTCACGCTTCCCAACGGCCTTCAGGTCATCGTCCACACCGATCGCAAGGCACCGATCGTCGGGGTGACGCTGTATTACCGGGTGGGATCGAAGAGCGAACCCAAGGGCCGCACCGGCTTCGCCCATTTGTTCGAACACCTGATGTTCGGCGGCAGTGAGAACGTGCCCAACTTCGATATCCCGCTCGAAGGCGCAGGATCGACAAGCACAAATGGTTCAACCTGGTACGACCGCACCAACTACGTCGAAACCGTGCCGAGCGGCGCAGTCGACCTGGCGCTGTTCATGGAAAGCGACCGGATGGGCCACCTGCTCGGCGCGGTCAGCCAAGACAAACTCGATAAGCAGCGTGGCGTCGTCCAGAATGAAAAACGTCAAGGCGACAACGAGCCCTATGGCCTGGTCGAATATGCGATCGGCGAAGGCCTGTTCCCGGTCGGCCATCCCTACCATCACGCCACGATCGGATCGATGAGCGATCTCAACGCGGCGAGCATCAACGATGTGCGCGGCTGGTTCACCGGCAACTATGCGCCGAACAACGTGGTCTTGGCGCTGTCGGGCGATATCGACCTCGCCACTGCCAAGGCGCTTACCCAAAAATGGTTCGGCGATATTCCGCGCGGTCCTGAAGTGCGCAAGGTCGCCGCCGGGCCGATCACACTGCCCGCGCCGGTTCACCGCGACATGAAGGACCAGGTGCCGCAGACCAAGCTCTACCGGGTCTGGTCGGGTCCTGGCACCAACGATCCCGATGCCCCCGCGCTCGATCTTGGCATGCGCGTGCTGGGCGGGCTCGCCAGCTCGCGGCTCGACAACGATCTGGTCAAGGGCCGCCAGCTCGCCACCTCGGTTTCGGCCGAGGTCCAGCAGTTCGAGCAAGTCAGCTTTATCCAGGTCGAGATGGAGGTGAAAGACGGGGTCGACGTCAGGCAAGCCGAGGCGGCGCTTGACGAAGACATCGCCAAGCTGCTCGCCGAGGGGCCGAATACCGACGAACTGCAGCGCGCTGCAACCAGCGCGGTTTCGGGCCAGATCAACAGCCTTGAACAGGTCGGCGGCTTTTCCGGCAAGGGCGCGCAGCTGGCCGAAGGGCTGCTCTATTCGGGCGAACCGGGGCAATACAAGAAGGATCTGGCGCGAATCGCCAGCCTGACCGCGCCAGAGGTCAAGGACGCGCTTGGCCGCTGGCTGTCGCGCCCGGTCTATTCGCTTACCGTCAGCCCCGGCGCGCGCACCGAAAAGGGTGAGGCGCTGGGCGGCTGGGGCGATGAAGCGACCAGCGCAGCGCCCCCCCTTAACAAGAAAAATGGGCCCGACGCCAAAAAGCCTCCGCCCAAGCTGGTCACCGGACCCAAGCGCGCCGCTCCGCAGGTTGCACCGGTGGGTGATCTCGCCTTCCCGGCAATCGAGCGCACCACGCTGTCGAACGGCATTCCGGTCGCTTTGGCGCGCCGCACTGCGGTGCCGACCGTGCTCGTCAACCTGAGCTTCGATGCGGGTTACGCCGCCGATGCGCAGGACTCCCCGGGCACGCAATCGCTGATGCTGGGGCTGCTGGATGAAGGCACCGCCGACAAGACCGGCATCCAGATTGCCGAGCAGCAGGAACGCCTGGGCGCGCGGCTGTCCGCAGGCGCCGGGATCGATAGTTCAGCCGTGCAACTGAACGCGCTCAGCGCCAACTTGCAGCCTTCGCTCGACCTCTTGGCCGAAGTGGTGCGTCGCCCGGCTTTCCGCGCGGACGACGTGGCACGAGTCAAAGACCAGCGCCTCGCGGATATCGCGCAGTCCAATGCCAGCCCGGGTGCACTCGCAGCCCGGACGCTGAGCCCGTTGTTGTTCGGCAGTGGCCACCCCTACGGCCAGCCTGGCGACGGCCTCGGCACCGCGCCAGCAGTGGCCGCGCAGACCCCGGCAAGCTTGCGCGCCGCACACGACAAGTGGCTGCGGCCTGATACCATGACGATCACCGTGGTTGGCGACATCACGATGGATCAGCTCAAGCCGATGCTCGAAGCCAGCTTCGGTGACTGGCAGGCTCCCGCCGGGCCTAAGCCCGCCAAGCCGCTCGATGCCGCGATCCCCGCGCCGCGCCCACGGATCGTGCTGATCGACCGGCCCAATTCGCCGCAATCGGTAATCGTCGCCGGGCGCGTGCTGCCGATCACCGGGCGCGACCAGAACCAGGAGGCGCTTGACCTCGCCAACGAGGTGCTCGGCAACGGCTTCCTAAGCCGGTTCAACATGGACCTGCGCGAAGACAAGGGCTGGTCCTATGGCGTGCGCAGCGCGGTGCGCAGCCCCAAAGGCCCGCGCAGTCTGGTGCTGACCGCGCCGGTTCAGGCCGACCGTACCGGCGATTCGATCGCGCTGCTGCTCGCCGACATGACCCAGTTCCCGGCCAAACGCGGGGTCGAGCCGGTCGAACTTGGCCGGGTGACCGACGGCAATATACGCGGGCTGCCCAACCGGTTCGAGACCAACGCGCAAGTGCTCGGAGCGATCCTGTCAAACCAGCTGCTCGGCCGTCCCGACGACTATTACGTTACCTTGCCCACCCGCTATCGCAGCATCGATGCCAAAGCGATCGATGCTGCAGCGGGGACTTACCTGCAATCGGCGGGCTTGGTCTTCATCGTGGTCGGCGACCGCAAGGTGGTTGAACCGCAGCTCAAAAAGCTGGGCTTGCCGATCGAGATCGCCCCGGTTGACTCGGGCGCGGACAAGCGCAACTAAGGCGCGCTATTTACCCTGGTGTAAGGAGAGAGTGAATGTCTGTAGCCGGTACTTACGAATGCGTGACCAAGACCCCGATGGGTGACCAGAAAAGCGACGTGACCATCGTCGTCGACGGTGACACCTTCTCCGGCACCAATGCTGGCGCGATGGGTTCGATGACCATGGAAGACGGCAAGGTTGACGGCAACAAGCTGACCTGGACGATGAACATGACCGTGCCGATGCCGATGAAACTGGAAGGCGAAGCAACCGTCGATGGCGACACTCTCAGCGGCACCGTCAAGGCTGGCGCGTTCGGCGCGTTCCCGATTTCGGGGACCCGCAAGGCCTGATTACGGCTGCAAATGCAAAAGGGCGCCGGATCACTCCAGCGCCCTTTTTTGTGCCTTGCTGGCCGGTCAGGCGAGCTTCGCCTTCAGCACTTCGTTGACCAGCCCCGGGTTGCCCTTGCCCTGCATCGCTTTCATCGTCTGGCCGACGAAGAACCCGAACAAAGCTTCCTTGCCGCCCTTGTAGTCGGCAACCTTGTTGGCGTTCGCGGCGAGTACGGCGTCAACTGCGGCTTCGATCGCGCCGGTGTCGCTGGTCTGGGTCAGGCCCTCGCGTGTCACAATTGCGGCGGCGCCGTCGCCGGTTTCAAGCATCAGTCCGAGCACCTGCTTGGCCGCAGAGCCAGAAATTGTGCCGCTGGCGACGAGGCCGAGCAGCTCCGCCCCGCTTTCGGGCGTGACCGGTGATGAGGCGAGATCGGTGCCGAGCTTGTTGAGCGCGCCGAACAGTTCGCTGGTCAGCCAGTTACTCGCCTGCTTGGCAACTTCGGCCTCGGGCTTCTTTGCTTTGGCAGCAGTGGCGGTGACCAGCTTTTCGAACCAGCGCGCGGTCTCGACGTCGCTGGTCAGCACCCGCGCGTTATAGGCCGATAGGCCGAGCGAGCTTTCATACCGCGCGCGCTTGGCGTCTGGCAGTTCGGGCAGGCTGGCTTCGCATTCGTCCAGAAACGCCTGATCCAGTTCGAGCGGCAGCAGGTCAGGATCGGGGAAGTAGCGATAGTCGTGCGCGTCTTCCTTGCTGCGCATCGACCGGGTCTCGTTCCGGTCAGGATCATAGAGCCGGGTTTCCTGAACGATCCGCCCACCGTCCTCGATTACGTCGACCTGGCGGCGCGCCTCGGCCTCGACCACCGCCATCACGAAGCGCACCGAGTTGACGTTCTTGGTCTCGGTCCGGGTGCCGAATTCATCGCCGGGCTTGCGCACGCTGACGTTGACGTCAGCGCGCATCGAGCCCTGGTCCATGTTGCCATCGCACGATCCGACGTAGCGCAGGATCTGGCGCAGCTTGGTCAGGTAAGCCCCGGCTTCCGCAGGCGAGCGCATATCGGGGCGGCTGACGATTTCCATCAGTGCCACGCCCGAGCGGTTGAGATCGACGTAGGACATGGTCGGATGCTGATCGTGCATCAGCTTGCCCGCGTCTTGCTCGACGTGGATCCGTTCGATCCCGATGGTCTTGGTGGTGGTTTCCGGGTTCTTCTCGTCAAGCACCACGTCAATCTCGCCCTCGCCCACAATCGGGTGGTAGAGCTGGCTGATCTGGTAGCCCTGCGGCAGATCGGCATAGAAGTAGTTCTTGCGGTCAAACCGACTCCACGGATTGATTTTGGCGTTTAACGCCATTCCGGTGCGCACCGCCTGGCGGATGCATTCGCGGTTGGGCACCGGCAGCATCCCCGGCATGGCCGCATCGACCAGACTGACCTGGCTGTTGGGTGCAGCCCCAAACGCGGTGGCGGCGCCCGAAAACAGCTTGGACTGCGAAGTGACCTGCGCGTGAACTTCGAGGCCGATCACGACCTCCCATTCGCCGCTCATGCCGTGGATGCGATAGTTTTCCATATGTCCTGCCGATAGGGCGCAATGGCGCTGCTGAAAAGGGGGTTAGAGCGTTGCCGCGTAGCGCCGCGATCCTTGCCGCGCGGGTTCCTCGATCAGCCGCCAACACCAGTGCGCCGCAAGCAGCGCCAGCGCGATGATGCCAAGCTGCGCCGCGATTGCCGCAACCAGCGGGAGCTCGATCGATTTGATTGGCAGGTCTCCGGCATAGCCGTAGCTCGCCAGGTGCAGTCCGGTCAGCCGCGAGACCAGCAGCGCTGCGTCGGCCGCGCGGCCCAGCACCATCACGTGAGTCATGTAGAGACTGTACGAGATCGCCCCGAGCCACACCGGCCAGCGCATGCCGAGCAGGCGGCTGAGCGTCCCGGCCTGATGCGCAAAAACCCAGACAACTGCCGCAGCCGGCACGACGATCCATTCGGGGTGCGATAGCCATTCGGAGAACCACACGAACAGGATCAGCGACGTCAGCGACAGGATCTCAAGCAGTGTCGCCCCGCCCAGTTGCGCCTCTCGCCGCCGCCGGAACGCCTCCCAGCACAAGGCCCCGGCGGCAAACCCGGTGAGCCCGCGCTGGAGATCGGTGGTCAGCACCGGCAGGCTGATCCACTGCGTGTGGAGCACCAGCGCGCCAAGCCCGCACAAGGCGAGCAGCCAGACCCCGCCGCGCCCACGCCAGGTCAGCGCGGCCAGCGCATAGAGGAACAGCTCGACCGAGATCGACCACCTCACTCCGTTGTAAGAATTCTGACGATGCGGGACGTAGCCATCGAGCAGGAAAGTGGCGGAGAACAGGTGGCCGGGCGAATGCGAACCGGTGAAGGCCGGGCGCAGGCTGAGCCCGCCCGAACCAAGCGCCCAGGCCGCCACCTCCATCGCCGCGAACAGGGCGATTATGACCAGATGGACCGGCAGGACGCGGCCGAGCCGCAGCACGGCGAAGCGGCGCAGCGGGAAGGTGCCGGCCAGCTTATCGCCATAGGAGCAGGCGATCACGAAGCCCGAGAGGACGAAGAAGAAATCGACAAACAGGCTGCCCATGCGCGCCAACGGCAATGCGGCAAGGCCGTTCGACGCGGGCAAGTGGTGCAGCAGGACCCCCAAGGCCGCGACCCCGCGCAGCGAATCGAGCGCGGTGAAACGGTGTGCCGGCTCAGCCAACGCCTGGCGCCGTCACCACCACTTCTCGGGGCGCGCTACGAACCCGGCGCGTACTTCGAGCGCCAGCCCGGCGTTGAGTACGCCTTGTTCATCGAACGGCCGGCCGATGATCTGCAAGCCAAGCGGCAAGCCCTCGCGGTTGAGGCCAGCGGGGACCGACATCGCGGGAAGCCCGGCGAGCGAAGCGGGGACCGCAAACACATCGTTGAGGTACATCGCGAGCGGATCGTCGCTCTTTTCACCAAGGCCGAAGGCGGCGGTCGGCGCGGTCGGAGCGAGGATCACGTCGCACTGCTCGAACGCTTGGGCAAAGTCGCGGCTGATCAGCGTGCGGACCTTCTGCGCCTGGGTGTAATAAGCGTCGTAGAAGCCAGCCGAGAGCACATAAGTGCCGATCAGGATGCGGCGCTTGACCTCGGCCCCGAACCCGGCGGCGCGGGTCGCGGCGTACATGTCCTGCAGTCCTGCGCCGTCGGGTAAGTCGCGCAGGCCGTAACGGACCCCGTCATAGCGCGCGAGGTTGGACGAGGCCTCGGCCGGGGCGATGATGTAATAGGCGGGCAGCGCGTACTTGGTGTGCGGCAGGCTGACCTCGACGATCTCCGCGCCTGCATCCTCAAGCCAGGCGATACCCTGGTCCCAGCTTGCCGCGACATCGGCGTCCATCCCGTCCATGCGGTATTCACGCGGCACGCCGACGCGCTTACCCTTCATGTCGGGGTTGAGGCCGGCTTCCCAATGCGGCACGGCCATGTCGAGGCTGGTCGCGTCTTTGGGATCGAAGCCCGCCATCGCCTCAAGCATGATCGCGCAATCTCGCACGTCGCGCGCCATCGGCCCGGCCTGATCGAGCGAGCTGGCAAAGGCGACGATGCCCCACCGGCTGCAGCGGCCATAGGTGGGCTTGATCCCCGAAATACCCGTGAAGGCCGCCGGTTGCCGGATCGAGCCGCCGGTATCGGTGCCGGTTGCCGCCGGAGCGAGCCGCGCCGAGACCGCAGTGCTGCTGCCGCCCGACGAACCGCCGGGGGCGAGCGCGGCGTTGCCGCCGTCCTTGCGCCGCCATGGGCTGATGACGTTGCCGAAGTACGAAGTCTCGTTGGACGAACCCATTGCAAACTGGTCAAGATTGAGCTTGCCAAGCATCCCTGCACCGGCATCCCACAGATTTTGCGAAACCGTGCTTTCGTATTCGGGCACGAAGTGTTCGAGAATGTGGCTTGCTGCGGTGGTCTGTACGCCCTTGGTGGCGAACAGGTCCTTCATCCCGATCGGCACGCCGCCCATCAGGCCGAGCGCCTCGCCCTTGGCCCGGCGCGCATCGGTGGCCTTGGCGGCCTCGATCGCCTTTTCCGGCGTGGCGACGATGAACGCATTGAGCGCGCTGGCCGCGGCGACATTGACGTTGAATGCCTCGGCCACTTCGACCGCAGTGAAGCTACCCGCGGCCACCCCGTCACGGATTGCCGCGACGCCCAGTTCGGTGAGCTGGGTCATGCGCCAGGTCCTTCGGTCAGCGCGCGGCCTTCGACAGGCTCAGGCTGAGCGGGGCCTGTGTTCATGGTCAATCGATTAAGTGCGCTCAGGCTGAGCCTGTCGAAGCCTCCGCGCAGCATTCCGCTCATCCTGAGCCTGTCGAAGGCCATCACTCGATCACCTTGGGCACGCCGAAGAATCCGTCCATCGCCACGGGAGCATTGGCCAGCACCGCATCGCGCCGCCCGCCGCCGGTCAGCGGATCGGCGTCGATCACATCGGCGCGCAGGCGCAGGTGGTTGGGGATCACCGCAGTCATCGGTTCGACCCCGCTGACGTCAACTTCGCCCAGCTGTTCAACCCAGGCCAGGATCCCGTTCAGTTCGGGAACCATTGCCGCAAGCTCGGCCTCGCTCACCTTGATGCGGGCCAGCGCCGCGATCTTGGCGACGGTGGCGGTATCAACCGACATTGTGCATGCTCACCTTGGAGTGTGGTTAGTTCTTCTTGGGCTCTTCGGCAGGCGGAGCTTGGCCTTCAGCGCCGGGCGCGCCGCCCTTGCCGCCGGCCTGCTGCTGTGCCTGCATCTGCTGCATCATCATCTGCTGCTGCTCGAACTGTTCGGCGTTCATGAAGCCCAGCAGTTCGACATCGAAGTACAGGTCCGAACCCGCCGGGATGTCGGCGGGCGGCTGGTCACCATAACCAAGCTTTGCGGGGATCATCAGACGGTACTTGCCGCCCTTCTGCATGCGCAGCAGCGCGCGCGAGAAACCCGGGATCATCTGGCGGATGACCAGCGGGCCCGAAGCTTCGGGCTGGAATACCTTGTGATCCTTGAGCTCACCCTTGAGCTTGACCATCGCGACGTCATCCTTGGTCGGGAACGCGCCCGACCCGGCGGTCACCGTGGTCAGCTGGATATCGGGCGGCAGGCTGGCCCAGACCAGACCCGCAGCGGCAAGCGCCACGCCAAGCACCCCCAGCCACAACTTGGTCAGCACGCCCTTGGCAACGGGCTGCAACGGTACGCGGGTGATCTCGGTCATCTGGGTTCCCTGTCTGGTCGTTCGTTCTAGGTGCCGCGGATCCGCCGCAAAAGCAAAAGGGCGCGGAACAATCCGCGCCCTCATGGCCTATCGCGCGCTGCCGTTCAAGCCGCGCATTCGAGCCCTACTTGATCCCGTCGCGTTCCATCCGCTTGCGCTCCATCTTGCGAGCGCGGCGTACAGCAGCGGCCTTTTCACGGGCGCGCTTTTCGGACGGCTTTTCGTAGTGACGACGCAGTTTCATCTCGCGGTATACGCCTTCACGCTGCAGCTTTTTCTTAAGCGCGCGCAAGGCCTGCTCAACGTTGTTGTCACGAACGAGAATTTGCATAAACCAAACCACCTCAAAGCAAAAAAGACGAGAAGCCCGCCTACCATCGGTGCGGGGGAGCACCTTTTATTCAAATACGTTAAACCTGCCCGAATCCAACAGGAATGGGCCGAACCGGCGCGCGGCTAGCATCAACTCCGCCCATTGGCAAGCCTGTCACCGCAGGAATGGTCATTAGCCGGGCCATTCTGCGATGAAAAGGGCGCGGCGGACGAGAGTCCCCCGCGCCCCTTCAAGACCATGCCGATCAGAAGCTGAAGCTGATCCGCGCGCGGTAGCTCTGGTTGCGGAAATCGTCCCGCAGCACAGTGGTATCCGCCTCCAGCGCCACTTCAGCCGACTTGCCGAGATTGATGGCAATTCCGCCGCTCAGTTCGCCCCAATCGTTGTCGGTCGGGGTGAGCGCAAAGGGCGCCACCGCCGGGCCGCCTGCGAAACCGGCCAGGAAGCTGGTCGGCTGATCGAGGAAGTCGTGAACATAATTGGCCTCGAAGTAAGGCCGGATCGAGCCGGTGCTCTTGGCGCTGACGCTTAGGCCCAGGCGGCCTTCGAGCGCCTTGGCGCTCTCGCGCTGGATCGCCAGTGCCATCGGACCGCCGGTTTCGATCCCGCCATCCATCGCCAGCGAGCCATAGCGCAGCGAAGCACGCGGCACGACCGACAGGTTGGACTTGTGGGCCAGATCGAAGCCAAGGCCAACTTCACCGCTGAGCGCCACGCCATCATCCTTGAAGCGCAGGTTGTAGGGCGTGTTGACCAGGGTGACAGTGCGTTCCGACGACGATTCGTGCAGTCCGACGCCCAGCCGGGCATCGAAGCGCAGGCCACTGTCGCTGCTGAAGGTGCTATAGAGATCAAACTGGGCCAGCCACGCGTGGGTATTCTGCGGGGCACCGCCGGTAACTCCCGAAAGGTTCGAGAAGTAGGCACCGATACCCAGCGTGGTATGTTCGCCAGCAGCCTTTTCAACACCCGCTGCAACAAACCAGCCGTCGAAGGTATCACGGCCCGACGATGCGGCAGCCGGCATCGGCAGCGAACTGCCGTTGATATAGCCGGCGGCAAGGTAGCCGCTCATGTCGTCGGGCAGCTTGCCGCCGCTTCCGGTGGTATCGGCAAGGCCGAGGCTGGCATTCATCGGCGCGCTGGCGCGCAGCGTGCCGACCTGGCTGGCCAATGCGGCAGGCTGCCCGATCATCGCCATGGTGCCGGTGCTGCTGCCAGGCTCGATCGAGTGGATCCGCTGGCGGAAGAACCGGTCGCTCGCGGCGCTGGCGGTAACTTCAAGTCCCGTCCGTGCGCTTTCGGTGCGCGGCGCAGCGCTTTCGAAGAAGGCGCGAATGGTCCCCTGGCTCTGCAGATCGAGCGGGCCATAGAGACCGGCTAGTGCACCGCCCGCCGAGGAAGCGCGATCGGCGTCCATCAGCGAGGCAAAGGACACCTGCACTGCAGAATTCGGATCGATCACGCTGGCGTATGGTACCGCCGTGATCTGCACCGAGACGGCATTGGTCGTATACGAGAGCGTCGGGCGCAGGATGGCGCTGATCGAAGCGCTGGCCCCGAAGGTACCGGTCACCGCGTTCTGGGCGGTGAGGAAGGTATAGACGTCACCCGCATGCGGCTGGGAGCCGCTCACCACGTTGAACAGCACAGTCCCGCCGACATTGGCGATTCCGCTGCCCGCCGCACCCGTCTGGACCGCGATCTTGTCGTTGGTCCCGGCCGCGCCGAGATCGATCAGCAGAACCGATCCCGAAGCGAAGATCGTGTTGCCCTTGAAGGTCAGCGTGCCGACGTTGCCAGCCGTACCCACAGTGCCCGGCGAGATGGTGCCGGCCACGTTGGTGTAGAACGGCGTGGTGATGAGGCCCGTCCCGTTGAGCCCGCCGGCGAGCATGAAGTAGTCGCCATTGGAAGTCAGCGCGCCGTTGACCGACATGTTGCCGATCGACTGGGTGACGCTGATCCAGCTGGTCAGCGATCCGGCGGCGCCGATGCTCAGCGCCGCGTTGGCGTTCGACAGCGTCAGCCGGTCGATCACCGCAGTGGAATTGAGCGTGGTGGTCCCCGCTGCACCCAGCGTCACATCGAAGTAACGCGGATTCACACGGGCGACGCGGTCACCGTCGTAATTGTTGGGCACGAAGTTGGTTGCGCCCGGCAGGCCGCTGGCGAGCGTCGGGGGCGTTGGAGTGCCGCCCGCAACCTGCGGCACAAGCGTTCCGCCACTAGGCCGTGTGCCAGCCACGCCCGAATTGACCGCAGATTCATTGACGGCCTCGACGAGCTCGCCGCTCTGCGCTTGTCCCGCATCGTTGGCGGCGGTGCCGATCGGGTTGGCGTTGACCGTCTCGACGCCGGTGGCGATGTCGAGGCAGTCAGACGAGGTTGCGTCCTGGAAGCAGGCCTGGCCGAAGCCCGGCTGATCGGTATTGCCCGCGCCTGGCGCGGTCGGGATGCCGTTAACCAGCTGGCCATTGACGATGATCTGGTAGTTGGGATCAAGGTTGCTCAACCAATGGGTAGCATCGGTCCAGTCACCATTGCCGGCAATCGAGCCGACATAGTGATAGGGATTGTTCGCCGCGATCCAGTCCCAATAGAGATAGAGCGGCTGGTAGAACGAGGCGGTACCATAGCCATTGGCGGGCTGGCCATTGAAGAAGCGGGTATAGCCGCCCGACAACACGCCCAGGATCACCGATTTGGCAAAAGTCCGGTCGAGGATTAGCGGGCCGCCCGAATCGCCGCTGGCAGTGGTACCTTCGTTAGGCTGGGCGTTGTCGCGCCAGGCGTTGAAATCGAACGCCGAAGCGCCGGCGGTGCCGCGAAGCGGATCGTCGAAATCGATCCAGTACAAGTTCTGCGGATTGGTCGTATTGGAGGTGCCACCGGGGCCGAACAGGAACTGTTCGAAGTCCCCCAGCGAAGCGAGCGCACCCAGCGTGTTTTCAGCGATGCGGCGGCGATAATCGATCCCGCCGGTCGAGCCGGTGGTCGCGGTGCCATTGTTGCCGTAGCCGTCGATCGCGACGTGATAGCCGGTGCCGTTGGCGGTGATTGGAACTGCGGGAAGCTGCGAGAACAGCACGGCCCAGGTCGGCACATTGGCCGCCGGAGTATCGAGCGTAGCAACCGCGATGTCACCATAGAGGAAGCCAGCCGCGTTAGCTTCAGTCGAGAGCGGGTTGTACGAAACATAGTTCGAATCGTACATATAGCGGGCGGTGTTGGTGGCCCACTTGGGTCCGCCAGCCACCCCGTTGAGGTACCCGCCGAACGCGCTCGCCCCGGCTGCGTTGTTGCTCGAACCGAACCCGAACCCGATCGGCTGGCCGCCCGAATTCTGGCCATAGGCGCCCGCAGCGCGCGAATTGACGCAGTGTGCCGCGAAGATCACGGTGCGCGGGTTGATCAGCGACCCGGTGCACAGCCCGATAAAGCCATTGAGCTGATCGACGATCATCTGGCCAACGCCGGTGATGTTTACCGGATCGCGGTCGGTGATGGGTGTGCCGGGATTGGCAATGACGATCTGCGGGCCGGGTGCGGAGATCGTGATCCCCGGAACCGCCTGCGGATCGGCAGCGACCGCCGCGATATTGGCGGACTGGGCTTCAAGCGTCGGCTGGAACAGGTCAGCGCCGCTGCGCGCAATCGATTCGGCATCGGGTGCGGGTGACGATTCGGCCAGGGCCGGTGCTGCGGTGAGTGCGATTGCGAGCGCTGAAAAGCTTGCACTGCAAGCAACCGCGCGGCCGAACAGGCCGCGCCGAGTAGAAATACCAACCATTTGACTTTGCCCCTGTGGTTACCACGTTGTTTACAAGTTGCTTCAATTCCTCAGCTTGTGCAACAGCTTGCCGCAAGAAAATTGCACCATTTCAGGATTAAATTGCGCGCAATCGATTTAAGTATCCGGCCTCATCCACATCTATCGGTGCTTGTCCCCGGCTAGGTTCCCCCTCTAAGAGACGGTCGATGGCTGCACCAGGTTTCCTCAATGCATCGCTCTACGTCGCCGCCGGCGGCGCTGCCGGGGCGTGGGCGCGTTATTCGGCGGGTGTGGTGCTGGGCCGTATGGGCACCAGCACCGCTGAGTTCCCGTTGTCGACGCTCGCCGTCAACGTGACCGGCAGCCTGCTGATGGGCCTGCTCGCCGGCTGGCTTGCGCGGCATGGCAGCGGCGGCGAGGCTTGGCGGTTGCTGCTCGGCGTGGGCGTGCTGGGCGGCTTCACCACCTTTTCCGCCTTCAGCCTCGAACTCGTGCTGATGATCGAGCGCGGCACCATGGCTACCGCAGCGCTCTATGTCAGCGCTTCGGTGATCGCCGGTGTCGCTGCGCTGTTCGCCGGACTTGCCATCATGCGGGTGGCAGCGTGAGCGAGGTTGTCCGCCAGTTCACCGTTGCCCCCGACGATGATGGCGTCCGGCTCGACCGCTGGTTCAAGCGCCACTTGCCCCAGATCGGCTTCGCCACGATCAGCCGCTGGGCACGCACCGGACAGATCCGGGTCGATGGCAAACGTGCCGATCCGGCCGACCGGGTCCTCACCGGGCAGGTCGTACGCGTGCCCCCCGGCGGCGATGCCCCCGCGATCAAGGGCCAGCGTGAGCGCAAGCCGCTCACCCCCGAACAGCGCGAAATGGCGCTCGACATGGTGATTCGCACCACTCCCAGCGCGTTCGTGCTCAACAAGCCACCGGGTCTGGCGACGCAAGGCGGCAGCGGCACTTTCGAGCACGTCGACGGACTGCTCGATGCGCTGGCGCAGGAAAGCGACCCGCGCCCGCGGCTGGTTCACCGCCTCGACAAGGATACCAGCGGCGTGCTGCTGATCGCGCGCACTCCGGGCAGCGCCGCGCAGTTTTCCAAGCATTTCTCGGGCCGCTCTGCACGTAAGGTTTACTGGGCCCTGGTGATCGGCGTACCGCAAATCGAAGATGGCCTGATCGAACTGCCGCTGGGCAAACAGCCCGGCAGCGGCGGCGAGAAGATGATGGTCGACGAGAGCGAACACGGCCAGACCGCGCGGACCCGCTACCGCGTGATCGATCACGCCGGGAACCGCGCTTCGTGGGTCGAACTGCAACCGTTGACTGGGCGCACGCACCAGCTGCGGGTCCACATGGCGGCGATCGGCCATCCGATTGTGGGCGACGGCAAGTACGGCGGGCCAGATTCTTTCCTGTCGGGCTCGATCAGCCGCAAGATGCACCTCCACGCGCGACGGTTGGTGATCCCGGCTCCGGGCGGCGACACCATTGATGTCACTGCGGACCTGCCCGATCATTTCGCCGCAAGCATGGTCAGCCTCGGCTTCAACGAGGTCGACGGCCTGATCGAACTCAAGGCAAAGGGGCCGCCGAGCAAGGAAGTCCAGAAAGCTGAAGCCAAGGCCCACGCCAAGCAATACCGCAAGGAACGCCGCGGCGAACGCCGCTCACGCTCGGACGCACCGGCGGGCGAACGTCGCTCGCGCTCGGACGCACGAGCACGCCCCGCCAAAAGCCGCGGCCCGACCAAGGGCAAGGGCTCACCCAAGCCAGGCAAACCGGCCAAACGCTGATGCATCCCGCCTCCGCCTTCCGCAATCCCGACCGCGCGCTGCTTGAAAAGATGATCGAGGAGATCGGCTTCGGCATGATCTTCGCGGCGACGCCCGACGGCCTGCGCGTCGCGCACGTGCCCTTG
Source organism: Sphingomonadaceae bacterium (assembly GCA_025356175.1). GTDB lineage: Bacteria > Pseudomonadota > Alphaproteobacteria > Sphingomonadales > Sphingomonadaceae > Novosphingobium. The sequence continues at coordinate 11,449 of JANXUP010000134.1, read as the reverse complement.
CTGTGGACCGGAGACGGGACGCTGCAGTTCCACCTTTCGCGCGGCAATGCGCTGACCAAGCACCTAGGCGGGATGACCGTGCTCGCGGTGGTCAACGGCCCCGATGGTTACGTCAGCCCGCGCTGGTACGCTGACCCGGAACAGGTTCCGACCTGGAACTATGTCGCGGTCGAGCTCGAAGGCCGGGTGCGGCGGATGGACGCCGAAGGCCTGCTCGCGCAGATCACCGCGCTGTCCGACAAGCACGAAGCGCGCGTGGCCGCAGGCAAGCCGTGGACCATGGACAAACTGCCCGAAGCCAAATCGCGCGCGCTGCAGGCCGGAATCGTCGGCTTCGAACTCGAAGTGCTCGGCTGGCGCGAGACGGTCAAGCTCAGCCAGAACAAGAGCGCCGAGGAACGCGAACGTGTCGCCGCCGGGCTCGACAGCGAAGGTTCCGCCGGGCTTGCCGCGCTGATGCGCACGCTCGCCCCATGAGCGCCAAGATGACAGTGCGGCTCGCCCTGTTCGATTGCGACGGAACGCTGGTCGATGGCCAGGCCGGGGTCTGCAACGCGATGGAAGCGGCTTTCGCGGACGCAGGCCTGCCGCTGCCCGATCGCCACCTGGTGCGGCGGATTGTCGGACTGAGCCTGCCGCAAGCGATCCGCAGCCTCGCCCCCGATGCCAGCGAGGCGCAGCAGGCTGAGATCGACCTGGCCTATCGCAGCCGGTTCCGCGCATCGCGCGAATCCGGCGCGCTGGTCGAACCGTTGTATAACGGAATCGCCGAACTGGTCGCAGCGCTCGCGGTCGATGGCTGGACGCTCGGCGTCGCCACTGGCAAGAGCATGCGCGGGCTCGAACACTGCCTCGCCACGCACAGCCTCACCCGCCATTTTACAACACTGCAGACCGCCGATCAGCATCCCTCAAAGCCGCATCCGGCGATGGTCCAAGCCGCGCTGGCGGAGACTGGCGCGCGCTGCGAAGACTGCGTCATGATCGGCGATACCGCATTTGACATGGCGATGGCCCAAGCCGCCGGAGTGCGCGCGCTGGGGGTGGACTGGGGTTATCATACTACGCACGAACTGATGCAGGCCGGGGCCGAGACCGTGGCGACCAGCCCGGCCCATTTGAGGGAATTGATCGGATGAACGACAACGAAAATGTCGCAATGCAGCGCTTTTTCATGCTCAGCCTGATCCGCCTGGCGAGCACCGCGCTGATCGTGGTCGGCCTGCTGATCCTGGCGGGCAAAATCAACATTCCGCGCCCCGCTGGCGCTGCCTTCGCGATATTCGGCCTGCTCGAACTGGTGCTCCTGCCGCGCTTCCTCGCCAGCAAATGGAAGTCGCCCGGCGAATGAAGCGGTTCTGGACGCAAGCAACGGCCGCTGAAATCTGCGGCGGCTGGCAAGTCCTGCTCGATGGCCGCGCGGTGAAAACGCAGGCGGGAACTGCGCAAATCGTGCCGAACAAGGCGCTGGCCGATGCCCTTGTCGCCGAATGGGCCGCGCAGGGCGAGACAGTCGATCCGCAAAGCCTGCCGCTGCGCGACCTTGCCGACTTCGCCATCGACGTGATCGCGCCCGACCGCGCCGGAGCAATCGCCAAGCTGCGCGGCTACGGCGAGACCGATACGTTGTGCTACCGCGCCGAACCGGACGAGCCGCTCCACGCCCGGCAGCTGGAAATGTGGGAGCCGCTGCTGTGCGCCGCCGAGGCGCGCTGGGAGGTCCATTTCGAACGCATCAGCGGCGTGATCCACCGCCCGCAAAGTGATGCCACGCTGGCCCGGCTGGAACAGGCATTGGCAGCGCACGACAACTTCACCCTCGCCGCACTGACCACGCTGAGCTCGCTCGCCGCCTCGCTGGTGATCGGGCTTGCGGCGATCGATCCGGGTGCCGATATCGAGGCGCTGTGGGCTGCGGCCGAGCTCGAGGAAATCTGGCAAGCCGACCTGTGGGGCAAGGAAGATGAAGCCGAAACGCGCCGGGCGCGGAGGTTTGAGGCATTTCGTAGTGCCTGGCAGTTCGCAAACCTGGTACGCGCCGCCGTCCCGCAGAGCAGTCAATTGTGAATTTCACCACAGCAAATCAGTTCGAATATATCGAAGGGCAGTTGCGGTCTTCGCACGCCGCGCTGTTTGAACGTTTCGCGATGGAGAATGATCGGGCGGTCAGAGAAGGTCAGCCGGCGCTTGATCTCGCCTATGGTCCGGGTCTGCGGCAGACCATGGATCTGTTCCGAACACCGGGAAGGCGCAAAGCAGCAGTCTCTTATTTCCACGCCGGCTATTGGCAATCACGCGACAAGAGCGGCTTTCGTTTTCTCGCTTCTGCGCTCGCGGCCGATGGTTTCGATGTAGCGCTCATCAACTACCCCTTAAGTCCGCAAATGAGCGTGAGCAATATCGTCGTCGCCGCTTCCGCATCGCTCACAAAGCTTGCCGCGCTTACCGATAATGCGCCGCTGCTTCTGATCGGACACTCGGCGGGTGCGCATATCGCAGTCGAGCTCGGTATGCAGCCGCGCGCCGATTGCACAGTGGCGGGAATCATATCGATCAGCGGCGTTTTCAACTTGGCCCCGCTCATCGGCACATCTGTCAACGAAAAGCTTGCGCTCAATGCAGCGACTGCTCGCGCAGCCTCACCACTTCACCGCGTGGTCTCTGGCGCACCGCGTGCCCTATTCGCGGTCGGATCCCTCGAAACTCAGGCTTTTCGAGATCAGACCGCCAAGATATCTGCAGCTTGGGTCGCGGCAGGGAATGACAGTAACCAGATTACCGTTTCGAACGCCGATCACTTTTCGATTTTGACCGAGCTTTCCAATGAGAACGGTATCCTGCGCACGGCAATTCGAGACTTCACCAAGTAAAATGAGACAAATTGAACTCCAGCAATTGCAGCTGTCAAGAGAGCGCTTTGGTTTGCCGCATCGCTTCGCCCAGTACCATTGCCGCTGCGGAGGCGAGATTCATCGAGCGCACTTCTGCCCGGATCGGGATACGCAGGCGGGCGTCGCAACTTTCCGCAACCGCTGCCGGAACTCCCGCGCTCTCCTTGCCAAACAGCAGCACGTCATCGTCGCGAAACGCAAAGTCGTAAAGCGATTGACTGGCCTTGGTGGTGAACAGCACAAGTCTGCTTGAACCAAGACCTGCGCGAAGCGCATCGAATCCTGCGTGCCGCACAATCTCGACATGGTCGATGTAATCCATCGCCGCGCGGCGCACGCGGCGGTCGTCCCATTCGAAACCCAGCGGCCCGATCAGGTCGACCCTGGCGCCAAGACAAGCGCCGAGCCGCAGCACAGCCCCGACGTTGCCGGCGATTTCAGGTTCGTAGAGGGCAATGCGCATGAGGTTACTTTAGTGGGAAGTCGCTCAAGGTCCTCTCCATTTTTGGCGAAGGCCAAAAATGGGGAAGACCCTGGAGAGATCAGCCGCCGACAACCCAGCCTGCAACTTGCGCTGCGACATCATTCGCGGCTTTGTTCAGCGCCGGTCCGACCGCTTCGGGTTTGGCCTCGATCCCCGGGACCACACTTTCGAAGCGCTTGGTCGAGACGACCACATTGCCGGTAGTGGCGCGGATCGCTTCGAAGCGGACCACGACCGAGCTCATCCGCGCGTCGTAACCCATGTCGATCAATCGCCCCGAAATGCGCGTGCCGACACTGGCGGCTGCCTGCGTATCTTCCAGCACCAGCGCGCTAGTTTTGCTCCGCAAGGTTTCGGCGAGCAGCGCGCGGAACAGCCGCGCGGGGCGTTCGACCCAGGCGGCGTTCTTGATGTAGGCTACGTTGGTATCGTCGATCTGCACCGGCACGCGGACTACCGCGAGGTGCTGGTCGGTCTCAGGTTCCATCACCATGATCGCGGTCTTGGGATCGCCACTGGTGACGGTGCCGGCCGCGACCGTAGTGGCGGGCGTCAGGGTGAGCAGCGTCGGCGGCACTTTGCCGCCCAGGCTGAGGCAGCCACCGAGCGCGAGCGACAGCGCAAGCAGCACCGGAATGGCTTTGTTGATGCTCATCGCAGGGCTCCTCGTCATGGCTTGTAATCGGGCAGTTGCTGCCCGCCGAGCAGCCCCTTGGCGCCCTGTTCGTTAAGCTTCTCGGTCATCCCGCGCAGCGACTTGGTGGTGGCGCGCAGATCGCGGATCGTCGCCTCGGCCTCAGGCAAGGTCTGCTCGCTGAACCGCTTGGCGCCGGGGCGCATGTCGGCCAGCAACCCATCAAGCTGATCAGAGGCTTTGTTGATCGACTTCAGCGAACGATCGAACTGGCCGACCATCGGCTTGAAATTATCGTTCATCATCCGGTCGGCCGATCCGGCGACCTGCTGGAAGCCGGCCAGCGCGCCCTGCGCTTCGGCCAAGGTGCCCTGCAGCTGGACCAGCGTCTGGCGCATCTCGGGCGAGGCATCGGCGAGGCCCTTGGTCAGCCGATCCGAATTGGCGAGGATATTCTCGATCGAGGCCTGGTTCTTGTCAGACAGGATCAGCGTAAACCGCTCGGTCAAGGTGGCCAGCCGTTCGAGCAGCACCGGCGCGCTGTTGAGCAGTTCGCCAAGGCCGCCGCGTTTGGTCGGGATAACCGGCTTGCCTTCGGGGCAGCTGCCGCGCGGGTTCTTGTCATCGCACACGATCAGCGGCGCATCCTTGCTTGCGCCTTCGAGCTGGATGTTCGACAAACCGGTGAAGCTGCCCTGCATCGTTGCGGTGGTGCCGATCCGGATTTCAACATCTTTGTTTACCGAGATGCGCACCCGCACATAGCTCGGGTCTTTCTTCCACAGCTCGATCTCTTTGACCTGCCCGATCGGCACGCCCGAAAAGGTTACGCCCGACCCCTTGGCCAGGCCGTCGACCGACTGCTTGAAGAAGATGTCGTATTCGTGCTTGGAGCCTTCACCCAGCCGCGCCATCCAGATGATCGCGACGGCCAGCAGGGCGAGCATTGCCAGCGACATTGCGCCCACCCAGATATTCTTGGCTTTCGTCTCCATAGCCGCTCTATGCCCCTGCTTTTCTTATCTTGTCCATGCCTTTGGCCTTGGACCGGCGCTGCGCCGCCTGGGCCGCGCGCCCGCGCGGACCATTGAAGTATTCCTGGATCCACGGATGGTCGAGCGCGAGCAGTTCGGGGATCGTACCCACCGCGATCACCCGCTTGTCGGCGAGCACGGCGACGCGGTCGCAGATCTCGTACAGCGTATCGAGATCATGGGTGATCAGGAACACGGTGTGGCCCAGCGTATCCTGCAGCTCGCGGGTCAGCTCGTCGAACGCGGCGGCGCCGATCGGATCGAGCCCGGCGGTCGGCTCGTCAAGGAACAGCAGCTCCGGATCGAGCGCGAGCGCGCGGGCGAGGCCGGCACGCTTACGCATTCCGCCTGACAATTCGGACGGGAACTTGTCCGCCGCATCTTCGGGCAGGCCCGCGAGCTTGATCTTGTAGAGCGCGATCTCGCGGCGCAGTTCGTCGCCGATCTCGGGGTGAAACTCGCGCAAGGGGACTTCGACGTTTTCCGCCACGGTCAGCGTCGAGAACAGCGCGCCGCCCTGGAACAGCACCCCCCACCGGCTGCGCACGTCGACATCGTCGGGATCGCGTTCTTCAGCGACCTGATCGCCCAGCACCTCGATATGCCCCGCTTCAGGCTGCTGCAACCCGATGATCGCACGCAGCAGCACCGACTTGCCGGTGCCCGAACCGCCGACCACGCCAAGGATTTCCCCGCGCTGCACCACCAGGTTGAGATCTTCGTGAACCACGTGGCTGCCGAAGGCGTTTTTCAGCCCTTCGATCACCACGGCGGGTTCGGCGCTTTGCTCGGGCCGGTTCATCCCCACCCCACTTCGGTGAAGAACACCGCAAAGAAGGCATCGAGCACGATCACCGCAAAGATCGCCTGGACGACCGCGACGGTCGTGCGCAGACCCACTTCCTCCGAGTTTCCTTCGACCTGCATGCCCTGATAGCAGCCCGCCAGTGCGACGATCAGTCCGAACAGCGGCGCCTTGATCAGGCCGACCCAGATATCGTGCATCGGCACCACTTCCTGGATGCGGTTGAGGAAGCTGAAAAACGGGATGTCGAGCGAGAACATCGAGACGAAAGCACCGCCGATAATGGAAAGAACAGCAGCGTAGAACCCCAGTAGCGGCATGATCAGCAGCGCGGCCAAGACCCGCGGTACCACCAGCGCCTCCATCGGTGAAACCCCGATGGTGCGCATGGCGTCGATTTCCTCGGTCAGCTTCATCGTGCCGATTTGGGCGGCGAAGCTGGAGCCTGACCGGCCGGCGAACATGATCGCCGTCATCAGGATGCCGAGTTCACGCATCGACAACCGCCCGGTGAGGTTGACCGTGTAGATCTCTGCGCCGAACTGCCGCAGCTGGACCGCGCCCTGCTGGGCGATGACGATGCCGATCAGAAAGCTCATCAGCCCGACGATTGGCAACGCGTTGACCCCGGAGAGCTCGATCTGACGGACCAGCGCATTGCGGCGGAAGCGCGAGGGATGCCTGATCAATGCTCCGAATGCGATCAGCAGCGCGCCAAGGAACGCAGTCAGGCGAACCACACCGTCGACATAGGCAATGACGAAAGCGCCGAACCGTTGGGCGATGTTTGCCAGCGCGCCCGGTTCGCCCTCTGCTTCAACTGGCGTGTCGACCGTTTCGAGCAGATCCTCGTCGATATGTTCGCCGCGCACCGCCGCGATCAAGCGCATCGCCTCCTCGCTGCCGCCGGTGATCTTCGCGCCGCGTTCCTCCGCCAAGCGCGTAACCAGCCACGCGCCGACCGTATCGAACCCACCGACCTGCGTGAGGTCGATCGCCTCGACCTGCTCTTCGATCGCGCGTAGCCGCTCGTCGATCCGGCCCACGGATGAAACGCACAGCGGGCCGCTCAGCGCAATGCTGATGCCCCCGTCCTTTCCGGTTTCGGTCGTGAAGTCAGCCCATTCGCGCATTCGGTGCCCTGTCTGCGGTAAAAACGCGCGAGCGGCAAGGCGGTTGCACCGCCGCGCCGCCGCTGGCAAAGGCCGGGGCGTTATGACCGCCGAACCCAACCAAACCACTCTCGACAAGACCTTCGATCCCGCCGCCATCGAGGCGAAGTGGTATGCCCATTGGGAAACGAACGGCCTGTTCCGCCCGGATCGACCCAATGCGGAGCCCTTCACCATCGTCAACCCGCCGCCCAATGTGACGGGCAGCCTGCACATCGGCCACGCGCTCGACAACACGCTGCAGGACATAGTGGTGCGGTACGAGCGGTTGCGCGGCAAGGACGCGCTGTGGGTGGTCGGCACCGATCACGCCGGGATCGCAACCCAGATGGTGGTCGAGCGCCAGCTCGAGCTCGCCCAGGACAAGCGCACCAATTATACCCGCGAGGACTTCATCGCCAAGGTGTGGGAGTGGAAGGCGGAAAGCGGCGGCACCATCACCCGCCAGCTGCGCCGCCTCGGCTGCTCGATGGACTGGTCGCGCGAGCAGTTCACGATGGACCCGCACTTTACGAAGGCGGTGGTCAAGGTGTTCGTCGATCTCCACCGCGAGGGGCTGATTTACCGGGATAAACGCCTGGTCAACTGGGACCCCCGGCTCAAAACCGCGATTTCCGACCTTGAGGTTGAGACCCGCGAAACCAGGGGCAGCTTCTGGCGCTTTCGCTATCCGTTCGCCGATGGCTCGGGTTCGGTCGAGGTCGCGACGACGCGGCCCGAGACGATGCTCGCCGATATGTGCGTGGCGGTGAATCCCAAGGATGCTCGCTACCTAGGCGTCATCGGCAAGGATATCCTCCAGCCGATCACCGGCCGCACGTTCAAGGTGGTGGCGGACGAACACGCCGATCCGGAACTGGGCAGCGGCGTGGTCAAGATCACCCCCGGGCATGATTTCAACGATTTCGAAGTGGGCAAGCGCGCCGGGATCAAGCCCGGCGACATGCTCAACATGTTCGATGCCGAGGCGAAGGTGGTGCAGACCAGCGACGGTTTGGTGCCTGCTGAATTCATCGGGCTTGACCGGTTCGTTGCGCGCAAACTCATGGTGGCGCGGATGAAGGAACTTGGCTTCCTGATCCCGCATGTCGACAAGGACGGCGAAGAACACGACGCCGAACCGCGCACAATCCAGACGCCCTTTGGCGATCGCGGCGGGGTCGAGATCGAGCCGTGGCTGACCGACCAATGGTACGTCAACGCTGCCGAACTCGCCAAAGAACCCATCGCCGCAGTGCGCGACGGGCGGATCGAGATTGTCCCCAAGACCTGGGAAAAGACCTGGTTCAATTGGATGGAAAATATCCAGCCATGGTGTGTTTCAAGGCAGCTGTGGTGGGGGCATCGGATACCGGCGTGGTATGGGCAAAAGATTCGACCGGATGGGCCAGAGGATGTTGGCAAATCGGAATTCCTGATGTCCCTCGAAGAAGTAGCATTTGTCGCTGAAGATGAAGCTGCATTGCTCATCAAGGTCCGAGAATATTACGGCGATCCTGATGGCGAGCTGTTTATCCATGAGACCATGGAAGACTACCTTGAGTGGGATTCAGCCCTCTCAAGCGGAATTTCAGAAGACAAACTACATCGGGATAAGATTCACCTCTATCGAGAGGAAGATGTCCTCGACACCTGGTTCTCCTCCGCGCTGTGGCCGTTCGCTACGCTCGGCTGGCCTGAAGAAAGCCCTTCCCCGGTGGGGAAGGGTTGGGATGGCGGTTCGACGCCAGCCTTAACCCCCCACCCCAACCCCTCCCCCACCGGGAGGGGCTTATTGGCCAAACACTACCCCAACGACCTGCTCATTTCGGGCTTCGACATCCTGTTCTTCTGGGATGCGCGGATGGCGATGCAGGGGATGCATTTCATGGGGCAGGCGCCGTGGAAGCGGCTGTATCTGCACGGGCTGGTCCGCGCCGCCGATGGCCAGAAAATGTCCAAGAGCAAGGGCAATGTGGTCGATCCGCTGTTGCTGATCGACCAGTACGGCGCCGATGCGCTGCGGTTCTTCATGGCCTCGATGGAAAGCCAGGGCCGCGATGTCAAAATGGACGAGCGCCGGGTCGAAGGCTACCGCAATTTCGCGACAAAGCTGTGGAATGCCGCGCGGTTCTGCCAGTCGAACGGCATATCGGCATCGACCGGTCTAACTGCCCCTCAAGCCAGCAGCGCAGTGAACAAGTGGATCATAGGCGCGGTGAGCGAGACCCTCGCCGCGCTCGATGCCGCGATGGCCGACCTGCGTTTCGATGCCGCCGCCAACGTCATCTACCACTTCGTCTGGGACCAGTTCTGCGACTGGTACATCGAACTGATCAAGAGCTCGTTCGACGATGAGACCAAACTTGTCGCCGGGTGGGTGCTCGATCAGATTTTGGTCATGCTTCACCCGTTCATGCCCTTCGTCACCGAAGAGCTGTGGAGCAAGCTGGGCGACCGCGCGCACTATCCGTTGATCACCGCGAAGTGGCCTGAGCCGGGCGCGGGAGTTGATGCTGAGGCGAAGGGTGAAGTTGAATGGCTGATTGCGCTTGTCGAAGGAATTCGAAGCGTAAGAAACGAAATGGGAGTTAAACCCGGAGATCGGATCCCGCTTTACGTCGAGCCTGAACAAAAAGAGGCAATTGCTCGCCTTGGCATTTGGCGTGGAACCCTTGAACGCATGGCAAGGGTGACGGTCAGCCTGTTCGAAGACATATCGGATGGTAAGGGCGTAATCATCCCAGTCGAAGGTATCTCCTATTATTTGCACCTCTCTGACGTTGTAGATTTTACCGCCGAAAAAGCCCGTCTGACCAAAGCGCTCGAAGCCTCCACCAAGGAAGCCAAGTCGCTCCAAGGCCGCCTCTCCAATCCCGCCTTCGTCGAGAAGGCCAAGCCCGAGGCGGTCGACAAAGCGCGCGCCGATCATGCCATGCACGCGGCCGAGGCCGAGCGGCTGGCGGCGGCGCTGGCGCGGTTGGGGTGATGGCCTGCCTAAATCCTCCCCTCTTGGGGGAGGTGGCAGCCCGCAGGGCTGACGGTGGGGGCTTGCCGCCAAGTCGGACAAGCGCAAGTCGCCCCCACCGACCTTCGCTTCGCTCCGGCCACCTCCCCCAGAGGGGGAGGATTTTGGGATGCTGACCCTCGCCACCACCACCCCCGGTGAGCCTGAGATTTTTGCTTCGCTGCAAGGCGAAGGGCGCAGCGCCGGGCTGCCCTGCACCTTCGTGCGGCTGTCGCGCTGCAACCTCGCCTGCAGCTGGTGCGACACTGCCTACACCTGGCGCTTCGAGGGCGATAATCGCCCGCACCGCGATGGGCTGACGTTCGAGCGCAAGGCCAACCAGATCGTGCTGAGCGAGGAAGAGGTCGCCGCGTGGATCATGGCGCTGGGCGGCAACCGGCTGGTGATCACCGGGGGCGAGCCGCTACTGCAAGGCGCGCAATTGGCGCGAATGGTAGCGCTGCTGGATGGCCATGCGATCGAAATCGAGACTAACGGCACCGTCGCGCCGCATCCCGAACTGGCTCCGCTGGTCGATCAATACAACGTCAGCCCAAAACTCAAGCATTCGGGCAATCCCGCTGAAATTGCTCTGCTTTCCGACCGGCTGCAAGCGTGGGCAAGCGAACCTAAAGCGTACTTTAAGTTTGTGATTTCAGCCTCCGATGACCTCACCGAAGTGCTGGAATTGCAGGCCGCCTATGCCATTCCGGGCAATCGCATCCAGCTGATGCCCGAGGGAACCACCAGCGCGGTGATCCGTTCGCACAGCGCCTGGCTCGCCCCCTTGGCGCTCGACCACGGGCTGGGCTTCAGCGACCGCCTGCACATTCACCTTTATGGGGATACCCGGGGCACATGAGCGACGATCTTCCACCCGCAGGCCCGCCCCGGGGCGGCCCACCACAACCCGGCGATCTCACCCAAGGTCCGATCTTCAAGACGCTGGCGCTGTTCTCGCTGCCGGTGCTGCTGGGCAATGTGCTGCAAAGCCTCAACACGACTATCCGCAGTCCCATGCGGCGCTGTTGAAGCATTTGCAGCGATTGCGGGGCTTTATGCCGCATTCCTCGGCGTTCTACCGGCGGGACATTGCCGACAGGCTCGGCGGCTATCGGCCCCGCGTCGGCTACGCTGAGGATTGGGATCTTTGGCTGCGTCTGGCGGAGCAGGGGCGCATTGCGAGCCTTGCCGAGGCTTTGGTGAAAATCCGCAGACACGGCAAACAGATGTCTCATGACGGCGGCGGCAGACCGCAACTGGTCCACGCCCACGCGGCCACGGTCGCGCATTTCCTGCGCCAGGCCGGTGAACCCGACCCGATTGCCGCGACGGATGAGGCCGAAACCAAGGGCTTCCTCGACTGGATCGAGCGGCGCATGGGGGAGACCGGGGTTTTCGAGCGCCGGCGCTTATGGGTCGAGGCGAGAAACCGGGCATTTG
>JANXUP010000085.1 GCA_025356175.1 Sphingomonadaceae bacterium | reverse complement strand
GTCATCCCCACCTTCTTGGCGATCACGCCGGTACGCATGATCCATCTCCTCACAGAGGCCCGCGGAGGAAATCCCCGGGGGCGTGTCCAGCCCATGTTCGATACGAGCCCCGTCCGGGCTGGGTGCCACCAACAGACCCGGGATGGGTCAAGGCAGCAAGACGGGGGACGCATGCCCGGATAAATCCGGCGGTATCCCTATGTCTGCGCGGGAAAGAATTCCCCGCGAACCGGCCGAGGCCGGAAGGTATCCTCGCTTACGCGAGTTTGATTTCTACTTCGACGCCGGCCGCCAGATCGAGCTTGGAAAGCGCTTCGATTGTGCTCGGCGTGGACTGCACGATATCGAGCAGCCGCTTGTAGGTGCGCACTTCGAACTGCTCGCGCGACTTCTTGTCGACGTGCGGTCCGCGGTTAACGCAGAACTTTTCAATTCTCGTCGGCAGAGGAATGGGGCCCCGGATCAGCGCGCCAGTGCGGCGGGCGGTATCGGCGATTTCGCCTGTCGCCTGATCAAGCACGCGGTGATCGAATGCCTTCAGACGGATACGGATATTCTGAGCTTCCATTGTTTCCTGCTACCGATGAGAAAGAGCAAAGGAGGCCCCGAAAGACCCCCCAAAAAACCGACCGCCGGGGGACGAATCCCCCGGCGGATGCGGGCCTATATTACTTAGTGATCTTGCTGACAACCCCCGAACCGACGGTGCGGCCACCTTCGCGAATTGCGAAGCGGAGGCCTTCATCCATCGCGATCGGTGCGATCAGCTTGACCGAGAGGCCAACGTTGTCGCCCGGCATCACCATTTCGGTGCCTTCGGGAAGGATCACTTCGCCGGTCACGTCGGTGGTGCGGAAGTAGAACTGCGGGCGGTAGTTGGCGAAGAACGGCGTGTGACGGCCACCTTCATCCTTCGACAGCACGTAGACTTCGGCCGAGAATTCGGTGTGCGGCGTGACCGAGCCGGGCTTGGCCAGAACCTGGCCGCGCTCGACGTCTTCACGCTTCAGGCCGCGCACCAGCGCGCCGATGTTGTCGCCGGCTTCACCCTGATCGAGCAGCTTGCGGAACATTTCGACGCCGGTGACGACGGTCTTCTGGGTGTCCTTGAGGCCCACCACTTCGACTTCTTCGCCGACCTTGATGATGCCGGTTTCGACACGGCCGGTAACCACGGTACCACGACCCGAGATCGAGAACACGTCCTCGACCGGCATCAGGAAGGGCTTGTCGGTCGGACGCGGCGGCTGCGGGATGAATTCGTCAACGGCCTTCATCAGGGCGTAGATCGATTCCTTGCCGATGTTGTCGTCGCGGCCTTCAAGCGCGGCCAGAGCAGAACCCGGGATCACGGGGATGTTGTCGCCGTCGTAACCGTACGAGCTCAGCAGCTCGCGGATTTCGAGTTCAACGAGCTCGAGGATTTCGGCGTCGTCGACCTGGTCAACCTTGTTCATGTACACGACCAGCTGAGGCACGCCGACCTGGCGAGCGAGCAGGATGTGTTCGCGGGTCTGCGGCATCGGACCGTCAGCGGCATTCACCACCAGGATCGCGCCGTCCATCTGCGCCGCACCGGTGATCATGTTCTTCACATAGTCAGCGTGGCCCGGGCAATCGACGTGTGCGTAGTGACGATTGGCGGTTTCATATTCGACGTGAGCGGTCGAAATGGTGATGCCGCGCTCGCGCTCTTCAGGAGCCTTGTCGATGTTGGCATAGTCGGTGAAAACAGCGCCGCCCGTCTCAGCGAGCACCTTGGTGATCGCAGCGGTCAGCGTGGTCTTGCCATGGTCAACGTGACCGATGGTCCCGATGTTGCAGTGCGGCTTGGTCCGCTCGAATTTTGCCTTGGCCATTGTCTCAAACCTTCTTTCGATTGAATTTTAAACTGCGGGTTTTGGACGTCGCCCGCTGAATCAGGCGCCGCCCCTAGTCCGATCTTGCTGGTTAGGCAAGCTTCTCCTTGATCTCAGTCGCGACGTTTGCCGGGACCTCGTCATAATGGGAGAAGAACATCGAATAATTGGCCCGGCCCTGGGTGAACGAGCGCAGCTGGTTCACGTAACCGAACATGTTTGCAAGCGGCACCAGCGCCTCGACTGCCTGGGCATTACCGCGCGTGTCGGTACCCTGGATCTGGCCGCGGCGGCTGTTCATGTCGCCGATGACGTCGCCCAGATAATCTTCGGGGGTAACGACTTCGACCTTCATGATCGGTTCGAGCAACTTGATCCCGGCCTTCTGCGCGACTTCGCGCATTGCCCCGCGAGCAGCGATTTCGAACGCCAACGCCGAGGAGTCGACGTCGTGATAGGCACCGTCATAGAGCAGCACTTCGAAGTCGATGATCGGGAAGCCGATCAGCGAGCCGCTTTCCGCGGTTTCACGGAAGCCCTTCTCGATCGCTGGGATATATTCCTTGGGAATGTTACCGCCCTTGATCTCGTCCTTGAAGACGAAGCCCGAACCGCGCTCGCCCGGGTTAACCTTGACCTTCACGCGGCCGAACTGGCCAGTACCACCCGACTGCTTCTTGTGGGTGTAATCAATGTCCACCGGCTTCGCGAGATACTCACGGTAAGCCACCTGCGGCGCACCGACATTGGCCTCGACCTTGAATTCGCGGCGCATCCGGTCAACGATGATGTCGAGGTGAAGCTCGCCCATCCCCTTGATGATCGTCTGACCCGATTCGTGATCGGTCGACACGCGGAAGCTCGGATCTTCGGCTGACAGGCGATTGAGCGCGATGCCCATCTTTTCCTGGTCGGCCTTGGTCTTGGGTTCCACCGACAATTCGATCACCGGCTCGGGGAATTCCATCCGTTCAAGCACAATCGGATAACGTTCCGAACACAGCGTGTCGCCGGTGGTGGTTTCCTTCATGCCGGCCAGCGCGATAATGTCGCCCGCGAATGCCTCGTCGACGTCCTTGCGGTCGTTGGCGTGCATTTCGAGCATACGCCCGACCTTTTCCTTTTTGTCCTTGACCGAGTTCAAGTAGGTGCCCTTGACCAGCGAACCCGAATAGATCCGGATGAAGGTCAGGCTGCCCACGAACGGATCGTTCATGACTTTGAAGGCCAGCGCGCTGAACGGTGCATCGTCGGTCGGCGGACGGCTGTCCTTCTCGTCGCTGTCCATCTTGACGCCCTGGACGTCTTCAATATCGAGCGGTGACGGGAGGTAATCGACCACCGCGTCGAGCAAGGGCTGGACGCCCTTGTTCTTGAACGCCGAGCCGCAGCATACTGGCACGAAAGCCTGCGCGAGCGTACCCTTGCGGATGCAGGCCTTGAGCACTTCGACGCTCGGCTCTTTGCCATCGAGGTAGGCTTCCATCGCATCGTCGTCCTGGTCGATGACCAGTTCGATCAGTTCCATGCGATACTTGGCGGCTTCGTCGGCGAGGTCGGCGGGAATGTCTTCGTAGAAGAATTCGGCGCCCAGCGCTTCGTCCTTCCAGATGATCGCGCGGTTCTCGACCAGATCGACCAGCCCCTTGAGATCAGCTTCGAGACCGATCGGAATGTACAGCACTGCAGGCTTGGCACCGAGACGGTCGATGATCGACTGGACGCAATACTTGAAATTCGCGCCGGTGCGGTCGAGCTTGTTGATGAAGCACATCCGCGGGACGCCGTACTTATCTGCTTGACGCCAAACGGTTTCCGACTGGGGCTCAACCCCGGCGACGCCGTCAAAGCACGCAACCGCGCCATCTAGCACGCGCAAGCTGCGTTCGACTTCGATGGTGAAGTCGACGTGCCCGGGGGTGTCGATGATGTTGATCCGGTGATCGTTCCAGAAGCAAGTCGTCGCAGCCGAGGTGATCGTGATCCCGCGCTCCTGCTCTTGCTCCATCCAGTCCATCGTCGCGGCGCCGTCATGGACTTCGCCGATCTTGTAGGACTTGCCGGTGTAATAGAGGATGCGCTCGGTGGTCGTGGTCTTGCCGGCGTCGATGTGCGCCATGATCCCGATGTTGCGATACATGCTCAGCGGATGGCTGCGTGCCATGTCGTATTCCTTAGCGGATGCGGGTGGGAGCCGGAATGGCTACCCCGCCCATATGGTTACGAATGTTACCGTTTGAAGGCATCACGCCCCCAAAAGTCTTACCAGCGGTAGTGCGAGAACGCGCGGTTGGCGTCGGCCATGCGGTGCGTGTCTTCGCGCTTCTTGACCGCATTGCCGCGGTTGTTGGCCGCGTCGAGCAGCTCGGCCGAAAGCCGCGCCGACATCGTCGTTTCCGAACGGTTGCGCGCGGCAATGATCAGCCAGCGGATCGCCAAGGCCTGGGCGCGCTCGGGGCGAACCTCGACCGGCACCTGGTACGTGGCACCGCCAACGCGGCGCGAACGCACTTCGATCTGCGGCTTCACATTGTTCAGCGCATCGTGGAACAGCTGGATCGGATCGCTCTTCGCCCGGGTTTCCATGGTTTCCATGGCGCCATAGACGATGCTTTCCGCAACCGACTTCTTGCCGTCCATCATGAGGTTGTTCATGAATTTGGACAGGATCTGATCCTTGAACTTGGGATCAGGCAGGATTTCCCGCTTCTCGGGACGACGACGACGTGACATCGGATGAATTCCTCTATTTCGTGCTTCCCCGCGAAGGCGGGGACCTCAGGCCGCTTGAAGCGTCCTATCCGGCAAACTTTCCACCTTGAGGCATGAGGCCCCCGCCTGCGCGGGGGCGCCCCAAGTTGGGGTTCACCGTGTGAACCTCACTTGGGGCGCTTGGCACCGTACTTCGAACGGCTCTGCTTGCGGTCCTTGACCCCCTGCGTATCGAGCACGCCGCGCAGCACGTGATACCGCACGCCGGGAAGATCGCGGACACGCCCGCCGCGGATCAGCACAACGCTGTGTTCCTGCAGGTTGTGGCCTTCGCCCGGGATGTACGAGATCACTTCGCGCTGGTTGGTCAGGCGGATCTTGGCGACCTTGCGAAGCGCCGAGTTAGGCTTCTTCGGGGTGGTCGTATAGACACGGGTGCAAACGCCGCGCTTCTGCGGGTTCTGCTCCATGGCCGGAACCTTGGATTTCACCTTCTGCGGGACGCGTCCGTGGCGGACCAGCTGGTTGATAGTAGGCATTAAAGACTTCACCTTGCTTGAGCCGCAAGTCAGGGAAAGGTGAAGGTTAAGCGGAAAGCCGCGAATGCGCGCAAGATGCAGGGGCCAGCCCCGCAGCGCAGCATGTCACGAACCGAAAACACTCCACCCTGCCGCCAGCGGCCGGGTTACTTTGACGGATCAAACGGAATGGCCAAAGCCCCCGCGCGCACCGCCAATGTTCAGCTCAAAGTTTCCCGAAGAGACCGTCGCCCCTCCGGGAAGTGGCGGCCGTTAGGGGGATTCGCCCGGCAGGTCAAGAACAATGCCCTGCCCCCGGCTTGCCCACACTCGCCGCGCCGCCTAGGCTCAGCCAAGTTTGAGCTGAACCACAAAAGCCCTTCCCTTGGGGGAAGGGTTGGGATGGGGGGTCTAACCTCTCGAACGCGGAACCCCCACCCGCGTTTTTGGACGAGTGGCTAAGAACGGCCCTCCCCACCGAGGAGGGGAGTACATGAATAGGGCAGTCTCGGGCCTCGGCCCGGAAAGAGAGGGGCACCATGACACCGAATAGCGGATTGACCAAAACCGGGCTCGCGTGGCGCAAGGTCGTGTGGTTCCTCGGCCTGACCCTGCTGCTGGTTACCGCCGCCTACCTCAATATCTTCCGGAGCGGCAATTCGGATGGCCTCAACATCGCGCTGCTGATGTGGATGCCCGGCCTTGCCGCGATCCTCACCCAGCTGATCACCACCCGCAGTATCAAGGGCCTCGGCTGGAAACCGCGCACCGGCAAACTGCTCGCCCTCGCGCTGGTGCTTCCCCTTATATACGCGCTGCCGGTTTACGGCCTCACCTGGCTGAGCGGCCTTGGCACCTTCAACCCCGCCGGATGGAGCGCCGAGGCCGGCGGCATGGCCCCGCTCGCCGCGCTTGGCCTGCTGCTCACCGCCGGGATGTTGCAATCGCTGCTCACTGCCTTGGGCGAGGAAATCGGCTGGCGCGGCCTGCTGGTGCCGCAGCTCGCCCAGTTCACCAGCCTGCGAAACATGTGGCTGATCTCGTCGGTGGTGTGGCTGCTGTTCCACCTGCCCCTGATCCTGGGCGGTGACTACCACGCCGAAGGCACCCCGCTGTGGTTCTCGCTGCTGTGCTTCACCGCGCTGGTCTTCGCGATGAGCGCCGCAATGGCCTGGATAAGGATGGCGAGTAGCAGCCTGTGGCCCGCTGCGCTGCTCCACGCTTCGCACAACCTGATCGTGCAGGGGATTTTCGATGCGGGGACCAAGGCGGGGCCGGTTAGCCCGTATGTGACGGGCGAGTTCGGCGCCGGGCTGGCGGTGACGATCGGGGTTGCCGGGTGGGTGCTGTGGCGGCGGGGCCTGCGCGCCGCCGATTGAACACCGCTTAAGCCAGGTCGCGCACTTTTGGCTCGCGGTCCCAGTGCCGTATCGCGCCGACCTGCATGAAGTCTTCGGGGAACGGCACACCGTCGTCGACTTCGACGTTGGCCTTGGACAGCAGGTGTTCGCGCGTGCAGCCGCAAGCGCCAATGGTCTTGCAGTGGAAGTTGGCATCGGCGAACCAGGCGACCGCGCCGACATCCATGGCGAGCATGGCGGCGGCATCGGGCAGCAGGATCGCGATCACCGCGTCGAACAGCGCCGAGGGCGAGCCCGCCAGTTGCCCATCGGCCTTGAGCGTGCCGCCCTTGACCGGGGTTTCGCCAACCTTTGGCGCGACCAGCTTGACCCGGCCACCAGCCGCTTCGATATCGCCCTTGAGCTGCATTATCATCGCCTTGTCCGATCCTTCGGCGAACAGGATGCCGACG
>JANXUP010000072.1 GCA_025356175.1 Sphingomonadaceae bacterium | reverse complement strand
CAGCCCGCGACTTTTTCGAGCGTTTACTGACTGTTCGACCACCATCGGGGTCGCCACTGTGTAGAAGGTCTGTGTAGAAGATTTGCGCGCACGACCTTTGGCCAGACGGTTTCTGGCAGAGTTCTGCGATTTGTGGAATTTTTGGAGCGGGCGAAGGGATTCGAACCCTCGACCCCAACCTTGGCAAGGTTGTGCTCTACCCCTGAGCTACGCCCGCTCTGAACGTCCTGAACCTGCTGCCAAAAGGGCGTCAGGTCGGGGAGAGGCGGGCGGTTAGCATCGGGTCTTGCACTTGCCAAGGGAAAAATGCGGTGGGGCGCATGTCGTGCTTTATCCCTTGGCAAATGGCGACAAAGGCCCAAATTGGGAGCCTCTTCCCCTCACCCTTAGTGGAGCACCCGCGTGGCAAGTCTTGGCCTCAATCTCGATGAACAGAAGGCGGTTGACCGTTTCCGCACCCAAGTGGTCGAACCTTCGATGACCGCGCTGGTGGTGCTCGATTTCTGGGCCGAGTGGTGCGGGCCGTGCAAGGCGCTGACCCCGACGCTCGAAAAGGTCGCCGCCGATTATGCCGACAAGGGCGTGCTGCTGGCCAAGGTCAATGTCGACGAAGAACCGTTCATCGCCGCGCAGTTTCAGGTCAAATCGATCCCCACCGTCTATGCCATCTTCCAGGGCCAGCCGGTGGCGGACCTGACCCAGGCGCGCAGCGAGAGCCAGATCAAGGCGCTGCTCGACCAATTGCTCGCCAAGCTGCCGATCCAGCCGGGCGATGCGCCAGTGCAGGATATCGCGCCGCTGCTGGCGATGGGAGCAGAGGCACTGGCAGGCGGCGAGGCCGACCGCGCCGCGTCGATCTTTTCGCAGATTGCCGAAATCGATCCGGTCAGCGGCGCCGCGTTTGGCGGGCTGGTCCGCGCGTTGACCGCGCTGGGCGAATTCGAAACGGCCGACGGCGTGCTCGCCGCGCTGGAACCAGAATTGACGAACGATCCCGAAGTGGTCCGCGCCCGCATCGCGCTCGATCTGGCGCGGAGCAAGCCCGATCACGGCGAACTGGCCGCGCTCGAGGCGGCGGCGACCGTGCCGGGTAACATGGCGGCCCGCCTCGCCTATGCCGAAGCCGCCTTTGCCGCAGGCCAGCGCGACGATGCCGCCGACGCGCTGCTCGCCATGATTGGCGAGGACCGCGAATGGAACGAAGGCGCGGCACGGGCCAAGCTGTTGCAGATCTTCGAAGCAACCGGCCTCGAAGACCCGTGGGTCGCCAGCCAGCGCCGCCGCTTGTCCTTGTTGCTGTTCGGCTAGGCTGGTGCGGGTTTCGATCTTCCCACTGCCCGGCGCGATCCTGTTTCCCGGATTGCAGCTGCCGCTGCACATCTTCGAACCGCGTTACAAGGCGCTGATCAAGGATGCGCTGGCGCGCGACCGGTTGATCGGGATGATCCAGCCGCAGCGTGCTGAGGAAGGCGCACCGCTGTACCGGGTCGGCTGCATTGGCAAGATTGGGGAATTCGAAGCGCTCGACGACGGGCGGTTCAACCTGGTGCTCGAAGGGCAGGCGCGGTTCCGCATGGTCAAAGAGCTCGACGCCGCCACCCCATTCCGCCAGATAGAAGCCGAGCTGCTCGCGGAGGAAGCCGAACCTGCCCTAGCCGCGGTCGAACGCGCCGGGTTCGAACGCGAGGCGCGGCGCTTCGCCGATGCCCAAGGCTATGCGGTCGATTGGGATGCGGTCGCGCGGCTCGACGACGAATCGCTGATCGACGGGGTTAGCCAGATCGCCCCCTTCGACGCCGCCGCCAAGCAGGCGCTGCTCGAAGCCGACGGTTTGAGCGCGCGGTGCGAACTGCTGGTGCAGCTAATGCAGTTCTTCGGGCGGCACGATAGCGACGATGGCCGGGTGACCCTGCAGTAGGGTCAAACCTCGTCACCCAGACCCGTGCGTCCTGAGGAGCCGCTTGCGGAGTCTTGAAGGACCGAGCGCTGCGCTTGCCCTTCGAGACGGCTTCGCCTCGCCAGGGCGAACGGATTTGGGTAGCGTGGCTTCGCCTAAACCCTCGCCAGCACCGCTTTCACCCCGTCGATCACGTATTGCGCCGCCAAGGCCGCGAGCAGCACGCCCAAGAGCCGGGTGATCACCGCCTCGACCCGCGTGCCGAGCAGCTTCATCAGCGGTCCGGCGGCAGCCAGCGAAGCCAGCGTCAGGACCATCACTGCCCCCAACGCGGCCAGCACGACCAGCATTTGCTGCGTCCCCTGGGCGCGCTGGGTGAGCAGCATGATCGTGGCGATCGAGCCGGGGCCGGCGATCATCGGCATCGCCATCGGGAAGACCGAGACGTCTTCGACTTCGGGGGTTTGTGCGTTCTGGGCCAAGATCTTGTCGGCACGTTCCTCGCGGCGCTGGGTGCGCTTTTCGAACACCATGTCGAGCGCGATCACGAACAGCATGATCCCGCCCGCAACGCGGAACGAGTTCAATTCGATATGCAGCGCGCCGAGCAGGTTTTCACCGAACAGCGCGAAGACCAGCAGGATCAAGGTGGCAATGAAGCACGCCCGCGCGGCCATGACGGTCGACTGGCGATGGGTCGCGCCCTTGACCAGGCCGGCATAGATCGGCGCGCAGCCGGGCGGGTCGATCACCACGAACAGGGTGATGAAGGCGGAGAGGAACAGGTCGAGCATCTATTTGGCCGAATTCACTTGGTGGGTGCTTCGACCTGAAGGTCCTGCACAGTCTGGACCTTGCCCTCGCTGGTCATGGCGATCACAAAGTGGCGCGCGCCGTCAGGCATAACCGTCACGTCCCAGTTCAGCGTCCCGTCAAGCGAGGCGCCGCTGCGGTGCGCGGGATCCAGAGGCGGCAGGCTGCCCTTGAAATCCCTAGCCTTGGCCGCGCGTTCGGGGCGGTAGCCCGCTGGACAATCGGCGACTTTCGCGGCGATCATCTCAGGCTCGTCAAGCGGAAACGGCATGGCCTCGCCCTGATCGAGCACCCATTTGTACTTGAGGTCCTTCTGGCGCTGCCAGACGGTGGTGAAATACCCGGTCGAGCCATCGGCGCGCTGCCAGGCACCGCGCGTCACCGCCAGGCTGCCGTCACAGCTCGACCAGACCTGATGCGGCTGCCATTTGACCGCCGCCGCCGGATCGGCCTTCCCCGCGAGGAACGCCTGCGCATAGGCCATCTGCGGCACGAACATCACCGCATCCTTGGTGGCGGTAGAACGGAACGCGGTCCACTGGCCCTTTTCCTGCGCGGCTTGCGCAAAGGCTATTTCGGCGGCGACCACCGCGCTGGGATTGGCACTGCCATTGCCGCTGCGATCGTCACGGCGATCGCGCGCCACTGCCGGCCCGGCGATCAGGCCGAACACGGCGAGGATGAGAATCGGTTTTTTCATGGACCCGATAGTACCCGCCCCGATGAAATGTGGCCAGCGCGGGTTATAGTGCCCCGTCTGCCAGCGGAACCCCGGCGTTGCGGTGCGCGGCGACCAGCGTATTGCGCAGCAGCACCGCGATGGTCATCGGCCCGACCCCGCCTGGCACCGGGGTGATCGCCCCGGCGACCGCAGCAGCGCTGGCAAAATCGACATCGCCGACCAGCCGTCCCTTGGGCTTGTCATTGGTCGGCGGCAGGCGGTTGATGCCGACGTCGATCACCGTCGCGCCGGGCTTCAGCCAATCGCCCTTGACCATTTCGGGCCGGCCTACTGCAGCGACCACTATATCGGCGCGGCGCACCACATCAGCGAGGTTTTTCGTGCGGCTATGCGCGATCGTCACCGTGCAGCTTTGAGCGAGCAGCAGTTGCGCCATCGGCTTGCCGACCAGGATCGAACGTCCGATCACCACCGCGTCGAGCCCCGACAGATCACCAAGCCGGTCCTTGAGCAGCATCAGCGAGCCCAGCGGCGTGCACGGCACCAACCCCGGCAGACCAAGCGCGAGCCGCCCGGTGCTGACCGGGGTGAGCCCGTCGACGTCCTTCGCGGGATCGATCCGCTCGACCACCGCCTGTTCATCGAGATGGCGCGGCAGCGGCAGCTGAACCAGAATCCCGTCGACCATGGGATCGGCATTGAGCTGATCGACCAGCGCAATCAGGTCATCCTGCGCGGTATCATCAGGCAGCTTGTATTCGAAGCTCGCCATGCCGCATTCGAGCGTTGCCTTGCCCTTGCTGGCGACATAGACTTGGCTTGCCGGATCTTCGCCGACCAGCACCACTGCCAGGCCCGCCTTGCGGCCAGCGCTCTGCTCGAACGTCGCGGCGTATTCCGCCACCCGGACGCGCAGCCCGGCGGCGAAGGCTTTGCCATCGATAACCGCAGCGCTCATTGTACGCTCGAATTGGCAATCGAGGCGAGCACCGCCTGCAGCACGCGCAGCAGCACAATCAGCACCATCGGCGAAAAGTCGATCGCCCCGGTATCGGGAATGAACCGCTGGATCGGGCGCAGCATCGGGTCGAGTAGCGCGTTGCAGGCGCGGTAGAGACTGCTGGCCCACTGGCTGTAGCGATCAACCACATTGAAGCTGAACAGCAGGCTCAGCACGAACTGGACCACGACCAGCAGGATCACGATCGTGACCAGATAATTGATGATGTTGATGAGCGCCAATAAACCTACGGCCATACGTCCTCCTGCCAAGTTCGAGCGCGCTTAGCCGAGGTGCGGGGCCAAGAGCAACCTCAGGGCGTTACCGTCAGGCTTTCGATGTGCCAGCGCAGCTGCTCGGCGCTTGCACCGTCGACGTCATTGACCCGGCGCAGCACGATCTCGCCGCGCTTGTGACGCTTGCCGTCGATCAGCACGATCGGAGCGGTGTAATAGAGCGAGCCTGCTGCGCCTTCGGTATCGCCGGGGTGCAGTTCGAACTCGGGATTGGCGAGCTTGCCCCATTTGGCGGCGAATTGCTGCGGGGTGAGCCCCGAACGCTGGCCATGGTCGCCCCAATAGAGGTAGGCGGCATCCCATTGCTTGAGCGTCATCGCCTTGGCCCAGACGACCACCACCGTGCCCGGATCGCGCGAGGTCGATGGCGCTTCGGGAGCGGGCGCTGCAGGCTTGTCCGCGACGGGGCTCGCACTCGCGCTCGGGCTCGCCTCGGCAGGGACGGCTGCGCTGGCAGCAGCGGCGGCCTGAGCGGCGCTGGACGCGGCTGCCGGGGTATCGGCTTGCTCGGGAGCAGGTTTGGCGCAACTGCTCAAAGCCAGTGCGGTGCCGAGAATTATCGCGCGCCGGATCATGCGCGGATCAGCGTCCCGGCGCCGCGTTCGGTGAAGATTTCCAAAAGCATCGCGTGGGGGACCCTGCCATCCAGCACCACCGCTGCCTCACACCCGGCTTCGACCGCGTGGATGCAGGTTTCGAGCTTGGGGATCATCCCGCCCTTGACCACGCCTTCGGCCTGGAGCCGGGCGATGTCGCCGGGCTGGAGATCGGTCAGCAGTTCGCCGTCTGCGCCAAGCACTCCGGCCACATCGGTCAGCAAGAACAGCCGCGCTGCGCCGAGCGCGGCGGCAATCGCGCCGGCCATGGTATCGGCGTTGATGTTGTAGGTCTCGCCATCCGCCCCCGGCGCGATCGGGGCAATCACCGGGATCATCCCCGCTGCGCTGGCGGTCTCGATGATTGAGGTGTCGACATGGCTTGGTTCGCCCACGAAACCGAGGTCGAGCACTTGTTCGATGTTGCTTTCCGGGTCTTTGGTGGTGCGCGAAACCTTGACTGCGGTGACCAGCCCGCCGTCCTTGCCCGAGATCCCCAGCGCCTTGCCGCCCGCACCCGCGATCCAGCCGACCAGTTCCTTGTTGATCGAACCCGACAGGACCATCTCGGCGATCTGGGCGGTGGCCTTGTCGGTCACCCGCAGGCCGTCGACGAAGGTGCTTTCGACCCCCAGTTTCTTGAGCATCGCGCCGATCTGCGGCCCGCCGCCGTGGACCACCACCGGATTGATGCCGACGGCCTTCAACAGGACGACATCCTCGGCAAAATCGCGCGCCAGTTCGGGATCGCCCATCGCGTGGCCGCCGTATTTGACCACGAAAGTCTTGCCGGCATAGCGCTGCAGGTACGGCAGCGCCTCGACCAGCGTTTCGGCCTTGAGCAGCATGGCGGGATCGTGGGACTGGGTCATCGTCAGACCTTGGCGTCGAGCCAGCGGCCCAGCTTGACGAAGGCCCAGATCAGCGGTGGGACCATGATGGTCGACAATACCAGCTTGGAAATGATCTGGCCTTCCATGATCTGCATCAGTGGCAGGTCTTGCCCCGCAAAGCTGATCGTGATGAACAGCACAGTGTCGACCACTTGGCTCAGCAGGCTGGCGATCCACGCGCGTAGCACCAGGCTCTTGCCCTGCCCGCCGAGCAGCCGCGAGAACAGATAGACGTTCAGCGTCTGCGACGTGCCGTAGGAAATAAGGCCTGCAAACTGCATCCGTGCGCCCTGCCCAAGCAGCTTGGCGAACGCGTCCTGATCGTGCCAGAACGGTGCCGGCGGCACGACATGGATTACCAGCGTGAGCAGGACCATCGAGACAATCAGCGGAATGAAACCCAGCCGCACCAGCTGGTTCGCGCGATCCTGTCCGAACAGTTCGGATACCGCGCTGGCCATCACCACCAGCAGCAGAAAGGCGAAAATCCCGCTCTCCACCGCCAGATCGCCCAGCACCGGCCAATGCCCGAGCGAAGCGAGCTTGGTGCCGAGCACCCCGGCGAGCACGCACAGGCCGCCGTAAAGCAGCGAAAAGGCGAAGAGCGAGCGCGGGATCTGGATGTTCTGGTTCTGCATCGGCAGGGGCTTAGCGTTGGATGCGCGCGAGGGGAAGTGTGCGCAATTCCTCCCCGGTACGGGGAGGAATTGACGCGCCGCGCAAAGCCGTTACCTCACACCGCAACATTCCATCCGGGGGCGGGTCCAGCCAATGCAACATCTTATGAGCCTCATCGGGATCGTGCTGATCCTGACAATCGC
>JANXUP010000052.1 GCA_025356175.1 Sphingomonadaceae bacterium | reverse complement strand
GCGGTTCCCGCTACCGCTCCACGCCCCCAACAGCATCAGCCCGGAAACGTGTAGGGCGGGCCTGCTTTTACAAGCAAACCCGCCCAGCCCCCGGTAGCCTGGCCCAAGGCCGGCTGCCTGACCGTCTTATGCAGGCAATTGCCCGTAAAAACTTGGACGAATCCGCCAGCTTACACCGGTATGTTATCGATCAGCCGAGTGGCACCGATCCGCGCGGCCACCAGCAAGCGGGCCGCATTTCCGCCCAATGCGGTGAGTGGAGCGAGACTCTGCGCATCGCACAGCGCGATATAGTCGATTCTGTCGAACCCGCCCGCCAGCAGCGATTGTTCGGCTTCGCGCAGCGTGGGTTCAACACCGGCCCCGCGCGCAATCCTTTCCGCCGCCCAGCGCATCGCCCGCGGCAACTCTGCCGCCGCCGCTCGCTGCTCCGCGCTAAGATAGGCGTTGCGCGATGACAGCGCGAGCCCGTCCGCCTCGCGCACCGTCGGCACTCCGATGATGGCTTCGGCATGGGGCAGGGTCAGGTCTAGATCGCGGGCCATCCGCCGGATCACCGCCAGCTGCTGCCAGTCTTTCTCGCCAAACAAGGCGAGGTCGGGGCGGACCTGATTGAACAGCTTGCACACCACGGTCGCCACCCCGTCGAAATGACCGGGCCGCGCCGTACCGCACAGCCCCTCGCTGACCCCGCTCACCGCCACATTGGTGGCATAGCCCTGCGGGTACATCAAGGTTGGCTCCGGGGCCCACAGCAGGCTCACCCCTTCCGCTTCAAGCAGCGCCGAATCGGCGGCTAGCTGGCGGGGGTATTTATCCAGATCCTCGTTCGCGCCGAACTGGCGCGGGTTGATGAAGATCGAGACCGCGACGTGTGCGGCGTGCGTTTTGGCCGCGCGCACCAGGGACAGGTGGCCTTCGTGCAGCGCCCCCATCGTCGGCACCAGCGCGACCGGGCCATCCACCCTTAGCGCATCGACGGTACGGCGCAGTGGATCAAGCTGCGTCATAGTTTGCACGGGTCTGTCCCCTCGACTAGATTGCTGCGAGTAGCCGCTGCCTCGCCCATTAGGTGGCGCAGCAGGCCGCCGCAACAGCAACAATCAGGTACATCCAGCACAGTGACTTCGCATAGCGCCCCGAATTCTGGCCCGCACCGCATTGTCTTCGCCAACGAAAAGGGCGGGACTGGCAAATCGACCACCGCAGTGCACGTCGCGATCGCACTGGCCTATCAAGGCGCGCGGGTTGCCGCGCTCGATCTCGATCCGCGCCAGCGCACGCTGCACCGCTACCTCGAGAACCGCGCCGAGACCGAGCGGCGGCGGGCAATCGATCTGCCCAATGCCCGGTTTGAAGTGTTTACCGGCGACACGCTGGCCGAACTCGAAGCCCAAATCGCGGAGTTGAGTCAGAACGCTGACTTCCTGATCTTCGACACTCCGGGGCGCGACGACCAGTTCGCCCGCCATGTCGCGACCGAGGCCGATACGCTGGTCACCCCGCTTAACGACAGCTTCGTCGATTTCGACCTGATCGGGCAAGTCGATGCCGAGACCTTCAAGGTCCGCAAGCTGTCGTTCTATGCCGAGCTGATCTGGGAGGCGCGCAAGCAGCGCGCGATGACCACAATTAAGGACTCCCAATCAGGTGGGCACCGCCGCGAGATGGACTGGGTGGTGGTGCGCAATCGCACCCAGCACACCGAGGCGCGCAACATGAAGCGGCTCGACATGGCTTTGACCGAACTGTCCAAGCGGGTCGGGTTCCGCATCGCCAGCGGCCTCAGCGAACGGGTGATCTACCGCGAGCTGTTCCCATCCGGGCTGACCCTGCTCGACAAGGGTCAGTTGGGCGAACTTGGCACCAGCCACCTGGTTGCCCGCCAGGAACTGCGCGCGCTGCTCGCGGCGCTCAAACTGCCGCTGCCAGCCAGCCCAGCGCCCGAACTCGCACTCGCTGCGGCGACCTGATTGCACCATGGGCAAGTTGCTGATCCTGGTCTTGCTGGCCAGCCTTGCAACCAAATGGCTCAGCGGGCGTTGGCCTTGGCAGCTCATGCAGGAAAGCGAACGATCTCAGAAAGAAGCGCTGGCCCGCGCGTTGTTGGGGGTTGATCGCAGCGCCTCGCGCACCGACATAACAGAGGCGCACCGCCGCTTGCTCGCCCAGGTCCATCCAGACCGCGGCGGCAGCAATGAAGCGGTGCACCAAGCCACCGCCGCGCGCGACCTCCTCCTCGCGCGGCTCGCCCGAACCGAGACAGGATCCTAGGCCTTGACCCACACGACCCACACCTTCGATTCCA
Organism: Sphingomonadaceae bacterium; assembly: GCA_025356175.1. GTDB lineage: Bacteria > Pseudomonadota > Alphaproteobacteria > Sphingomonadales > Sphingomonadaceae > Novosphingobium. The sequence goes on along the minus strand of JANXUP010000052.1, from coordinate 14,531 downwards.
CCGTGCTGCGCGAATACGACATCCGCGGGATCATCGGCGAAACCCTAGGCGAGGAGGATGCTTATGCGATCGGCCGTGGCTTCGCGACTTTGCTCGGTGCCGATGGCGGCAAGACGATTGCAGTTGGCTATGACGGGCGAACCAGTTCGCCAATGCTTGAGGCGGCGCTGGTCCAGGGCATCAACGATGCCGGGCTCGATGCCGTGCGCGTCGGCATGGGGCCCACCCCGATGCTCTATTACGCCGAAGCCTCAATGCCAGATGTGCAGGGCGGCATTCAGATAACTGGCAGCCACAATCCCGCCAATTACAATGGCTTCAAGATGGTATTTCGGGGCCGCCCGTTTTTTGGTGCCGACATTCAGAAGCTCGGCCGGATGGCGGCGGAGGGCGCTTGGGCCGTGGGTAGCGGCAGCAGCGAGACGCGCGAGATCCTCGGGCAATATGTCGACCGGCTGGTCGAAGGCCTCGCCGGGATCGATCCGGCCAAGCTCACCAATCTCGCGATCGGCTGGGACGCGGGCAACGGTGCTGCGGGGCCCGCGCTCGAACTGCTCGTCAAGAAACTTCCTGGCCGTCATTTCACTCTCTTCACCGATGTCGACGGGAACTTTCCGAACCACCATCCGGACCCGACCGAGGAAAAGAACCTTGCCGATTTGAAGGACCTGGTCGCGCGCGAAAGGCTCGATTTCGGGATCGCTTTCGATGGCGACGGCGACCGGATCGGCGCGATCGACGGCGAGGGCCGGGTAATTTGGGGTGACCAGCTGCTCATGATCTACGCCGAGGACCTCTTGAAGATGGAGCCCGGAGCCACGATTATCGCGGATGTGAAGGCTTCGAAGGCTCTATTCGAACGAGTCTCTCAGCTTGGTGGACACCCGGTTATGTGGAAAACCGGACACAGCCTGATTAAATCCAAAATGAAGGAAACAGGCGCGCCGTTGGCCGGCGAAATGAGCGGTCACGTGTTCTTCGCGCATCAGTACTACGGCTTCGACGATGCGCTATATGCCGCGATCCGCCTGATCGCGGCGTCAGTTCGCCTCGGAAAATCGGTAACCGAGCTGCGCGGCGAAATGCCGCCGCTGGTCAACACCCCCGAACTCCGCTTCCAGGTCGATGAAAGCCGCAAGTTTGCGGTGGTGGGCGAGGTCAAGGCGCGGCTGGCGGCTTCAGCCGCGGACGTCAACGACATCGACGGGGTCCGTGTGACCACCCCCGACGGCTGGTGGCTGTTGCGTGCCTCGAACACCCAGGACGTGCTCGTGGCCCGCGCCGAGAGCAATGACCAGGCGGGGCTCGACCGGCTGCTCGCCGATGTCGACGCGCAGCTTGCAGCGTCAGGCCTGGAGCGCGGCGAAGTGGCGGGGCACTAGGCTGGGCGTGTAAATTTTGCTCTGAACGACCGCCCGCTCTGCTGAACTGGCGCGCCGTAATCTCATGTTTGAGCTTCTATTTTTCCGGAGCGTAAGTCAGCACAACGAAGGTGTCGGCAAAATGACCATTCGGGTAAAATGCGGAGGGGCCTGAATTGGCTGGCTTGGCCGGGTTGAGTACGCCTTCGGCTGCCACGCTGAAAACTCTCTGTCGGCCGGGATCATAGGCCATTGTTCGCGCTTGCGGTCTGGTCGTGATCGCCTGTTCCATCCGGTAATGATCGGCATCGTCTTGTCGGAAGATGACGAGATTGGCATCGACGCCATTGGTCGTGAAGATGCGTTTGCGCGCGGCGTCGAACACAACGCCGTCATTGCCGCGGCCCAGCGGCAGGGTCATGATCGTGGCCCCGCTATCGCCATTTACGATCGCCAGCACCGGGTGGTCGCCCCGGCAGCCGATGAAGACGCGGTGAGTGGCTTGGTCATAGGCAATGCCGGTCGGCTGCATACAACCATTGATCGGCCATTCGGCTTCGATCTTCATCGTCCGGGCATCGATCTTCAACACAGCGTTGCGGTCGCGTTCGTTAAGCAGGATCGCACCGCGTCCGTCGGCGACCGAACCATCGGCCCGTTCGGTTGCGAGGGCGACCGCGCCGACTACGGCAAGGCTGCGCGGATCGACGAATGTCACCGTGCGGCTGTCTGACGAGACCACCGCGACCCGGCCACTGACCGGATCGTAACTGGCGGCATCGGCATCGGCGGCGATGTGAACCCGCTTCAGCGGGGCCAGGCTGGCCAGATCGAAAGCGGTGATCGATCCGTCCTCGTTAATCGAGAAGCCGCGATTCAGCTCAGGAACGAGCAGCGCTGCACCGGCTCCGCGTGTTTGAGCAATCTTGCGGATGAGGTGCTGTCCGTTGGTATCGAACACCCACAGCCCGGCGTCGCGGCGGGCGATGAACAAGCGCGCGTGCAGCCTGTCGTATGCCAAATAGTCCCAATCGGGATCTGCGCCGGGCAGTTTGACTGCGGACTGCAGGCGAAAGAATTGTGGCTTGATCGCGTCTTTCCGGGCCATCGCTGAACTCGGCCAGCAGGCAATCGCAGTCAAAACGGCACATGCGCCTAGCGCGATGAAACGGGCCGAAAAGCGCGAGATCATGCCGGAAGCTCCAGTGGTGCCGCGCGAGACCTTGCGTGCGACCTGCGGGCCAACACCGCACCGATGATGCTGACCACCGCTGCAAATGCGAGCCATGCTGCCGGGATGGCTTTGTCTCCGGTTTGCTTGATCAGAGCTGTCGACACCAGCGGGGTGAACCCCCCGAACACCGCAGTAGCCAGACTATAGGCCAGCGAAAATGCCGCGGTGCGGATCGACGGCGGCATGAATTCGGTCAGGAACGCTACCATCGAGCCATTATAGATCCCGTAAAAGGTCGAGAGCACCAGGACCGTGACGAGCAACCGGGAAAAGCTGGGCGCGTCGACCAGCCACGACATCAACGGATAGGCCGTCAGCAGCGCGGCAATTGGCATGGCAAACAGCATTGGAAAGCGGCCAATGCGATCGGACAGCGCCCCGCCGACCGGAAGCCACAACAGATTGGCCAAGCCCACTGCCGCTGTAACTCCCAGAACCGCATTCGGGGCAAGCTTCAACTCGGCTTTGCCGAAGGTCGGGGTGTAGGCGGTGATCATGTAAAACGATGTGGTGGTGAATGCGACCAGCATCATGCCGATCAGGATCGGCCTGAAGTTCGCGAACAGCAACGCAGAAACCTCGCGGAAGCTGTGCGGGCGGTGCTCCATACGCTCGAACACTTCGGTTTCCTGCAGCGACCCGCGCAGCCAGAAAATAAGCGGGATGATCGCGCAGCCGACGCCTAGCGGAATGCGCCAGCCCCAATCGGCCATCTCAGCTTCGGTCATGTTCAGGGTCAGGGCAAAGCCCAGCAAGGCTGCTGCCAGAACGGCCACCTGCTGGCTGGCCGACTGGAACGAGACGTAGAAGCCGCGGTGCCCCGGTGTTGCGATTTCGGACAGGTAGACTGACACGCCGCCCAGTTCGGCACCGGCCGAAAAGCCCTGGAGCAGCCGGCCAGCCAGAACGATCAGCGGGGCCAGCAGGCCGATCCGCGAGTAGTCGGGCGTCAGGGTGATCGTCAGCGTCCCGATCGCCATGATCCCCAGGGTGACCAGCAGCCCCTGCCGCCGGCCCACCCGGTCGATATATGCGCCCAGCACAATTGCGCCGATCGGGCGCATCAGAAAGCCGATCCCGAACGTTGCCAGCGACAGCATGATCGAGGCGGTTTCACTGTCGTTGGGAAAGTAAGCTTTGGCGATGTAGGTCGCGTAAAATCCGTATACGAAGAAGTCGTATTGTTCGAGGAAGTTGCCGCTGGCGACCCGCAGCACTTTGCCGATGACAGTGGCGCGTGTCGGAGACGCGCCTGCAGATGATCTGGTCAATTATCTTCTCCGCCGGTTAAGCTATCGACCGGTTCTCTGTTATGCGCAGCGACGAATATGGACCGGTGGTTGGCGGGCCAATCCGCCAGATGACCTATCGGGCGCATTCGATCGAACGAACCATGCCTTGCTAAAGGCGGGATAGGGCTTCAAAAACGACTGCAATCGGGGAGTAAGTCAAACTGCGTCTGGCGAAGATCTTTGGCGTGCTTGTGCTGTTGCTGCTTTCCGTTCCCGGCAGTGCAACGCCTGTGTTCGATCGCTTGGTGATCATTGTCCCGGCCTCGGCTGGCGGCGGCTTTGACAAGACTGCGCAATCTGTGGCGAAAGCGCTGATGGCTGAAGACATTGTGCGGACGGTGGAAATACGCCGGTCCCCCGGCGCAGGCGGCCTGATCGGGCTCGCTCAGTTCGAAGGCCAGCCCGTGTCATCTGAGCCGACAATCTTTATCGGCGGCGTGACAATCCTTGGTGCAGAAGCCGAAAACCATTCCACAGTATCGCTCGCTGATCTTGAGCCGGTGTGCCAGCTCAGCGAAGTTGCCTTGGCGATCGGGGTGCGCGATGACAGCCCGATTCGCTCGGTCGGCGATTTGATCGAAGCCTTGCGCGCCGACCCAGACCGACTGACGTGGGTGGGCGGCTCGCCCGGCAGCGCCGACGAAGTGCTGTTGTGGGCGATGGCTGCGAAGCTTGGCATCGGCCATGACCATTTCCGGTTCATCGCCGTTCCGGGTGGCGGTCAGCAAGTGCTCGACCGGTTGTCCAATGGTCCGCAATTCGTGGCCATCCGCAGCTACGAAGAATTCGCTTCTTATCCAGGCCGAGGCAAGCTGCGCCTGCTGGCGATTTCCACGGCGGATCGATTCCCCGGGATCGCGCTGCCAACACTGCGCGAAGCCGGGTTTGATCTGGTCGTGAGCGATTGGAAGGGTGCGTTCGTTTCACCCAAGGCACCAAGGGCCCAGCGCCAGGCGATCGATCTGGCCTTCGCGCGATTGATAGCCAGTCCCGCTTGGGCACACGAACTTACGGAGCAGAATTGGCGATCGCCGAAAGACCCGCAAACCGGCTTCAATGCCAGAATTTCGGCCGACCGCCGGATGGTGAAGGCACTGCTGTCCGGTGCAGCTCCTGACTCGCGCTGGGACGGCGGATTGCGTGACCTGCTGGTCCGGCCGTGGCGCTATGCACTGCTTGGGTTCGCGATTGCTGCGTCGCTGGCGCTGGCGGTGGCGTGGCAGCGGCGCTCTGCCAAGATCAAGACCGGCGAGCTGAAACGCGCGCTCGATACCCTAAGCGAGATTCGTGCTCAGATGGCCACGCGCACCGAAGCAACCGATCAGGATAATGAGGGCGAGCGGACCGCCATAGCCCGGCAGATGGAAGCTTGGGGACTATCGAGTGCCGAACTGGAAATCGGCTGGATGATCCTCAAGGGACTCCAGTTCAAGGAAATCGCCGCCGCGCGCGGCACCAGCGAGCGCACCGTCCGTCAGCAAGCCCAAGCGATTTATGCCAAATCCGGCATTCCCAACCGCTCAGAATTCTCGGCTCATTTTCTGGAAGATCTGCGCTTCTGACGCGCGCTCCGTCATCCGCCGGACAAACAACCCCTGCAAACGCCTGCCTGAGACATATGACGGATTGAGCCCCGGCACCGACCACCGCAACATCCCCCCGTCAATCTTGACCAGCGTTAAGGACCACAAAGGTCCAAACGGGAGGGAACCATGAACCGAGTTATTTGCCGGACCTTGCTTGCTTGCAGTGCGAGCGCGATCGCGCTTGCTGGGCTTGCTGTCCCTGCCCTGGCGCAAGATACGCCGACTAAGCCAGTCGACCAGACCGCCGCCAGCACTGATGATTCCCAGCCCGAAGCGAGCGAAATCATCGTCACCGGTTCGCTCATCACCCGGCGCGACTTCAAGTCGGAAAGCCCGATCTCGACCATCGACAGTTCCGCGATCAAGGCGGCAGGTTCACCCTCGCTTGATGGCGTGCTTGGCCAGATGCCGCAGTTTGCAGCAAGCCAGGGCGCCAGTGAAGGCAGCGGCGACGTGCAGGGCGCGCTCGGCTTTGCTGGCGGGCAATCCTACAGCGATTTGCGCGGCCTTGGCCCTAACCGCTCGCTGGTGCTGCTCGATGGACGCCGGTTGGTCTCATCCTCGCCCGGGGGCGCGATCGATCTCAACACGATCCCGACGGCACTGATTGAAAATGTCGAGGTGATCACCGGCGGTGCATCGGCGGCTTATGGTTCGGATGCGGTTGCAGGCGTCGTCAACTTCAAGCTCAAGCACAAGTTCAGCGGCGTTGAGCTCGATGTCCAGCACGGCGCAACGACCAGGGGTGACGGCGCAACCAACCAAATCAGCGGCATCGTCGGCGGAAGCTTCGGCGATGGGCGGGGCCACGCCATGCTTTCGTTTGGCTATTCGGACCGTGCGACGGTGCGCGGATCCGACCGCGCCTTCTTCACCGACACCCGCGAACTGGCCCGCCCGCCCGAAGGCATGATCAATGCCGGCAACTATGGCGGCGGCGCGCCGACGATTGCCGCTGTTAACGCGGTGCTGGCCGGCTATGCCGGGACTACGCCAATTGCCGGGTCCGGCACCTACAACGGTTCGATCGGGGTGAACACCGACGGGACCATTTTCACCACCAAGGCGGCGCCGAACTGCGTCCAGAACTACAAGGGACTGGGCACGGTCACCGGCGTCAACATCGGTAACGGCGACCGCGATGCGCGTTGCTACAAGGTGCAGGTAGCGCTGGGCCAGCTGTTTGCGGTGCAAGTGCCGCTGACCAAATACAACGTCTTTGCGAACGCCGATTATGACCTGGGTGACCACGTCACCACTTACGCCCAGTTCAACTTCATGGAATCCTCGGCGGTCGATCAGACCGGTCCGGGCTCGACCAAGGAGGCCGGGGCACTGACGCTCAGCGTGCCGCTCACCAACCCGTTCATCTCGGGCAACGCGGCCCTGATGTCGATCCTCAACTCGGGCACGCCCGCCACCGGCAATCTCAAGGTCACCGCCTTGCTGGCACCGTTTGGCAACCGGGTCGAGACGTTCAAGTATGATGTCTGGCAAGCAGTCTTTGGCCTGAAGGGCGATATCCCTGGCACCAGCCTGAAATGGGACGTCTATGGTTCGCTCGGCCACACCCAGTTCGTCAACAACACCTCGGGTGACGCGAGCAAGTCGGCCATCGCGACCATGTTGAATGGCACTGCCAACTATACCGGCAACAAAGGCACCTGCATCGGCTATGCGTGGAACCCGCTCGGGAACCATCCGCTCAGCGCCGGGTGTCTTGAATATGCCGGTCGCACCGATCACAACATCAATACCCAGACCCAGAAGATCGTTCAGGCCACCTTGCAGGGCTCGCTCTTGAAGCTGCCAGCGGGCGATCTGAGTTTCGCATTGGGTGCTGACTACCGCGAGACCAGCTTCAACTATCAGCCGGACAATGCGTTTGTCACCAACGACTCCTTGCCGTTTGGATCGATCTCCGCTGCTTCGGGCAAGCAAAAGGTCAAAGAGGTCTTTGGCGAATTGCTGGTGCCATTGTTCACCGACCAGCCCTTTGCCAAGGAACTCTCGCTCGATCTTGGCTATCGCTATTCCAAGTATGACACCTTTGCTGGCCAGAGCACCTGGAAGGCCGACCTGAGCTGGGCTCCGATCGAGCAGATCCGCTTCCGCGGTGGTTATTCACGAGCCATCCGCGCACCGAGTCTGGGCGATCTGTTCGGTCCCACGACCAACACCCAGCTCAATATTGGCAACGCACCTACTGCGGGTGATCCGTGCGATGTGGGCAGCACCTTCCGCACCGGTGCCAATGGTGCATCGGTCAAGACGCTGTGCCTGGCGCAAGGCGTGCCTTCGGCGCTGATCAACTCCTACACCTATGGCTCGCCGTCGGTGCAAGGGACCGATGGCAGCAACGCCCTGCTGACGCCCGAAAAGGCCAATACCTGGTCGGTCGGGGTGGTTATCGCACCAAGATCCAGCAGTCCGATGTTCCGGAATTTCCAGCTCTCGGTGGACTACTACAACATCAAGATTTCGGATGCGATCGGCTCGCTTTCGCTCACCTCGATCTTGCCGCGCTGCTACAACTCGGACGGGATCAGCAACCCGACCTATTCGGCCAGCAATGCCTATTGCCTGCGCATCCAGCGCGATGCGGCAACCGGCACGATCGTGTCGAGCCAGCAAGGCTTGTTCAACTTCGCCAAATATACCGTGAGCGGCATCGATACCCAGATCAACTGGAGCTTCGGGCTCGATGCTCTGGGCATGTCGCCGGGTGCCGGCAAGCTGTCGCTCAATTCGGTGATCTCGTACCTCAAGGATTACAAGGTTGCCGGATTGTTCGGTTCGCCCACGCTCAACTATGCGGGCAGTGTTGGTTTTGACAACGGCAGCGGCGACATTTCGCACCCCAAATGGAAAGCCAACACCGCCCTAACTTATTCGAACGGCGGCTTTGCGGGCACCTTGCGGTGGCGCTATATCGGCAACATGATCCACGTCGACCGGGTCGTGAATCCTTTGGCAACCACGGCCGGGGTCGCTGCCTTCAGCTACTTCGATTTCGATGCTCGTTATGCATTCAACGACCATTTCTCGATTGGTGCCGGAATTACCAACCTCACCGACAAGGCCCCGCCGTATGTAAGCGCGGCGTCACTTCGCACCGATCCGGCGCTGTATGACATCATCGGCCGGACCTGGTTCGTTTCCGCGAAGGTCAAATTCTAAGACAATCAATTCGATTGTTGAGCGTCCTGCGAGCAATGTCCCGCCGCAGGACGCTCAGCTTCGGGAGCCGTGTGCCGGCCCCCGCGTTGATGCATGCGGCTTTTTACGCATCGCCGATTCCGCTACGGTGTTCCCGAACCAGAAATAGGAAGCCATTGATGACCAAAAGCGAGGCCCTGACCAAAGTTCCAGCCGTCACGCTGGGGTTCTGGATTATCAAGATCCTGGCCACGACGCTGGGCGAGACCGGCGGCGACACTGTGTCGATGAGCTGGCTGGGTGAGACCACCCCCGATGCGGGCCAGGCCGGGCTGAACGGTTACCTGATTGGAACGGCGATATTCGGAGTGGTGCTGCTGGTTCTGGCCTGGGCCCAGATCCGCACCCGGCGCTTCAACCCATGGCTTTATTGGGCAACGATCATCGCCTCGACCACCGCTGGCACCACGCTCGCGGACTTCTGCACACGCTCGCTCGGAATTGGCTATCTTGGCGGCTCGTTGCTGCTGCTCGGCTGCGTGCTGGGATCATTGCTGATCTGGTATCGCGCGACCGGTTCGATCTCGGTCAATTCGATCGTCAGCCCGCGCGAGGAAACGTTTTACTGGATCACCATCACGTTTTCACAAACCCTCGGGACCGCGCTGGGCGACTGGTTTGCCGATTCCGGGCTTGGCTATGGCGGCGGCGCTGCAGTGTTTGGCGCGGCGTTGCTGGTGCTCGCCGCGCTTTACTACCGGACCGCGATCAGCCGGGTTGGCCTGTTCTGGGCGGCTTTCATCCTGACCCGGCCGCTCGGCGCAACCGTCGGCGATTTCCTCGACAAGCCGGTCGCCAAGGGCGGCCTCGACCTGAGCCGGCCGATCGCGACATTGGTTCTTGCTGCGGCGATCCTGACGCTGATAATCATCCTGCCGCAGCGCGCTGGCGAACATCCAGGGGCTGACCGGGGACCGGTGAGCTGATCGCGCACCTCAAGCTGGTGCCAATGGCGTTGGGGGTAGTTGCGGCATTGCTGGCAACTGCTGCCCAAGCCGGCCCGCCATTCCTTACCGACGACCCAGAGCCGACCGAAACCGGGCACTGGGAGATATATGCCCCGCTGTTCGAGGCTGAAGGCAGCGGGAATGACTTCCAGGGCTCGTTCGGCGCGGAGGTCAATTACGGTCCGGTGAAGGACGTGCAGCTCACCCTCGGGTTGCCGATTGCGTACACCCACGATGCTTCTGGTTGGACTTCGGGTGCGGGCGACCTGGCAGCTTCAGTCAAATACCGGTTCTACCATAACGAAGCTGCGGGCGTGCAAATCGCGGCTTTCCCCGGCATCACCCTCCCCACTGCCAGCAACGGGCTGGGGGCTGGTCATGTGACTGCGCTGTTGCCGATCTGGGCGCAAAAGGATTTCGGCAGATGGTCGGTATTCGGCGGCGGCGGATATGCAATCAATCCGGGGATCGGCAACCGCGATTATTGGACCGGGGGCGTCGCCCTGACCCGCCAGTTCGGTGGGAAACTGCGCGTCGGGTTGGAAGCCGACAGACAGGGCGCAGATGTCGTGGGCGGCCATGCGACTACCAGCCTGGGCGTGGGCGCGATCTACGACCTTCCCGGTCCACTCCGAATACTTGCTTCTGGCGGACCGACCTTCGAAGACCGCGGCGGCAGATCATTCCATGCTTTCGCTGCACTTGGCATCGATTTCTAGGCGTGCCTTTCCTGCGGTCGAAATCGGCAAAATGCCAGGCTATCCAGAATGTCTGCAATCGGGTGATAACCGGACAGTCCGTTTTCGGCTAAAACACCCGCGAAGGTGCCGGACCGGTTATCGTCGCCGCTTAGCCCACCAGCCGCATTTTGAAGAACTCCAGTATTTCATCGCGCGCCTGCACCGTCGGTTGGCCTGCTTCGTCGACCAGGTGCAGCGTGACCACCGAATGCGGGTTCTTCATCGGAGTGCGCGGGTTGGCGGCCTCGTCGGGCAGCACACGCGGTTCGAAGCGGTCGCCGAGCGCATCGGCGAAAGCGGCGAAGCGTTCGGCCTTGCAGAAGCTGTCGCCTTCAAAGCGGTAGGCGCGCACGGTCAGGTCTTCGGCATCCAATCTGGCTTTGACGGCTTTGAGTTCATCGGGGTCAATCGCCATGCCCGCTGCATTGTTCAATGGCAGTGAGGGCTGCGCCATGACGGGCGCTAGTACCGCCGGTTCGAGCATCATCGACAGCGCGAAATTGCCGGTGAAGCACATCCCGATCGCACCCACCCCTTTGCCGCCGCATTCCTTGTGCGCGAACGCTGCCAATGCGCGCAGCCACTGCGTAATCGGGCTTGAGGCATTGGCGCTGAGCGCGCGGAATTCTTTTGAAATGCAGGCGCGCGCGATTGTCGTCACGGCGGACAGCACCGACGGCACCGCACCATCCTTGCCGAACATATGTGGCATGTAGACGGTGAAGCCGGCATCGCGCACCCACCGCGCGAACCGCGCGACGTGCGGGCTGATCCCCGGCATCTCGGTCATCACCACCACTGCGGGGCCGCTCCCGGCGATGTAAACGCGGCGCGTCTGGCCATTGAGTGTGATCTGGCGCTGGGCAAAATCGTCGAGCAGGTCGGTCTGATTGAGCGGACGGTCTGGCATTTGTTCCCCCTGTTTGACAGCGATAGTGGCAGGACGCCGCGTTCGCCGCAAATGCCTTTCCCACGGCGCTGCAATCCATGCCAAAGTGCGGGCAATGACGCCTGACCTGCTTCCCCCCGAACTGACCGGCTGGTTTGCCGCGCGCGGGTGGACCGTGCGGCGCCACCAGCGCGAAATGCTTGCGGTGGCGGCCAGCGGGCGGCACGCACTGCTGGTCGCCGATACCGGGGCGGGTAAAACTTTGGGCGGGTTTCTGCCGACGCTGGCCGATTTCTGTCCCTCGGTGATGGGCGATGGGGTTCCGCTCGAAGGCCTGCACACGCTATATGTCTCGCCGCTCAAGGCACTGGCGCACGATGTGCAGCGCAATCTGCTCACGCCAGTCGAGGAGCTTGGTCTCAAGATGCGGGTCGAGGTGCGTAGCGGCGATACCCCGTCCGAGCGCAAGGCGAGGCAGCGGGTCAAGCCGCCGCATGTGCTGCTGACCACGCCCGAATCGCTGTCGTTGCTGCTGTCCTATCCTGAGGCGACGGAACTGTTTTCTGGCCTCAAGCGGGTGATCATCGACGAGGTTCATGCCTTCGCTCCGACCAAGCGTGGCGATCTGCTCGCCTTGGCGCTGACCCGGTTGCAGGCCTTGTCGCCGGGCCTCCAGCGGGTTGCGCTGTCGGCTACGCTGGCCGATCCCGATGCCTTTCGCGGCTGGCTCTCGCCGTGGGGCGAGATCGATACGGTGGCGCTGGTGCTGGGCGAGGACGGCGCGCCGCCCGAACTTTCGATCCTGCTGCCTGAGGATGCGCGAGTGCCGTGGGGCGGGCACGCCGCAGCCTGGGCCGTCCCGCAACTGATCGCGGCGATTGCGGCCAACAAGACCACGCTGATCTTTTGCAACACGCGCTTTCTCGCCGAGTTCATCTTCCAGAAGCTGTGGGAGGCGAACGACGACAACCTGCCGATCGGGATCCACCACGGTTCGCTCTCGAAGGAGGCGCGGCGCAAGGTGGAAGGGGCGATGGCGCGCGGGGAATTGCGCGCACTGGTCGCCACCGCCAGCCTCGATCTGGGGGTTGATTGGGGCGATATCGACCTCGTTGTCCAGATGGGCGCGCCCAAGGGTTCATCGCGGCTGTTGCAGCGGATCGGCCGCGCCAATCACCGGCTCGACCAGCCCAGCCGCGCGCTGCTGGTACCCGGTAACCGGTTTGAATTCCTCGAGGCGATGGCGGCCGAGCAGGCGGTGGCCGAAGGCCAGCGCGACGGCGAGGCGTTCCGCCCGGGCGGGCTCGATGTGCTTGCCCAGCACGTGATGGCCTGTGCCTGCGCCGGGCCGTTCGAGGGCGCCGCGCTGCTTGGCGAAGTGCGCAGTTCGATGGCCTATGCCTGGCTGGGCGATGCGCAATGGACCCGCGTGCTCGAATTTGTTGCGACCGGGGGTTATTCATTGCGGGCCTATGACCGGTTCCGCCGGATCACGCTGGGCAAGGACGGGCTGTGGCGACTGACGCATCCTGAACAAGCCGCGCGCTTCCGGCTCAACGCCGGAATCATCATCGACAGCGAGATGGTCGAGGTGGTGTTCCGGGGACGTGGGCCAGGAAGGGGGGGCAAATCCTTGGGCCGGGTCGAGGAGAGCTTCGCGGCGAGCCTGCGCCCGGGCGATACAATCCGCTTCGCCGGGATGGACCTTGAGGTTGAGGCGATGAAGGAGACGCAGCTGGTGGTGCGCGCGGCCAAGAAGGTCGGGCAGATTCCGAGCTACATGGGGCAGCGCATGGCGATGACCACGCACCTTTCAGGCCGGGTCCAGGCACTGCTCGCTGATCGAAGCGGTTGGGCTAGCTTCCCCGATGACGTGCGCGAATGGCTTGAGGTGCAGGACTGGCGCAGCGAACTGCCCGAACCCGGCATGCTGCTGGTCGAAAGCTTTCCGCACGGCGGGCGGCATTACACGGTGTTCTATGCGTTCGAAGGCTGGCCCGCGCACCAGTCGCTCGGCATGCTGCTGACCCGGCGCATGGAAGCGCGCGGCCTCATGCCGATGGGCTTCGTCGCCAACGATTATGCGCTCGCGGTCTGGGGATTGCGTCCGGTTGAGGATCCCGCGTCGCTGCTGTCGGCCGAGATCCTTGGCGATGAATTTGCAGCTTGGGTGCAGGACAGCTACCTGCTCCGCCGTGCCTTCCGTGAAGTGGCGGTGATAGCCGGGCTGGTCGAACGGCAACAGCCAGGGACCCGCAAGACCGGGCGGCAAGTGACCTTCTCGACCGACCTCATTTATGATGTGCTGCGCAAGTACGAGCCGGATCACCTGCTGATCGAGGCGGCCTGGGCCGATGCCCGGGCGCGGATGACTGACGTCGGACGGCTCGCTGATCTGGTCGAACGGGCACATCGCGAAGTGCGGCATGTGAAACTCGATCGGGTCAGTCCGCTCGCGGTGCCGGTGCTGGTAATGATCGGGCGCGAATCGGTGCCGCAAGGCATGGCCGATGACGAGCTGCTGCTCGAAGCCGAAGGTCTGGCCGGTGCCGCGATGCGGATCGATCCGGCGGAGGAAGCGGAGGCCGATTAGCGCAAATTTCAAATCGGACCCGCGCCTGTTCGTCCTGAGATGCTGTTTGGCCGCGTCTCGAAGGAGCGTGCGAGTCCTGCGGCTCGGGACGGACCATTGGCCCTCCTCACCGTGAACGGCCATGCCCTCGGTTGCAGCTTTGGCGTTCTAAGGCCTTGCCGAAACGGCAGATGCGAAAAGGGGGCGGATCGCTCCGCCCCCTTTGGTTTGTTTGGTCGCTTTGCCAACCCTACTTGGGTGGCACCGCCGAATCCGGAGCGCGGTTGAACCCGACAAACTGTTCGTTCCCGACAAAACCGAAGGCCGAAACGCCCGAACCCTTGATGATGTTCAGCACCTTGGCGGTGGTGTCATAGGGTGCCTGCGGATCGGGCTGGAACTGCAGTTCCGGCTCGGGCTTGATCTTGATCGTCTGTTGCAGCTGGTACAGCAGGCCGCCCTGGTCGAGCGGCTGGTTGTTCCAGGTGATCTCACCGGTGGGTGTGACCGAGACCTTGTTCTTGTCGTGCTTGGGCGGCGGAACCTGATTCGGCGGCGTGGGTGCCGGCAGATCGATGTTCACCGCGTGGGTTGCCACGGGGATGGTGATGATGAACATGATGAGGAGAACGAGCATGACGTCGATAAGCGGCGTCGTGTTCATTTCCATCATCGGCTCGCCATCATCGCT
>JANXUP010000044.1 GCA_025356175.1 Sphingomonadaceae bacterium | reverse complement strand
TGTCGGCGAACTATGTGAAGATCTACCTGACTACCACATACACGCCGACCTGGACCGAATACGGGATCGGCAGCGCGATCACTTACCGGGTGACGCGCTATGTCCAATACTCACAATCCGTGGTGCCATGATGAAGAAACTGCTGACTTCACTTCGCCGCAACGAGACCGCCGCAGCCGCGGTCGAGTTTGCGCTCATCGGCCCTGCGTTCCTCACGATGTTCCTCGGGATTGCGCAGGTTGGCATGGGCATGCAGCAGTACAACGCGCTGCGCAGCATCTCTGCCGACACCGCGCGCTTTGCCGTGATCAATTATCAGAAAAGCAACTTGCTGACCGCAATCCAGCTTCAGGATTACGCGGACAATGCTGCACAATCTGCGCCTTACGGTCTTGAAGCGAACCGCTTCACATCTTTCGTCTCGACCCCGGTGACTCAGCGGGTCGTCGGTGCCGCTGAATACCAGATCCGTGTGACCTATCGGGTGCGGACCTGGTTGGGCATCATCGGTATGAGCGATATACCGCTCACCTACACGCGACCGATCTTCGTCCTGACCCCCTGATCTCCGATCAGTCAGCGCAGGTTTTCGCGACAATCTCAATAAATTAACCATACCCGTTCGTCACCGAGTGAGGTCGGCAAGGTAAACGATTGTTTCGATTATCGGGACGTAGCTTTGCCTGTAACGCGCCGCCTTGCCCAGATCTGGATAAAGTCGCTGCTTCGCGACCGCGGCGGAAACACGCTCGCGCTGATCGCGGCGGCGCTGTTTCCCTTGCTCGCGCTGCTGGGCGGCGGGATCGACATGGGCCGCAGCTACCTCTCGCAAAGCCGGCTGCAGCAGGCCTGCGATGCCGGTGTGCTGGCGGCACGCAAGAAGCTTGGCTCTGCCGTCGTGACCAGCGGGATTATCCCAGGCGATGTGGCCGCGACCGGCAACCGCTTCTTCAACCTGAACTTTCGCGACGGCGCCTATGGCACAACCGGGCGCACTTTCGCGATGACACTGGAGAGCGACTATTCCATCTCTGGCGAAGCCCATGTGATCGTCCCGACCACGATCATGACGCTGTTCGGCTTTTCGGAGATGCCGATCCCGGTGAAATGCCAGGCCAAGTTGAACTTCGCGAACACCGACATCATGTTCGTGCTCGATACCACAGGCTCAATGGCGGAGACGAACGCCGGAGACAATGTGCCCAAGATCGACGCGTTGAAGCAGGTCGTGCGCGATTTTCATGCCCAGATCGAAGGATCGAAGGGCCCGGGAACCCGCGTCCGCTATGGCTTCGTTCCCTATTCGACCAACGTCAACGTGGGGGCGCTGCTTAAAGACGATTGGGTTGTAAATAACTGGACGTACCAATCGCGCGAGAATTTCGGGACCGAGCCTGGAACGGTCCAGGACTACACCTACAACGATCACTGGACCGACATTTCGGGCAGCCAACACAGCTCGGGCGCTGGCGGCAGCTATCCGGCCACTTTCCATTCTGCCACCAGCGAGGCGGCAAGTGCCTTTTGGTCGTGCGATACGCCGCCGCCGGCTTCGAATTCGAACTCGGCCTATACGCTGATCTCGACGACGTCGGAGCCCTACATTGGCCCGCCGGCCGGAACCAAGATAACCAAGCATTACCGCGTCGTCACAACCGGAACTTACTTCTGGGTTGAATTGAACGGTCAGGCCTGCGTGACCAAGAAGACCGACTATAACAGTTACACGCAGGAATTCGACCAGATCACCATCCCCTATACAAACGCTGCCCAGCGCTATCGCTATGCGCCCATAGCAAGTGATGTCCACAACTGGCGGAGCGAAAGCAACGGCTGCATGGAGGAGCGCGATACTTACGAGATCGACGACTGGACCAATGTCGACCTGTCCCGCGCGCTGGACCTCGACATCGATACAGTCCCGACTGTCGGTGACCCCAAGACCCAGTGGCGACCGCAGTATCCGAACATAATTTTCGAACGCTCGATGTACGGCAACAACAACGGCTCGTTCACCCCCGCTCCCGTGGTCACAACCCAGTCCTGGTTTTTCCAGCCGGGCTGGATTTCCAACATGATCACTTGCCCTGCCGCGGCTCGCAAGCTGAGCGAAATGGATGCAACGCAGATTAGTTCATACCTCACGAGCGTGGCTCCGGGCGGTACTACCTATCATGATATCGGCATGATCTGGGGCGGGCGATTGCTTTCGCCAGCCGGGCTGTTCGCCGCCGAGAACGCCAATATCGATGGCAAGACCACCAGCCGCAATTTGATCTTCCTGACCGACGGCCAGACCGAGCCTTACGACATCGCTTATGGCGCTTACGGGGTAGAACCGCTCGATCAACGGCGCTGGAAAGCGAACTCGCCGATTTCGCTGACCGAAACAGTCGAAAAGCGCTTCGGGGTGGCTTGTGCCGAGGTCAAGAAGCGCAACATCAATGTCTGGGTGATCGGTTTTGGCACCACGCTTAACCCGGTGATGACCGGGTGCGCGGGTCCCGGCCACTTCTTCGAAGCACACAATGCCGCCGAGCTCCAAAACGTCTTCAGCAGTATCGCAGCGCATCTGGGCGACTTGAGGATCTCGAAATGATCCGCTGTTTTGCCACTCTGCGGCGCGATCAGCGCGGTGTCACTATCGTCGAATTTGCGTTGATCGCGCCGGTGCTCCTGCTCATGCTGATGGGCCTGCTCGATCTCGCCTTCAACATGTACACCACCGAGATGCTGCAGGGCGCGATCCAAAATGCGGCGCGCGATTCATCGATCGAGGGCTCGAGCAGCAATGAAACCCAACTCGATGGAATCGTGACCAAAGCGGTGCGGGCTGTTGCCCCCGGCGCGGTGCTGAACTTCGATCGCCGTTCGTACAGCAGCTTTACTGATGCCGGCCGCCCCGAAAATTATACCGATGTCGATAACGACGGGACCTGCGACCATGGCGAGCCATTCGAAGATGCCAATGCCAACGGCAGCTGGGATGTCGACCGCGGCCAGGCGGGCTTTGGCGGTGCACGCGATGCAGTGCTGTATACCGTGACTGTCACCTACCACCGCCCCTTCCCGGTCGCCGGCTTTATCCCGGGGCAGAGCAAGAACTACACCTTGAGCGCGGCGACAGTGCTGCGCAACCAGCCTTATGGCCAGCAAACCGTCAATGCCCCGCCGACAACCGGAAACTGCACATGAAGTTCCTGACCAGACTGCGGTCGCTGCTGCGCAATCGTTCGGGCGTTGCCATGACCGAATTCGCGCTTGGCGCGCCGTTCCTGCTGACCGCCGGACTGTGGGGTGCGGAAGAGGCGAACTACGCGCTGGTCAACATGAAGGTCAGCCAGATCGCCGAGCATATCGCCGATAACGGCAGCCGCGTCGGTGACACCAGCACGTTGCAAAACCGCAAGATTTACGAAAGCGACATCAACGATGTGATCTACGGCGCGCAGGTTCAGGGCGGGAAGCTCAACCTCTACGGCCACGGCCGGGTGATCATCTCCAGTCTCGAAGTTGAACAAGGCAGCGACAACCAGTACATCCACTGGCAACGCTGCCGCGGGACCAAGAACTATGCGCCTCAATACGGTTCCGAAGGTGAGAATCTTGGCACAACGGGGATGGGTCCGGCTGGTGAGCAAGTGCTTGCACAGACCGGCGATGCGGTGATCTTCGTCGAGGTCAGCTACACCTATCAGCCGCTGGTTTCGGCGCAGTTCCTGGGCAGCCTCGACATCACGTCGATCGCTTCCTTTACGGTGCGTGACAACCGCGACCTGTCCGAGATCTACCAGCGCGATGCCGGTTCGCCCGATCCGGTGCAGACCTGCTCGGTCTATAACGGCGATGCCAAGATCGGCACCAACGGCAGCTTCACCTAGCGGTAGCAGACCTTGCGCACCGCCGCGGCGATGCGCGAGGGATCGATCAACGCCAGCTTCTCAAGGTTGGCCGCATAAGGCAGTGGGACATCCTCGTCGCACACGCGCAGCACCGGTGCATCGAGATGGTCAAAGCCATCCTCCATGCAGATTGCCATCACTTCGGACGCGATACCGCAAGTCGGCCAGCCTTCTTCGGCGATGACCAGCCGATTGGTCTTGGCCAGCGAGGTCAGAACTGCCTCGCGGTCGAGCGGGCGCAGCGTGCGCAGGTCGAGCACTTCGGCGTCGATCCCCTCGCCCGCGAGCGTTTCCGCCGCTTCGAGCGACATGCCAACGCCGATCGAGTAGGACACAATGGTCACGTCCTGACCCTCGCGCATGATCCGCGCCTTGCCGATCGGCAGGACGTGATCATCGAGCTCGGGCAATTCGAAGCTGCGACCATAGACCAGTTCGTTTTCGAGGAAGACGACTGGGTCTTCGCTGCGGATCGCCGCCTTGAGCAGGCCTTTGGCATCGGCTGCGTCGTAAGGCGCGATCACGATCAGGCCGGGCACGCTGGCGTACCATGGAGCGAAGTTCTGGCTATGCTGCGCGCCCACGCGGCTTGCCGCACCGTTAGGCCCGCGGAACACGATCGGGCAGCGCATTTGGCCGCCCGACATGTAGTTGGTTTTGGCCGCCGAATTGATCACGTGATCAATAGCTTGCATCGCGAAGTTAAAAGTCATGAACTCGACAATCGGGCGCAAACCGCCCATCGCGGCACCGGCACCGATCCCGGCAAAACCATATTCGGTGATCGGGGTATCGATCACCCGCTTGGGTCCGAATTCATCCAGAAGGCCTTGGGTGACCTTGTAGGCGCCCTGGTACTGCGCCACTTCCTCGCCCATCACGAAAACGCGGGCATCGCGTCGCATTTCCTCGGCCATGGCATCGCGCAAGGCTTCGCGCACGGTAACGGTGGCCATGTTGATGCCAGCGGGAATAGCTGGGTCCGCCGCGCGCGGCTTCTGGGCAGACGGTTTGACGGTAACGGGGTTCACGGGCTCGGCTGCTTGCGGTTCAGCAGCAGGCGTGGCGGCAGGCGCAGTTTCGCCTTCTCCACTCATTACCGCGATCACAGTACCGACTTTGACCCCCTCGGTGCCCTCGGGAACGAGGATTTTGCCCATCACGCCTTCATCAATGGACTCAAATTCCATCGTCGCCTTGTCGGTTTCGATCTCGGCCAGGATGTCGCCCGATTTGACCGTGTCGCCTTCCTTCACCAGCCACTTGGCCAGCGTGCCTTCTTCCATCGTCGGCGAAAGCGCCGGCATTTTCAGCTCGATACCCATCAGTAGCTCTCCACCAGAATATCGGTGTAGAGCTCGGGTGCCTCTGGCTCGGGCGAATTCTCTGCAAAGTCAGCCGCTTCGCCGACCTTGCTGCGAATCTGCTTTTCAAGTTCCTTGAGCTTTTCCTCAGCCACGCCGCGCTTCAGGAGTTCGGCCTTGGCGGCGTCGATGGGATCATGCTTTTCGCGCATTTCCTGGACTTCCTCGCGCGTGCGGTACTTCGCCGGGTCGGACATCGAGTGACCGCGATAGCGATAAGTCTGCAGTTCCATCAGTACCGGGCCCTTGCCTTCGCGGACGTGCGCAAAGGCCAGCTCGGCGGCGGCGCGTACTTCAAGCACGTCCATCCCATTAACGTGCATGCCGGGAATGCGGAACGCCGTGCCGCGGCGGTAAAAGTGCGTTTCGGCTGAGCCGCGGGTCACCGCGGTGCCCATCGCGTAGCCGTTGTTCTCCACCACGAACACGATCGGCAGGTTCCATAGCGCCGCCATGTTGAACGCTTCATAGACCTGGCCTTGATTGGCTGCACCGTCGCCAAAATAGGCCAAGCACAGCCCGCCATCCTCACGGTACTGGTGAGCGAAGGCCAGCCCTGCCCCCAGCGGCACCTGCGCACCGACGATGCCGTGGCCGCCGTAGAACTTATGCACGGTCGAGAACATGTGCATCGACCCGCCCTTGCCCTTCGAAATGCCCGCGCCTCGCCCGGTCAGTTCGGCCATGATCACCTTGGGGTCGATGCCGTAAGCGAGCATGTGGCCATGATCGCGGTAACCGGTAATGACGCTGTCATGCCCCGGTTTGAGTGCAGATTGCAGGCCAACTGCAACAGCTTCCTGACCGATGTAGAGGTGGCAGAACCCGCCGATCAGGCCGAGGCCGTAAAGCTGGCCGGCCTTTTCCTCAAACCGCCGAATGAGCAGCATCTGCTGGTAGAAGGCGAGCAGTTCATCATCGCTGGCTACATAGCGCGGATTGGCAAGATGTGCGTCCTGAAGGCTACGCAAGGCAAAGGTATCATCGCTGACAGCGCCCTTGGTGGGCGTCTTGCGGGTAATGGCAGGCTTGGCCAAGTTGGGCTCCCCCGGATGGTCGACAAGCAGCGGTGCTGCAATGCTCGGCCTATAAGGCGAGTTCGCCGTAAGGGAAACCGTCCCATACGTATTTCGGCAGGAAATCGCGCGCCCGGGGGCGCAGCAATCAGTTGAGCAGCATCACCATCTCGTCCGGGTGGACGACGTTGAGCTGGGCGCGGAGCAGTTGCCCGGCCATATCGGGATCAACGTGATTCGGATCGACCAGCGCCACGCGGTTCTTCAATTCATCCCGCTGCGCGGTGAGTACCTGAAGTTCCTTCTGGCGTTCGGTCAGCAAGCGATTGTTCTCGCTCCAGGCCATCAAGCCGCTGGGGCCGAACAGGACCCAGGCGCCCATGGCGAGCAGGCAAAACAGCGCAAGGCCGTGCGAAAGACGCTCACTTGCCAGCTGGATTGTTCCCCGGTTCCCCATAAGCGCATTAGAATCATAATTGAATCAACAGTTCAAGCATTAAATCTGCAGCGCGCTTGAACTTTGCGGTGAACCGGGGCTGCTTGAGCCTGCCAATTGCCATGCAATGGGAATGGTGCGCCCGACGGGATTCGAACCCATGGCCCCCAGATTAGGAATCTGGTGCTCTATCCTGCTGAGCTACGGGCGCCCGCAGTCCGCATAGCCATGCCCTGCCCGGCTTGCAATCAGTTGACGTCCTCCGGCGGCGCAACCGGGAATGGCAGCGGCATGATCGCAATGCCTTCTTCGCTAAGCGCTCGCGCCTCCGAGAAGGTGGCCTGGCCGTGGATAGTCTCTACTTCGCGCTCGCCATAATGCATGGCGCGGCTCTGATCGGCAAACCCGTCACCCACCCAGGTGGATTGCTTCAGTGCCTGCGCCTGCAGCGCGGCAAGCTTGCCGAGAGCCTCCTGCACGGGCGCGGGAAGACCGCTGACCAGCGGCGCCTTGGCCGCTGGTGCAGAAGCGGCGATCTGGTTGCCTTTGCGGCCCAAGCTAGGCGCCATCAGCGCCTTTTCAACTTCGGCCGAACCGCAGTTCGGGCAAGCGACCAGCCTCCTTGCCGATTGATCGTCGAATGCAGCCGAGCTTGCGAACCAGCCTTCGAAGCGGTGGCCGGCACTGCGGCAGACAAGATCGAACACGATCATGGCGCAGCGATCACCCGATAACCTGCTTGTTGGCCAGGCACGGAACCTGCGCGCGGACATCGGCGATGCGCGCCGGGTCGAGCTCGGCAAAGGCCAGGTCGGCCTTGGTGCCGCCAAGATCGAGCAGCACTTCGCCCCAGGGGTCGATCAACATGCTGTGGCCATAGGTTTGCCGACCGTCTTCGTGTGCGCCGACTTGCGCGGCGCAGACCACATAAGCAGTGGCCTCGATCGCGCGGGCGCGTTGCAATATGTGCCAGTGCGCTTGCCCGGTCGGCACCGTAAACGCGGCGGGGATCGCGATGACATCGCATCTGGCTTGGCCAAGCGCCTCGAACAAGGCGGGAAAACGCAGATCGTAACAGATTGTCAGGCCGAGCCGACCAAGCGGCGTTTCGACCGTCACCACCCCGTCCCCGGCTGCATACGCATTCGATTCGCGCCAACTTTCGCCGCTCGCCAGATCGACATCGAACATGTGAATCTTGTCATAGCGCGCGACGATCGCGCCGCCGCCGTCGATCACATAGCTGCGGTTCGCCCAGCGCCCGTCCTCACGCAGCACCGCCATCGATCCGAGCGCAATCCACACCCCGGAGCGGGCGGCAGCTACGCGTAACTCGTCGAGTACCGGATTGTCAGCCTCAGGCACGACCTGTGCTGCGGCGCGGCTGCGGTCACGGTCGATCAGGATCGACATCTCGGGCGTGAACAGCATCGTCGCTCCGCCCATCGCCGCCGCGTTCGATGCCTGCACGATGGCCGCAGCATTGGCTGCAGGATCGATCCCGGAGGTCATCTGCAATACCGCGATGCGCTGCATGATCAGCCCGCCAGCAGCACGTCGAGCTTGCCTGCACTTTCGAGCGCGGCGAGATCGTCGCTCCCGCCCACGGGCCGACCGGCGATAAGGACCTGCGGCACGGTTTGCGCGCCTGGAACCCGCTGGATCATTTCGGTTTTCTTGGGGCCGCCCATGGTCACGTCGTATTCCTCGTAAGCAACGCCCTTGCTGTCGAGCAGGGCCTTGGCCCGCACACAGTAAGGGCAGCCCCACTTGGTGTAGATTTCGACTTTCGGGGTCGTCATTTCGGCTCCTCTTGAAACAGGCTGGCGCTAACATACATCGGGTGCGGTGTCATGGGCTGCAAGCCCGCGATGCCATCGGGATGCCGAATGCGGGTCCCGGCCAGAACCGAAACAAACACGCTCAATTGCTCACAGTGAGGATTTTGCCATGAACCGTCCTGATTTCTCGCCTTATCGCCGCACCATGGTCGGCTTCGACCGCCTGTTCGACTTGCTGGAAAACCAGCGCGGTGCAGGCAGCGGCGACAATTACCCCCCGTTCAACATCGAACGCCGCGGTGAAGATGCCTATCGCATCACCGTGGCCGTTGCCGGCTTCAAGCCCGCCGACATCGAAATCACCGCGCAACAGAACCTGCTGGTGGTCCAGGGCAAGAAGGGTGACGAGGCTTCGGCCAGCCAGTTCCTGCACGTCGGCATCGCCCAGCGCGGGTTTGAACGCCGTTTCGAACTGGCTGATTATGTGCGGGTTGAAAGCGCCAACCTGGAAGATGGCCTGCTGGTCGTCGACCTGGTGCGCGAAGTGCCCGAGGCGATGAAGCCGAAGAAGGTGCCGGTCGGAACACAGAAGACCCTGGCCGTGGTCAATGACACTTCGAGCAGCGAAGCGGCCTGACGGCAAACCGATCAGCTAAAATGTGGGGGTGGAACTTGCGTTCCACCCCCGCGATGCTTGAGCACCGCCCTGTCGGTAAATGATCGTCCGGGTCGCAGAAGACGATCATGTACGACAAGCTCTTATCCCGGCTGTATAAGCCGAAACGCTAGCAATTCCTTACAGGTCGGGCCTGCCATGGTTTGCCTGGCAATCAATAAGCCGAATTGGAAAATCGCTGCGCCGCCTTCCCCTGACGTGAGTCGTTCTCGGAGCACAGGGCTAACCGGGTCAGGGTAATTTTGGCAAGGGATTTCGCCTAGTTGTCCGCCCCATTTCAGGCAGCGAGCGAAACTACCGGCGATGCAATTGATTGTCGTCAGACCAGCCGCGATTGCTGGAGCGCGGCGGCGATAAATCCGGCAAACAGCGGATGCGGATCGAACGGCCGGCTCTTGAGCTCGGGGTGGAACTGCACGCCGACAAACCACGGATGGTCGGGACGCTCGACGATTTCCGGAAGCAGCCCGTCGGGTGACATGCCCGAGAACACCAGTCCGCCCTTCTCAAGGGCTTCGCGATAGGCACCGTTGACTTCATAGCGGTGACGGTGGCGCTCGCTGATCGTCGTTGCACCGCCATACAGCGCCGAGACGTGACTGTTGCCGGCAAGCTTGGCCTCATAGGCACCCAGCCGCATCGTACCGCCTAAATCGGTATTGGCACCGCGCTTCTGCAAGCCTTCAGGGCTCATCCATTCGGTGATGATGCCCACCACCGGTTCGTCGGTTGGTCCAAATTCGGTCGAACCTGCCGCAGCAATCCCGGCGGTGTTCCGTGCGCCTTCGATGCAGGCCATCTGCATGCCAAGACAGATCCCGAAGAACGGCACGCCGCGTTCGCGCGCGAAACGGACCGAGGCGATCTTGCCTTCGGTCCCGCGCACCCCGAACCCGCCCGGGACCAGAATGCCGTGCATCGGCTCGAGCTTCGTGACGATCTCATCGTCTCCGGCTTCGAACATTTCGGCATCGATCCAGCGGATGTTGACCTTGACCCGATTGGCCATGCCGCCGTGAACCAGCGCTTCATTCAGGCTCTTGTAGGCATCGGGCAGGCCGACATATTTGCCGACCACGCCGATCGTCACTTCGCCTTCGGGATTCTGGAAACGGTCAACGATGTCTTCCCAGCGCTCCAGATCCGGCAACGGGGTTTCAAGTCCGAAGTGGTGCAGCACTTCGGCGTCGAGACCTTCAGCGTGGTACTGCAACGGGACTGAATAGATGCTGCTCGCGTCCAACGCGGGGATAACTGCTTCCTTGCGCACGTTGCAGAACAGCGCGATCTTGTTCCGCTCATTCTCGGGCAGCGGGTGTTCGCAGCGGCACAGCAGCAAGTCGGGCTGAACCCCCAGGCTGGTCAGCTCGCGCACCGAGTGCTGGGTGGGCTTGGTCTTGAGCTCACCCGCAGCGGCCACGTAAGGAACCAGCGTGACGTGGACCGAGCAGGTTTGCTCGCGACCCAGCTCGTTGCGCAACTGACGCAGAGCCTCGATGAACGGCAGGCTTTCGATATCGCCCACCGTGCCGCCTATTTCGCACAACACAAAATCGAGACCGTCGATATCAGCCTGTGCGAACTCCTTGATGGCGTCGGTCACATGCGGGATGACCTGCACTGTCGCGCCGAGGTAATCGCCGCGGCGTTCGCGCGTGATGATGTCGCGGTAGATCCGGCCCGAGGTGATATTGTCCGCCTGCCGGGCTGATACGCCGGTGAATCGCTCATAGTGGCCGAGGTCGAGATCGGTCTCGGCACCATCGTCGGTGACGTACACTTCGCCATGCTGGTAGGGGCTCATCGTTCCCGGATCGACGTTCAGATAGGGATCGAACTTGCGAATCCGCACCTTGTAGCCGCGCGCCTGCAGCAGTGCTGCAAGGCTAGCCGCCATGAGACCCTTGCCAAGCGAGGAGACCACGCCGCCGGTAATGAAAATGAACCGCGCCATGGGAGTTGAGCCTTAAGCTTAAGTGGGGGATGCGGGCAAGCGCTCAATGCAGCAATCCACAGCTCTGCGCGCCCTGCTGGCCGTATCAGGGCCAGCGGACGCGAGCGCGAGGACGATCGTTCAGGGCTTCTTGGCGGGTGTAGCAGCGGCCGCAGGCGTAGCGCCCGGAGCCGGAACCAGCGCCGGTGTGCCCGGAGCCACGCCATTTTGCGCAGCCCCGCCCAGCGCGTCGGCCGGGAGCTGCTGCGCCGCAACCGGTGCGGCGGTGCGGTTAAGTGAATTGTCGATTTCGCGGTTGCCGCTCGACTTCACGGCCAGCGCCGCCAGGACGATCGAAAGCACCACGAAAATCGTTGCCAGTATGGCAGTCAGCCGGGTGATGAAGTCAGCCGCACCGCGTGCCGACATCAGGCCGGCCGGGCTGCCGCCAGTTCCCAGTCCGCCGCCTTCGGATTTCTGCACCAGAATAACGCCGACCAGCAGCGCAGCGACGATCGCCTGAAGGACGGTAAGAAAGATGAAGAGCGACATCGAAAATCCAGTTCCGGGTGGTTTGGCGGGCATCTAGTCACGCCGCGCCGACTATGCAAGGCGAAGCGGGCGTTCGGCCTTCAATCGGTGCTTGGTGCCGCAGCTGAAACGATGGTCAGGAAGCTGTCCGCCGTAAGGCTTGCCCCGCCGACCAGCGCGCCGCCCACTTCATCGCAATGGAGCAGCTCAGCAGCATTTCCGGCATTGACAGAGCCGCCGTACAAGATCCGCATTCCTGCATTGGCAGCACCGTAGCGGCCTTCGAGGGTAGCGCGGATGGCACGGTGCATCGTACTGACATCGACTGCGGATGGTACCCGGCCGGTACCAATGGCCCAGACCGGTTCGTAGGCCACGGTTACCTGTCCCGGCGTTCCGGCATCATCAGGCAGCGAGCCAGCGAGTTGCGCCGAGACGACACTCTCGGCCTTGCCAGCGTCGCGCTCGGCCTCGGTTTCGCCGACGCAGACGATCGCGCCGAGGCCCGCAGCCAATGCTGCTGCGGCCTTGGCCTTGACCATTTCGTTGGTTTCACCGTGCAGCAAGCGGCGTTCGGAGTGTCCGACGATCACGAAGCTCGCGCCAGCATCGGCCAGCATCGCTGCCGAGATATCCCCGGTGAAGGCTCCAGAGGCCTGGGCATGGCAATCTTGCCCGCCAAGCGAGATGGTCTCAACCGCTTCGGCCATCGGCGCCAGCAGCGTTGCCGGAGGCGCGATGCCCACGTTCACCCCCGGATTGCGCGCAGCGCCGCGATCGATCGCGCGCGCTTCGGCCAGCGATGCGCGCGTACCGTTCATCTTCCAGTTGCCGACGATGTATGGTCGGTGTGGCATTTGGAATTCCCTGTTGAAATGCACATTCAGCCAAGCGGCCAAGTTCCCTCGCGGTTAGGCGACCCTGCGCACGCTTGTCAAAGCGCTTGCGGCAAGGTGCGATCATGCTGCCCACCGGCTTCTCCCCATTGCCTGTCATGGCAATGGTCCCTAAAGCGCGGCAACGCAGCGTGCCATGCACGGCGCGCGGATCAAATCTAGTCTGGCGATCGAAACGATGCTTCAGTTTTTCCGCAACTTCTTCAGTTCCAAATTCGGCGTTATCATCACGCTGGCCTTTGTCGGGATCATCGGCATCGGCTTTGCCCTGGGCAGCGTTTCGGGTTCGACCTTCGGCGGCTTCGCCAGCGGCAGCAAGATTGCGACCATCGGCGATGAGAAGATCACCGAAACTGAGCTTGAAGGCCAGTTTCGTTCGATTATTGCCCGGCTGCGCCAGCGCGACCCAACTGTTTCGGTCAAGCAGTTCCTCGAAAAGGACGGGCTCAACGAAGTGCTGCTGTACGCGATGGACGGCAAGGCCGTGATCCAGTGGGGCCAGAAGCACGGGATTTATGTCGGCGATCGGTTGATCGACAGCGAGATTGCCAAGCAATTCCCGAACATCCAGACGCCCGACGGCAAGGTCGATAGCGCGCTCTATCGGCAGATGCTCGGTTCGCAGGGTATGACCGACAGCGCATTCCGCTCCGAGCAGGGCCAGAACCTGATGGGGCGCTTGCTCACCTCGGTAAATTCCTACGGGCTCAAGGTACCGACCAGGTTCACCGCGCATTACGCAGCCGTGATCACCGAGCATCGCCGCGGTGCGATCGTCCAGCTGCCGCCGGCCGCTTTTGCGCCTGCTGCGGCGCCTAATGACGCCGAAGTGACCGCCTGGTATAACGCGCACAAGGATGGCTATACGCTGCCGGAACGCCGCACGATCCGGTACATCACCTACACCGATGCCTCGGTGAAGGCCCCGCCCCCGCCGTCCGATGACGAAGTTGCTGCGCGTTATAATGAGAACAAGGCCAAATATGCTCCGGCCGACAAGCGCACCCTTTCGCAGGTGGTCGTTCCCGATCAAGCCGTGGCCAAGGATGTGACTGCGGCGATTGCTTCGGGCAAGACGCTGGAAGCGGCGGCTCAGGCCAAGGGTTTCACGATCGCGCAACTGGGCAGCCTGACCAAGGATGCCTACGCCCTGCAAAGTTCAGCAGATGCGGCCAATGCGGTGTTCACGGCGGGCGGTAAGATCGTCGGTCCGATCAAGGGCCCGCTCGGTTGGCTGATCGTGCGGATCGACGCGCATGAAACCACCCCCGGCAAGACGCTCGAACAGGCCAAGCCCGAACTGGTCAAGGAACTGACCGAGGAACAGCGCAAGACCGCGATCGCCGGCTTTGGTGAGCGGATCGAGCAGGAAATCAACAGCGGCGCGACGCTGGGCGATGTGGCCAAGGAACTTGGCCTGACGGTCAGCGAAACTGCGCCGGTCACCGCAAATGGTGCAATTTATGGCCAGAACGGAGTGACCGTCCCTGCCGATCTGGCCCGCGCTGTCCCCGCAGCGTTCATGATGGACGGATCCGGGCAACCCGACATGGGTGTGGTAATCCCCGATAAGTCGTACGTGATCTACGATGTCGGAACGATCTCGCCCGCCGCCCCGCCGCCGCTCAGCGCTATTCGTACCCAGGTCGCAGAAGATGCGCGTGTCGCCAAGGGTGAGGCTGCGGCCAAGGCTGCGGCCGAAAAGCTCAAGGCGCAAGTCGAAAAAGGCGTGCCGATCGATGTCGCGGTTGCCTCGCTCGGCGTGGCCTTGCCCCCGGTCGATCACGTCGACATGGATCGCCAGGTGCTGCAAAAGCAGGGCAAGAACGCCTCGCGTCCGCTGCTGCTGCTGTTCGCCATGGCCAAGGGCAAAGTTCGCCTGATGCAGGGCGGCCGCAACCATGGCTGGTATTTGGTAACCGTCACCGATGTGACCCCCGGAACAGTCAACCAGCAGGCACCGGAATTTGCCGGCTTCGTGAAGCAGCTCGCTGACCAGCAAGGCGACGAGCTGGGCGACGAGCTGCGCGGCGGGTTCCGCTCCGAACTGGGCACCACCCGCAACGAAGACAATCTCCGCAAGCTGCAGACCCAGCTTTCAGGCAGCAACTGATCTAGGCGCTGATCATGGCTGGCGCTCGGGCTGAAAATTGGGATGCGGCGGCGGCCGCGCTCGCTGCGGGCCGCGCCGGAGTCATCTGGCGCCGGTTGATCGCCGATTGTGAAACCCCGGTTGGTGCGGCGGCCAAGCTGATCGAGCCTGGGCGTGGCGACTACTTGCTTGAATCGGTTCAGGGCGGTGAGGTGCGCGGGCGCTACAGCCTGCTGGGCCTCGATCCCGATCTGGTGTTCCGTGCAAACGGCGATGCTGCCGAAATCAACCGCGCCTGGCGGCATGACCGCACTGCTTTCGCACCTTCAGCAGGCGGCAGCCTTGCTGCGCTGCGGGCCTTGGTCGAACACTGCCGGTTCGATGTGCCGGATGCCCTGCCCCCGGTGCTCGCCTGCCTGGTCGGCTATTTCGGTTATGAGACCTATGGCCTGGTCGAAAAGCTTCCGCGCCCTCCGGAGAACGTGATCGGCCTGCCCGACATGCTGTTTGTCCGGCCGGCGCTGGTGCTGATTTTCGACCGGCTCAGCGATGAGCTATACGCCGTCGCCCCCGTCTGGCCCGAAAGAGATAGCGCAGAGGTTGCCTTGGGCGCCGCGCAAGACCGCATCGATGAAGCGCTGCGCCGTCTGGGCGAGCCCTCCCCGCAGCTCGCGCTAGATGCGACACTGACGGAACCCGCGCTGCAACCGGTGCTGCCCGAAGGCGCCTATCGCCAGATGGTGCTCCGCGCCAAGGACTACATCGCGGCCGGCGACGTCTTTCAGGTGGTGCTGGCGCAGCGCTTCACCTGCCCGTTCACCTTGCCCCCGCTGGCCTTGTACCGCGCATTGCGGCGGGTGAACCCCTCGCCGTTCCTTTATTTCCTCGACCTGCCCGGCTTCGCGCTGACCGGGTCGAGCCCTGAAATCCTCGTCCGCGTGCGCGATGGCGAAGTCACCATCCGACCGATCGCTGGAACCCGCCCGCGCGGCGTCAACGCGGACGAAGACCGCGCCAACGAGGTTAGCCTGCTCGCCGACCCCAAGGAACGTGCGGAACACCTGATGCTGCTCGACCTTGGCCGCAATGACGTTGGCCGGGTGGCGACTGCTGGTTCAGTTACCGTGACCGAGAGCTACACGGTCGAACGCTACAGCCACGTGATGCACATCGTCTCAAACGTGGTCGGGCAGCTCGATCATGCGAAACACGATGCGATCGACGCTATGTTCGCAGGCTTCCCGGCCGGAACGGTCAGCGGCGCGCCCAAGATCCGCGCGGCCGAAATCATCGCCGAACTCGAACCCGAAACGCGCGGAGCCTATGCGGGCGGAGTCGGCTACTTCGCGCCCGACGGCAATCTCGACAGCTGCATCGTGCTGCGCACCGGGGTGCTAAAGGACGGCGTGTTGCACGTTCAGGCTGGTGCGGGGATCGTCGCCGATTCGGACCCGGTTTACGAACAGCGCGAATGCGAGGCCAAAGCGGGGGCGCTGATTGCGGCGGCAAGAGAAGCAGTGCGGGTGGCGGGTGAGGCAGGTTACGGGCAGTAGCTTGACCTGCCATGGCGGAAGGTTAGCGTGCCGCATCATGCGCAAACTTCTCCTCCTCATCCTCGCCCTGTTCGCCACCCCACTTCAAGCTGCCCCGCCGACCAACTGGTCCGCTCAGGCGCAGCAGCGCGATGTCGTATTGAAAGACTTCCACTTCGGCACCGGCGAGACGATGGACGTGAAAATCCACGTCACCACGCTCGGCACCCCGCACCGCGATGCCAAAGGTGTGATCGACAATGCGGTAATGGTGCTGCACGGCACCGGCGGCAGCGGGGCGCAGTTCTTCCGTCCGCAGTTTGCTGATGAGCTTTATGGACCCGGGCAGGTGCTCGACATCGCAAAATGGTACGTGATTCTGCCTGACAACATCGGCCACGGGCAAAGCTCAAAGCCGAGCGACGGCCTCAGGATGAAGTTCCCGCGCTATGACTATTCGGACATGGTCAATGCTCAGCTGCGGATGTTGACCGAGGGGTTCGGCGTGCAGCACCTCGAGCTGATCCTCGGCACTTCGATGGGCTGCATGCACGGCTTTGTCTGGGGGACTGAGCATCCGGGATTTGCCAAGCGGCTCGCCCCGTTCGCCTGCAATGCGGTGGAAATCGCCGGGCGCAACCGGATCTGGCGCAAGCTGTCGATCGACGCGATCGAGGCCGATCCGCTGTGGAACGGCGGGAATTACACGCAGCCGCCGGTAGCGGGCCTGCGCACTGCGGCCGACCTCGGCGCGATTGCCGGGATGAACCCGCTCGCGATGCAGGCCGAATATCCCAGCCGCCAGCAGGCCGATACCTTCGCCTCGGCGCTGGGCATGGCCAAGTTGCCTGACGCCAATGATCAGATTTACCAGCTCGACGCGTCGCGCGATTACAACCCGCTGGCCAAGCTCAGGCTGATCAAGGTGCCGGTGCTGTGGATCAACTCGGCCGACGATTTCATTAATCCGCCTGAACTTGGTCTGGCCCAGCAGCACGTCAAACTGATGCCACGCGCGCGATTCATCCTGATCCTTCAGACCAAGGACACCAAGGGCCACGGCACGCACACCTGGGCCAAGTTCTGGAAGGCCGATCTCGCCAAACTGATGGAGATGAAATGAGCGAACGACGCACCCTTTACCCGCCGATCGAGCCCTACGCCTCGGGCATGCTCGAGGTCGGCGACGGGCACACCATCTACTGGGAGCGCTGCGGCACGCCCGGCGGCAAACCGGCGGTGTTCCTCCACGGCGGCCCCGGCAGCGGGATCAGCTCCGGCCAGCGCCGCCAGTTCGATCCCGCGCTGTACGACGTGCTGCTGTTCGACCAGCGCGGCTGCGGCAAATCCACGCCATTCGCGAGCCTCGAGAACAACACCACCTGGCACCTCGTCGCCGATATCGAGCGCCTGCGCGAAATCGCGGGCCACGATAAGTGGCTGGTGTTCGGCGGCTCATGGGGTTCGACGCTCAGCCTGGCTTATGCCGAGACGCACCCCAGCCGGGTCACCGAACTGGTGCTGCGCGGGATTTTCCTTGCGAGTCAGCAGGAGGCCGACTGGCTTTACAAATACGGCGCGAGCGAGCTGTACCCCGAGGCGTGGAGCGAATTCGTTGGCCACATCCCCGAGGATGAACGGGAAGATCTTGCCGCCGCTTATCAGAAACGCCTGACCAGCGATGACCCGGCTGAACGGCTCGATGCGGCCAAGATCTGGTCGATGTGGGAAGGCGTAACCGTCACGCTCCTCCCCGATCCCGAAATGATGGCCGATTTCACCGCCGACGATCACGCGGTGGCGGTGGCGAGGATCGAGAACCACTATTTCATGCACGATTGCTGGCTTAAGCCGGGGCAGTTGCTGCGCGATGCTCACAAGATCCGGCATATCCCCGGCACCATCGTACAGGGCCGGCACGATTGCTGCACGCCTACGTCAGCGGCCTGGGCGCTCAAGCAGGCCTGGCCCGAAGTAGACCTCCAGATTGTGCCCGACGGCGGGCACCTCTACACCGAACCCGGCATTACCGATGGCCTGGTTCGCGCGAGCGACCGCTACGCAGGGAAGGCTGGATAATTCCCGCTGGCCCGCCTATGGGTGCGGCATGATCCTGGTCCTCGACAACTACGACAGTTTCACCTGGAACCTGGTCCATTACCTGATGGAACTGGGGGCCGAAGTCGAGGTCGTGCGCAACGATGCGCTATCGGCGGGGCAGGCGATCTCCAGCGGCGCGCAGGGTTTCCTGATCTCACCCGGCCCTTGCACTCCCAACGAAGCGGGGATCAGCCTCGACCTCGTCGCGGCCTGCGCCGATGCGGGCAAGCCGCTGCTCGGCGTGTGCCTGGGTCACCAGTCGATCGGGCAGCACTTTGGCGGCGAAGTCGTGCGCGGCGGGTTGATGCACGGCAAGACCAGCCAGGTCAGCCACGACGGCAGCGGCCTGTTCACCGGCCTCCCGTCACCCTTCACCGCGACGCGCTATCACTCGCTGATTGTCGATGACGTGCCCGAGGCATTGGCGATCAACTGTACCTCGGATGACGGCCACGTAATGGGTTTCCGTCACCAGACCTTGCCGATCCACGGCGTCCAGTTCCACCCCGAAAGCATCGCCACCGAGCACGGCCACGCGATGCTCGCCAATTTCCTGCGGATCTGCGGGATGCCGGTGAAGGAACTGGCGTGAGCGCGCTGACTGATGCCGAAACGCAATTCGGCGCTATGCTCGATGGTGAATTAGCGGACGCCGAAATCTCGGCAATCCTGACGGAACTTCACAAGCGCGGCGAGACTGCCGAGGAAGTGGCCGGCGCGGTCCTCGCCATGCGCACGCGAATGAAGCGCATCGCAGCACCGGCGGGCGCGATCGACGTCTGCGGCACCGGCGGCGACGGGCAGCACAGCGTCAATGTCTCAACCGCCGTTGCGCTGGTTGTCGCGGCTTGCGGAGTGCCGGTGGCCAAGCACGGCAACCGTGCCGCATCGAGCCTGGCCGGGGGTGCCGACACGCTCGAAGCGCTTGGCCTCAACCTCCAACGCGCCAGCGACATGGCCGAAGACACCTTGCCCGACCTTGGCATCGCCTTCCTGTTCGCGCAGGCGCACCACCCCGCGTTGGCCCGGCTCGCCCCGATCCGCAAGGCGCTGGGGCATCGCACGATCTTCAACCTGACCGGGCCGCTGGCCAACCCCGCAGGCGTTACGCGCCAGCTGGTCGGTGTCGCGCACCCCAGGCTGATCGCGATCTACCGCGATGCCATGCGCTTGCTCGGGACCGAAGCCGCCATGGTGGTATCTGGTGAAGAAGGGCTCGACGAATTGTCGATCGCCGGGCCGAGCCACATTGCAACTGTGGGTCTCGATCGCTTTGCCGGAGAAATCGCCCCGCTCGATGCCGGGCTAATGCCGCACGAACTTTCCGCACTGCGCGGCGGCGATGCGAAATTCAACGCTGCCGCCTTGCGGGAGATGCTGCTGGGCGAGCCCGGTGCATACCGCGATGCCGTCCTGCTCAATTCAGCGGCAGCGCTGATCGTTGCGGGCGAGGTCGATGACTGGTTCGAGGGCGTAGAAGAGGCGGTCGAAGCGATCGACAAGGGGCTTGCCAATGGCTTGCTCGATTGCTGGATTGAGGCAGTGAAATGACCGACAAGCTCACCGAAATCTGCGACACCAAACGCGAAGAAGTCAGCGCACGCAAAGTGCTGGCCTCGCTCACCCAGCTCGACGCGCTGGCCGCCGCTCAATCAGCGCCGCGCGGGTTCGAGGCAGCGCTGCGAGCCAAGGCAGCGTCAGGCTTCGCGCTGATCACTGAAGTAAAAAAGGCTAGCCCGTCCAAGGGTTTGATCCGCGCGGATTTCGATCCCGCCGCCCATGCCGCCGCCTATCAGGCGGGCGGTGCGGCGTGCCTTTCTGTGCTGACCGACGCACCTTACTTTCAGGGCCATGAAGGCTATCTGATTGCCGCCCGCGCCGCCTGCGACCTGCCGGTACTGCGCAAGGATTTCATGGTCGATCCATGGCAAGTGGCCGAAGCGCGCAGCATCGGCGCGGACGCGATCCTGATCATTGTCGCCGCGCTGGGCGATGCGCTGATGGCCGAGATCGAGGCTGCCGCGATCGAACGCGGGATGGACGTTCTGGTCGAAGTGCACAACGAAGCCGAAATGGCCCGCGCGGCGTCGCTCAAATCGCGGCTGATCGGGGTCAACAACCGCGATCTCAAACGCTTCGTCACCGATCTGGCGGTGAGCGAACGGCTTGTCTCACTGGCGCCAGAAGGCGCTCTGCTGGTCAGTGAGAGCGGGATAAACAGCCATGCCGACCTGCAGCGGCTGTCTCGCAGCGGCATTCGCACCTTTTTGGTCGGCGAAAGCCTTATGCGGCAGGTCAACATTGCCGACGCTACCAGCGCGCTGCTTAACGGTTAACCTGTCCTACACGGCGGCATTTTGCAAAACTGCAGCAATGACCAATCGCCCACCACTGCTGCCCTTGCCAACCTCGGGCGATCAGGTGACAGTCTGATTTTTGTGATTAAGACTGTGGTCCAAGCGGTCCAAGGTCCGATTTTCGAGGCATGAGATGAACGAACTTACCCATCTCGATGAACATGGCCAGGCCCGGATGGTCGATGTGGGCGGCAAAGCGGAAAGCCGCCGCGTCGCTACTGCCTCGGGCCGGATCGACATGTCTGCCCAGGCGCTCGGCGCGATCCGAGCGGGCGATGCGCCAAAGGGTGACGTGTTGGCCGCAGCACGGATCGCCGGGATCATGGCCGCAAAAAAGACGGCCGAACTTATTCCGCTGTGTCACCCGCTGGCGCTCGATGCAGTCACTCTGGATTTTGCGTTTGAAGAGACCGGCCTCCGCACCATCGCCACAGTCTCGCTCAGCGGTCGGACTGGCGTAGAAATGGAAGCGCTTACAGCAGTTTCCGTCGCACTCCTGACAATTTATGACATGGCCAAGGCGCTGGATAAGGCAATGGTCATCGGCGAAATCACGGTAATCGAAAAGCGTGGCGGCAAGTCGGGGGACTGGGTGCGCCCGGCATGAATCCGCCGCCGCTCGAACTGGAGGATGCTCAGGCCCGCCTGCTCGCAATGGCCGAGCCGCTCGGAACCGAGCGGATGCCAGTAAACGATGCGCTTGGGCGATTCCTCGCTGAACCCCTGTTAGCACGGCGTACACAGCCGCCAGCGGATCTTTCGGCGATGGACGGATATGCAGTGCGCAGCGCCGACTTGCCCGGACCATGGCAAGTGATCGGTGAAAGTGCTTGCGGGCATCCATTCGGCGGCACCGTGACGACAGCTGAAGCGGTGCGGATTGCGACCGGAGCCTTGTTGCCCAAAGGTGCGGACTTGGTGCTGCTGCAGGAAGACTGCCAGCGCGAAGGAGCGCAGCTTGAACTTGTCGCGGCCCCCTCCCCGGCGCGCAATGTCCGGGCGACCGGGATGGACTTTGTCGAGGGACAGGAACTGCTCACCGGCGGCACACGGCTCGGCCCGGCACAGCTCGCACTGGCCCTGACCGGGGGCCACCGCATGGTCGCGGTGCACCGGTGCGTAAATGTGGCGGTGCTCGATACCGGTGATGAGCTTTCCGCCGACCCCGAGCAGTGCGCGCTGCACCAGATCCCGGCGAGCAACGGCACGATGCTGGCCGCGATGGCTTCGGCGTGGCCGTGCCAGGTGTCGCATGGGGCACCCGTGCCAGACCGGCTCGAAGCGCTGGTCGCCGCCTTTGACGCGGCATCGGCTGCAGACCTGATCGTGACCAGCGGCGGCGCTTCGGTGGGAGATCACGACCTGCTGCGACCGGCGCTGGAACAATGGGGCGCACAGATCGAATTCTGGCGAGTGGCGATCAAACCCGGAAAGCCGCTGATGGTCGCACGCAAGGGCCGCACGATTGTGCTTGGCCTGCCTGGCAACCCGGTCTCGAGCCATGTCACCGCCTACCTGTTCCTGCTGCCACTGATCCGGGCCATGTCTGGCGCCGCTGCGGTGTTCCCGAACCCGATAGCAGCGATGCTGGCACAGGACCTCCCCGCAGCGGGCGCGCGGCGCGAATTCATTCGCGGTTGCTGGGATGGCATGCGGGTGGTCCCGCTACGCAATCAGGACAGCGGCGCGCTCGCCACCCTGGCAGCCAGCAATGCGCTGATCGATCGGCCCGCCGGGGCCCCGGCAATGCCTGCGGGAAGCAGCGTTTCAGCCTATCTGCTCGAAAATGGCGGGATTGCTTGACTCAGGTTCGAACGTTGCTTAATTGTTCCGCATTCGTTCACTGAACGGCGCAGGAACATCGGTGTTTCTGCCCTTCTATGGGAGTGACGCGCATGCTGACCCGCAAGCAGCACGAATTGATCCGTTTCATTCAGGTCCGGCTCGAGGAGTCGGGTGTTTCACCTTCGTTTGAAGAAATGAAGGAAGCGCTCGACCTGAAGTCCAAGTCGGGGGTGCATCGGCTGATCTCGGCGCTTGAGGAACGCGGCTTTATCCGCCGCCTGCCTAACCGGGCGCGCGCACTCGAAGTGATCCGCCAACCTGAAGACGTTTCGAACAAGGCGCCCCCTGCGGCAAATATCAATTCGACCGCCGGAGTAATCCGCCCACCTGAACGCAGGCCAGCCCCGGCCAATGACGTGATCGAAATCCCGCTCCACGGCAGGATCGCTGCGGGCATGCCGATCGAGGCGATGGAAACTGGAGCGATGCTGCCGGTCCCGGC
The DNA here is from genome assembly GCA_025356175.1 of Sphingomonadaceae bacterium. Taxonomy (GTDB): domain Bacteria; phylum Pseudomonadota; class Alphaproteobacteria; order Sphingomonadales; family Sphingomonadaceae; genus Novosphingobium. The sequence goes on along the minus strand of JANXUP010000044.1, from coordinate 20,705 downwards.
CGCGCTGCTCGGCGCTGGCGAACACTATGCGCTCGAAGTTTCAGGCGATTCGATGATCGAAGCGGGCATTCTTGACGGCGACTACGCATTGATCCGCCGCACCGATACCGCGCGCGACGGGGAAATCGTCGTGGCACTGGTCCGCGGCGAGGAAGCCACGCTCAAGTACCTGCGCCGCCAGGACGGCCGGGTGCGGCTCGATCCCGCCAACGCCGCTTATGAACCGCAGATCTATGATTCGCGCGAAGTGGTCGTCCAGGGCAAGCTCGCGGGCTTGCTCCGCCGCTATCACTGAGGCGTGAAGGTAGCCGCTGCGGCATCTGCCTCAGGGCTGCCGCTCGGTTCAGGGTAGCGGGCTTTTCGCGGCAGCCGGTCGGGCGGGCTCCACCAGCCGTGTTGGCCTTCGTCTTGCGCAACGCTGCGAACAGTGCCGCGCTCGAGGTCGATTGTTAGTCCGCCGCTCTGCTCAAGCATGGCGCGGTCGACCTTGAGCCAGCGCGGATGGCACGACCACGGCAGGTACCGTTCGGAGATCACAACATCGGCACGCTCGCATGCCGATGCCAGCGAACGTTCGGGAACCATGGTCTTGCCCCGCGCCATCAACACTTGCCAGTCACGGTCGCCGCGCCTGAGCGTGATCGAGCAATAGCCCGGCGTGCAGTGGGCACCGGGCCAGTCGTCCAGCACCTTCAGTTCGCCCGACATACCTGCGGTCTCGGTCAGGTTGTCGCGGGTATAGTCGCTGCGGCTCTCGCGCAGCACGAGCAATTCTCCCGCGGCCTCGCCAGTGATCCCGACGTGGCGTCCGTCGCCTGAGATAAGCAAATCCGGCGCTCTCACCTGCAGAAGCAGGATAAGACCCAGCGTCGCTGGCAGCAAACCGATCAGCCGCACCTTGCCGCGCCACAGCGCCAACCACAATCCGCCCAGCACGAACAGGGCAAAGGCGCCGCGCCCCATTTCGGGCATCATCGTCACCGCGCCCGGCATGGCGGCCGTCCAGTGCGCCAACGCGAGCAGCAGTTCGAGCGACTTTCCCGCCAACCACCAGAACGGTGCCCCCGCACCAATGCAATCGAACAGCAGGGCGAGCGCAATCAGGGGCATGGAAGCCACGGTAGTAAGGGGGATCGCGATCACATTGGCCAGGGCCCCGTAAATGCCCGCACGGTGGAAGTGGAACAGCCCAATCGGCATGAGCGCCAGTTCGATCACCACCCCGGTCACCAGCAGCATCGCCAGCTGCCGCGGCCATTTGCGCCACAGCGGTTCCTCGCGCGGCGCGCCCCAGGCCCGCATCGGTGCCGAACTATGGAGCGACACGATGGCAATCACCGATGCAAAGCTCATCTGGAAACCGGGGTTGATTACCGCTTCAGGCCAGACCAGCAGCACCAGCATGGCCCCAACTGCGATCATCCGCATGCTTAACGGCTCTCGCCCCAATACCAATGCGAGCATGACCAGCACGGCTGCGATGCACGAGCGGATGGTCGGCACCTCCGCGCCGGTCAGAAGAGTGTAGAATATTCCCGCTGAAGCCCCCGCACCGGCCGCCATGATTGGCACCCGGACCCGCAGCGCCAGCCACGGGAACAATGCCAAAAGCCGCAATGCAATGAAGTAGGCTCCGGCGATCACCGCGCTGACGTGCAGGCCGCTGATCGACAACAGGTGCGTCAGCCCGGCATCGCGCATGGCATCCTCGTCTTCAGGCGCGATGGCGCCGCGATCGCCGCTGGCAAACGCAGCAGCGAGCGCGCCCGGTGAGCCTTGCAGGTTTTCACGCACATGGTGCGAAAGGCTTCGCTGGATTTTGCGCAGCACGCTGTCCGAATCGCCCGGCGTGATGACTTTCACTGGCCCGAGTGCAGACCCGGTCGCCGCAAGTCCGGAGAACCATGAAGCACGGGCAAAGTCATAACCGCCGGGCAACATCGGCGGTGCTGGCGGGACGATCCGCGCACGCAATTGGATCACCGCGCCCTCGGTTAGTTCGGCGCGGTCATCGGAACTGTCGAGGTTGACCCGCACTTGGATTGGCCGGCCGGTTTCGGGATCACGGCTGGCGAGCCGCAACCTGACGCGCTCTTCGGCTGGCCGCTCTTCACGCGCGAGCAGTTTCCCGGTCAGCGAAGTGACGGTTGGCCGCGAAATCGGCGCAGTGCCGACGATCGCCGACTTGGCCCAGACGAAGCCGCAGCCGAGGGCTACCGCCATCGCGGACACGATAATGCTGCGCCGGAGGTATGGGAAACCGCCCTCCGCGCGCATCGTTGCAGCGGCGCCGAGGCATAGTGCAAGTCCCCCGCAGACGATCGCGCACCACTGCCTGCGTTGGCTGACGCAAACCAGGCGGCAATCCCGGCAGCGAAGGCCACCACGACCCAGTTGGCCAGTTCGAATTGCGAGCCCGCCAGGAATTGTTCGGCGCGCGCAAGTCCGCTGGACAAGTCCGGAAGCTTGCGCCAATGCTTATGCTGCAGTGCAGCGCCATCAGGCGGTGCATCGCCCATGGGGACCAGGGGTGTGGCATCGCTGGCCATGGTGGATACCTGACAGGAAGGTGCACGCGATGGCAAGCGCGGCTGCAATATGATCGGCGCAAGTCCCTAGGGGTGCGCTAATCGGTTCTGCCCTTCCTTGTGGTAGAAATTGGACGCCGGAATCACTGGCGCGGAACGCGATCTTGCGGCAGATGCTGCCGCAACGCGAGCCGCCCGCGAAGGCCGGACTTTGATAAGGAGTGCAACAGGTGAGCAACGACGCCAGGCTGATCGCAGGCAACGAGGAATACTCCTATCCCGTCTTGTCGGGATCGGTCGGCCCCGATGTGATCGATATCCGCAAGCTCTACGCCCAGACGGGCATGTTCACATACGATCCGGGCTTCACCTCGACCGCAAGCTGTGAAAGCGCGCTGACCTACATCGACGGCGATGAAGGCGTGCTGCTGCACCGCGGCTTTTCAATCGAGGAACTGTCCGAAAATTCAAGCTTCATGGAAGTCAGCTATCTGCTCCTCAACGGCGAATTACCGAGCAGTGCGGAGCTTGACGAATTCAGCCGCACCATTACCCGTCACACCATGCTGCATGAGCAGCTGGCGACCTTCTATCGCGGGTTCCGCCGCGATGCACACCCGATGGCGATCATGTGCGGCGTCGTCGGCGCGCTTTCGGCCTTTTACCACGACAGCACGGACATTTCCGATCCGGTGCACCGCAAGATCAGCAGCCACCGCCTGATCGCCAAGATGCCGACGATCGCTGCCATGGCTTACAAGTATTCGGTCGGCCAGCCCTTCGTCTATCCAGATAACTCGCTGAGCTACACCGGCAATTTCCTGCGGATGACTTTCGGTGTCCCGGCGGAGCCCTATGTGGTCAACCCGGTTGTCGAACAGGCGCTGGACCGCATCTTTATCCTCCACGCCGATCACGAGCAGAACGCCTCAACCTCGACCGTGCGGCTCGCCGGTTCGTCTGGCGCCAATCCGTTTGCCTGCATCGCTGCGGGCATCGCCTGTCTGTGGGGCCCGGCGCATGGCGGCGCGAATGAAGCCGCGCTCAACATGCTCAAAGAGATCGGTACGCCGGACAAGATCCCGCACTATATCGAACGTGCGAAGGATAAGAATGACCCGTTCCGCCTGATGGGTTTCGGCCACCGCGTCTACAAAAACTACGATCCGCGTGCGACCGTGATGCAGAAGACGGTGCGCGAGGTTCTGACAGCGCTGAAGGTGAACGATCCGATTTTCGAAGTCGCGCTGCAGCTCGAAGAAATGGCGCTCAACGATCCGTACTTCATCGAAAAGAAGCTGTTTCCCAACGTCGACTTCTATTCGGGCATCATCCTGTCGGCGATCGGCTTCCCGACCACGATGTTCACCGTGCTCTTCGCCCTGGCCCGCACCGTTGGCTGGGTAGCCCAGTGGAACGAGATGATCAGCGATCCCGGCCAGAAGATTGGCCGTCCGCGTCAGCTCTACACCGGCCCGACCGCGCGCGAGTACGTTCCGCTCGACAATCGCTGAACAATCGCGGAAACACCTATTCCGGCGCGCCAAGCAACAAGCGTCGGGTAAGGGGTTTTTGCCATGGGCATTGTTAAAACGCTGATTTCGATCGTCGCGATCCTGGCGGTCCTGATGGGCCTGCTGTGGATCGGCCAAGGCTTGGGGATTATCATGTGGCCAGCCAGTAGCTTCATGCTGGCGGACCGTCAGTGGGCTTACAACGGCGCCATTCTGGCTGCAGTCGGATTGCTAGTCTTCGTTCTGGTGCGCCGTAGTGGGGGCGTGAGCCAGTAAGTCGGCCGGCACTTCAAGCACAAATCGCGCGCCCTGACCGGGCGCGCTTTCTACAGTCAGATCACCGCTCATGGCGCGGGCGAGGCGGCGCGAGATATAAAGGCCAAGGCCTGATCCGCCGTCCTCGCCGCTGCGGCCGAGACGTTCGAACTTCTCGAACACCTTGACCTGCTGGTCCTCGGTCAAGCCTGGCCCCTGGTCGGCAACGATGATCCGTGCGCGATTGCCGGCGTCTTCCAGCCTGATCCAGACCGATGACTTGTCCGGGGCATAGCGGATCGCATTACCGACAAGGTTAAGCAGCACCTGCAACACGCGCCGAAATTCGGCAATCGCCGGCAGGCTTTCGCCCAATTTCGGGGCATCGATCGAAATCCCGCGCTCGTTGGCGCGAACACCCAGAATTCCGGCAGCGCGGCGGGCCACATCGGCCAGGTCGATCCGGTCCGGTGCGGTATTGAATTGGTCGGCTTCGACAACTTCGAGGTCCGCAAGATCCTCAACCAGCGCCAGCAGATGCTGCCCGGCAGAAGCAATATCGGCTGCATACTGGCTATACTCATCGGCCAGCGGACCGGCCATGCGGTTGCGAATAGTCTCGGCGTTGGCGATGATCCGGGCAATCGGCTGGCGCAACACCGGTGCCATGTCACGCCCGACTAGGCCCTGGCTGTTGCTGGGCAAGATCACACTCGGCAGAACTGGCGGAGCTTGCGGCGGCAAGGGACTGTCTGCGGTCAGGCAAAGTTCAAATCCGGCCGGATTTTCACCGGGAACTTGGTGCGGCAGGAGGTTGGCGCGCCAGCGCCGGACCGAACCAGCAACCCTGATCTCGGCGCCGTCGAGCAAACGCCAGTGCATGGGCTGTTCGTGTGCGACACCGTCGATTTCGACGAATTCGGTCCACGGTTGGCCCAGCCCGCCTTGCATCGCTTCGACCAGTTCGGCCAGATCAGCGGCGCTGGTATCGACACTGCGCAGCGCCTGATCGGCGCCAAGTTGGGCGGTAAGTTCGGCCAGGCTGCGATCGATCGCCGCACGGTGTTCGTTGATCGTGGCTGGGTCTTCTGGCGGCGTATCCCCCACCTGCCAACTGGTGACGCGGATACCGTAACCGTCTGTCTTGGGCTCGACTTCAACCCACGCGGTAATCTGCTCCTGGCCATCGTGGGCTCGGATGACCCGGGCCAGCTTGAGCTCAAACGTGTGGGCCTTTTCGACCAGTTCACCCAACGCCGGAATGGCAATCACCCCCGGGATGCTGCCCCCGCAGGCATGCTGCAAACCGGCCAGCGGTTCTTGCGCGCTGACCAGCTGCCCGCTGGCATCGCACTCTGCTGTCGCCAGGGCGGCGGCCTCGCTCATTCGCGCTCAGCCTACCGGAAAGTTGGCTGAGCGCGCCAGCAACGCAGCGGCAGCATCGCTGCCCAGGTTTTCAAAGCCGGCCGGCAAGGACACTTCGGGATGCAGCGAATCAAACTGCTCCTCGACTGCCTGCGCCCGCAATCCGGATGCCCGCAATGCCAGGGCAAGCCGCGCCAACTGGCCTTCATTGGTCGATAGAACCGTCATGTCGCGGTCCTGGCCCGATGCCAGTGCCAGCGCGCTGAGGAAGATGCCGACCCCGGCGTGCGACACCGCCAGCGCGGCAGTGGCGCCGCCGCCCATCCCGGTAACCAGACGCGAAATCAGGCCAAGCCGACTGCGGCTTTCATTGTAGCGGCCACGCACGGACAGATCTACCAGTGCGGCTATTTCCTGGTCCGCCCTCACATTGCGCAACACCAGCAGGGCGGCGTGAAGCAGATCGCCAGGAAGCTCGGTATAGGCCAGTTGCATCCGCCGTTGACTGGTGGCGAAGCGTGCCTGGGCAGCAAGCAGGGCCATCGCTCCAGAGGCCACGCCGGGCTCACTTGAAGCGATCAGCGCCTGCAGCAGCGGTGACAGCACGGGATCGACCGCGAGCCGCGCCTGCATCCGTTCAGTCAGCTGCCATTCGAGCGAGAGCGCATGGATGTGAGCAAGAAAGCCCGCGTGACCGATCAGCCCCTCAACCAGCATCGCGACCGGTTCGGCCTTGTGGTCATGCGGATCGGGATTATCGGACGCAACTTCGTATTCGGTCAGGAGCTGACGGGCTATGTCGGACATCATGCCGCGAACCCGGGCGATGATTTCGTCGCTGAAGACCGAATGTTCGTCATTGGCCAGCAGGTGGCGCAAGATTGGGGCAATCGTCGAAATCAACGCGTCGCCATGCGCAAGCTCACCGCGGAGGACGGTCTCAACGTTTCCGGCTATCGGCACGTGGGCATTATTCTGGTCCATGATCTGCGCCATAGCGCTGCTTGGTTAAGGTCGCGTTAGCTGCGATTTCTGGCCAAGCAGCACAAGAATAACGATCGCGGCAAGGACCGCACCGCCATGTGCGGCTTCACTGCCGATGCGGCCAAGGATCGCACCGATCAAGACGAGCGACAGAAGACTGCGGTCGGTAAGCCAAGCCCCCCACCGACCATCGTGGATAGCGGCCAGGATGCGAAGCTGAGCGATCAGCATGAACGGCGGAAACAGCCGGTCGATCAAGTTGTGCCCAGGATCGAGCGCCGTTGCCCAGCCCATGAGCAGAACGATTACCGCATCGATCGCCCAGCCGTAGGCCGTAAGGCTGTCAATTCCGCGCCTTTTGGGTCCGCCGTCGTATTCGATCCGCGCCAGCAAGGCAGCGCTTTCGCGCAGGATCCAACCCAGCGCCGTCAGGGTCAGGCCAATCAGCGGCAGCGCGAACCAGCCAGCACCAAGCGCGAGCAATGCCACCACGACCGCCGCGATAACCAAGGCCCGCGAACCGGTTCCAGCATGCAGCAAGGCCGGACCGAAACTGCGCACCGCAACAAGCGCCAATCCTCGCGCAGGACCAAGCGGAACCGTATCGCGCGTGCGTTGGCGGATCCATTGCGGCTCGATCGTGTGCGCTTCGGCATCGCTGCGCACCAGCGACCAGAACAAGCCATCCTGCCCTGGCATCGGGATCGGGCGCTGCCGCACGCCGCTCTGCAAGGCGATCCGCTGAAGCGCCGAAATCGGATCACAATCAGTCGGCAAGGTCGCGATCTGCTCGACCAGTCGCCCCGGGATGCGCATTGCCCCGGCCGCGGCGTGATTGAGGTCAATACGTTCGAAACCGGCGGCCAGGCCCTGTTCGATCGGTTGCACAAGCACGCTCTGGCTTTCAGAAAGCAGGTCAACCGTTTCCGCCGTGGAACTGAACAGCCCGTCAGCCAGAACGATCACTTCGTCTGCGGCGCTGACCAGGCCCAGCAAGGGCCGAGCCCCGGCTATCACATTGAACTGCGCCCCGCGCGCCTCGGCCACATGCTGCAGTTGCACGATATCGGATGTCAGGACCTGAGCAATGCATACGATCCGCTCACAGCCAAGCGCTAGCGCAATTCCCACCTGCTGACGCGCGACAGTGAGCCCGCCGACCTGCAGGAATGCGCGCGAAAGCGCGCTTTCCGGCGCAATTTCGGCAAAAGATAATAGCGCAACCCGCAGCCGTTTTCTCCGTGCATTTCGGGGGTGAAGGCAGGTCTTTTAGGGGACGCCGGGCACCGTGCCAAGCGAATGCCGCCCGCCAGCTCAAAGGCTTGCGTCAAGCGGCTGAAAAATCGTCCAGAAACCGGCCGATACGGCGAAGCACGCTGGGATCACCTGGTGCGCCGTCGAGGGCCTCACCGGCCAGTTCAAGCAAGGGTTCGGCATGAAAACTGGCGGCTAGCCCTTTGAGACGCATCGCCGCCATGTGCCAGTTACCGTCACAGCGTGAGCGACACATCAGGTCCAACTGCCGCTCTGCGCTCTCGGTAAATGCTTGGCGCAGCTCGGCAAACAGCGCCGGATCGGTTCCCGCGGCGGCTGCGAGGGTCGCGTCGAGAGTGCCTGCTTCGTATGCCATGATAAGCTCGGTAGCCCGGATTGGTTAAACCGGGGTTTATCCACTGCGCATTCATGGTAAACACGTCGGCATGAGCAGGGGAACCATCGCCGCCGTCGACATGCTAACGCCCGATACCGGGTTCGATGCAGTGCCTGACGAACTCGTACTCGATACCGTGGCAGCGGACGAAGACTGGTGGGAGGAACCCACACCGCGCCGCCGCTGGGGTGCCGCACTTGCGGCCGTGCTGGCGATCTGCGCAGTGCTTGGCTGGACCGTACTGTTCGCGGTCGCCAATATGGATATGATGCGGGAGGGCGGGAGCACACTGCAGTGGACCGCTTGGCTGCGCGACTGGGCAATCCCGCCCGCGCTGATCGCGCTGTGCTGGCTTGTCGCAATGCGCAACAGCCGCGCCGAGGCGGCGCGCTTTGGTGACACCGCTCGCATGCTCAGCGATGAATCGAGTCGGCTTGAGCTGCGCCTGACCACGGTCAACCGCGAACTTAGCCTGGCCCGCGAATTCATCGCCGCTCAATCGCGCGATATCGATTCGCTCGGCCGCGTTGCCACCGAACGGCTTTCGCAGCATGCCGAGCGGCTCGCCAGCCTGATCCAAGACAACGGCACGCGGATCGAAGCAATCGGTGACGTCAGTACCGCCGCGCTCGAAAACATGGAGAAGCTGCGCGGCCAGCTACCCGTTATTGCCAGCTCGGCCAAGGACGTGACCAACAATATCGGCAATGCCGGGCGCACTGCGCATGGCCAGCTCGATATCCTGATCAGTGGCTTCAAGAAACTCAACGAATTTGGCCAGGCCAGCGAACGCCAGGTTCTGACCCTGCGTGATCTAGTCAACGAATGCATCGGCGAATTCACCAGCCAGACCGACCAGCTCGGCACGATCGCCGACCAACGTTTTGCCGCATTGGCCGAATCTGGCGAGCAGGTCCGCACCCAGCTCGATAGGCAGGAATTGGAAGCCCTCGCCGCAATCCGCAGCCGAGCGGCAGCGCTAGGCACGGAGCTAGTGGAAGCACGCGCCCTGCTTGATGCGCAAGAGGCTGACAGCATTACCTCGCTGCGCGCGCGCCTGAACGCCGTCCGCGACGAGAGCACAGCTTTGGTGCGCTCGCTCCGTGAGGGTGAGAGCGGCGCGCTCGACGCCTGGCGCGAAGCGATTACCCAGCTTGAGGAAAACTTGCGCGAGGCCATCGCCAAAGTCGGCGACATCGACGCCAAAGCAATGGAATCGGCCCGCACGCGGCTTGCCGAACTGTCGAGCGAAGCGGCGCAAGTGGACGAGCGACTGGTCGAGCGAGACCGAATGTTCTCGCAGGAACTTGAACAACGCCAAGCTGATTTTGACCAGCGCCACGAGGCATTTTTGGCAAAGCTTGGCAATCAGATGGCAGCATTCGACGAAGCCACAACGGTGCAGCTCGGTGCCCAGGATGCGCACCTTGAAGCCCTGTCGGCTCGCCATGATGATGTGGGTACAAGGCTTTCGGCATTTTCCATTCAACTTTCCACCCTCGCCGAGCAGGGTGAGATAGTCGAAGGCAAGTTGGGCAGCGGGGCTGCCAACATTGTCCAGTACCTTGAGGCGAGCGGTACCGCTATCGCCGGCGCCGATAGCGCGGTTGCCGTGCTGACCGACAATGCCGTCCGCTTGCTCGAGCTTATCCAGGCAAGTGTCCAGCACACCTCAGAGAACCTGCCCCAAGCCATCGGCATCAGCGAAGGCAGGCTAAGCAAGATCGAAGAGCGCGTTCGTGCGGTCCACTCACTGTCCGGCGAAGCGGCATCGCGCGGCGAATCATTGCTGGCGCAGGCCGCGCAAAGCCGGGACATACTGATTGGCGCCTCAGAGCAGATCGGCCTGCTGCATGCGCAAGTTTCTGAAGGGCAGGCCCAGCACACTGGGAGCCTGACGCAGTTGCAGTCAGCAATCGACCGAATCCGCACTGACAGCCTTGAGATTGCCGAGCTGGCGCAAGGCCAGCTTACCAGCGCGATCGAGCAATTGAACAGGGGCGCGCGCGAAGCTGTTGCCGGGATCGAGAGCATGAGCGCGGAAGCAATCTCAGCACTGGCCGGGCGGATCGGTGCCGAAAGCGGGGCGGCCATCGATGCGGCCTTGCGCGACCGCGCGACGCAACTTGCCGGGCAACTGGAAGAAGCATCGGCCAAGGCTGCAGGGGCGAGCCGCGATGCTGCCATGCAGCTGCGCGATCAGTTGGCGAAGGTCAACGAGCTGGCCGGGAACCTTGAACGCCGGGTCGCGCATGCCCGCAACCGGGCTGAAGAGCAGGTCGACAACGACTTCGCGCGGCGAGTCGCGCTGATCACCGAAAGCCTCAATTCCAACGCGATCGATCTGGCGCGCGCGCTCGACAGCGACGTCACCGATACCGCCTGGGCGGCATACCTGAAGGGCGACCGGGGCATCTTCACGCGCCGCGCAGTGCGCCTGCTCGATGCCAGCGAAACGAAAGCGGTGGCCCACCATTACGAAAACGACCGCGATTTTCGCGAGCATGTAAGCCGCTACATACACGATTTCGAAGCGATGCTGCGCCAACTACTGTCGACGCGCGATGGCCACGCTTTGGGCGTGACGCTGCTTTCATCAGATATGGGCAAGCTCTACGTTGCGCTGGCCCAGGGCATCGAACGCCTGCGCAACTAACCGTTCTTCGAACCAAACCATTGGGTAACGTCGATACTGTCGACGGTCAGCCAACCATGGACGTAGTTGGCGTAGTACAAGCCGAACATCAGCACTGACAGTGCGGTAGCGCGCAGCGCAATGCGCTTGGGATTGAAGTTGACCGGCGCACTACTGACCTGACCCTGGACGAGCTCGGCACGGGTATCGTCATGCGTCCTCAGTCCAAATGGCATGACCAAAAACGCGCCGAGTACCCAGAACAATACGTAGATTGCCACGGCCGAGGTCACGTTCACGGTCAGGCCGCTCCCATGATAACGCGGACTTGCGGCTTTTTGCCCGACCAGCGCTGCGCGGCGCGGCGGGCGGCTAGGCGCGCTGCCTCGATCACCGCCTCGGCATCGCGTTTTTGCGTGCCCTTCAGCTTGGTCAGAGCGGCTGCCACATCCTGCTGCGCTTCGGCGATGAAATCATCGAGATCTTCTTCCAGCGGCAAGCCGATCGCTTCAACCTGCACCTGGCCCTGTGCACCCAGCACCACGATCACAAGCCCATTCTGCGCGAGGCGCCGCCGCATCACAATTGCTTCGCCGTTGGCCGGTGCGATAATATCGCCATCGAGGATCAGGCGCCCATTGCGAACTTCTTCGATCTTGCCGGGCTTGCCGGGAGCAAGCCGGACGAGGTCCCCATTGCCCTGGAACACAGTTTGCGGAATGCCGCGTTCCTTGCCGAGCTGCGCCTGCTCCTTCATGTGTCGCATCTCACCGTGCACCGGGACCAGGATCTGCGGACGGATCCAGCTGTACAGCGCTTCGAGTTCGGGCCGGCCGGGGTGCCCCGAAACGTGGATTTCGCTCTGCCGGTCGGTCACGATGGCGATGTTACGCGTCGCCAGACGGTTCTGGATTCGGCCGATCGCGATCTCGTTACCGGGGATCTGGCGACTTGAGAACAACACGACATCGCCAGAGGACAATGCAATCTGGTGACTTTCCTCGGCAATCCGTGACAGTGCGGCGCGTGGTTCCCCCTGCCCGCCCGTGGCAAGGATCAGTACTTCACCGCGCGGCAAGGCCATTGCGGTCTGGAAATCCACCAGGTCTGGCAAGTTTTGAAGATAACCGCAGGCCTTGGCCGTGCGGATGATCCGGTCGAGCGAGCGCCCGGCAACGCAGAGCCTGCGCCCGGTCGCATCCGCAACCTCGCCCAGCGTCTGCAACCGCGCCACGTTCGAAGCGAATGTCGTGACCAGCACACGCTTGCCCTGGTGCTTGGCGACTTCCGCGAGCAACGCCTCGCGCACCATGCCTTCGGAGCCGGAGGCCTCAGGATTAAACACGTTGGTCGAATCGCAGACCAGCGCCAGCACACCCTGATCGCCGATCGCGGTCAGTTCTGCAGCAGTCGCCGGGGTGCCTACCAGCGGCGCATCGTCGAGCTTCCAATCGCCGGTGTGGAAAATCCGGCCGTAGGGAGTCTCAATAACGAGCGCATTGCCCTCGGCGATCGAGTGCGCCAGCGGTACGTAGCGGATGCCGAAGGGCCCAATCTGAAACTCATCCAGATGGTCGATAACGTTCAGCTCGATCTCACGCGCGATACCTGCTTCTTCAAGCTTGTCTTTGACCAGCAATGCGGTGAATGGCGTGGCATAGAGCGGTACCCCTAGTTCCTGCGCGAAGTAGGGCACGGCACCGATATGGTCCTCGTGCGCATGGGTCAGAACAACGCCGAGCAGGTCCGCCTTGCGCTGTTCGATGAAATCCAGATCGGCAAAGACCAGTTCGGTGCCGGGATATTCGTTGGCGCCGAAAGTCATGCCCAGATCGACCATCAGCCATTTGCCGTTGCAGCCGTAGAGGTTGACGTTCATCCCGATTTCGCCCGACCCGCCGAGCGCGCAGAACAGCAATTCGTTACCCGGCTTGTGGCTTTTTGATTTGGTCATTTCGATCCGAAATTTGAGGAATAAAGCCGCGCGATTCCGCGCAGCGTAAGGTCGGGTTCGACCCTGTCGAATAGATCCGCATGTTGTTGGAACAGCGGTGCCAGACCGCCCGTGGCAATGACTTTGACCGGACGACCGATCTCGGCCTTCATCCGCCTTAGCATACCTTCGATCATGCTGACATAGCCCCAGTAGATCCCGATCTGCATCTGCCCGACCGTGTCGCGGCCGATCACACTGGCGGTCGGCGGTGGCTCAATCGCGATCCGTGGGAGCATCGCTGCTGCCTCATAAAGTGCATCGAGCGAGAGGCTTACGCCCGTTGCAATGCTGCCACCAAGATACGCTCCGTCTGTGCCGATATGATCGAACGTAGTTGCGGTACCGAAGCTGATCACGATCTTGTCCATATCGGGCTCAAGCGCCTGAGCGGCAATGGCGTTGACCGCACGATCGGCACCGAGTGCCTTTGGTTCGTCGACCTTGAGCGCGATGCCCCATTCGATTGGCGGACGACCGGCGATCAGCGCCTCTACCCCGAAGTATTTACGGGAGAGAACCTGCAGATTGTGCAGCGCGCGTGGAACGACAGTGGCAATTACCACCGCCGTTACATCACTGCGGGCATAGCCCTCCATCCGCAGCAATTGATCGAGCCATACCGCGTATTCATCGGCCGTGCGGCGCATGTCGGTGGCGATAGCCCAGCGCTGGACAATGGCATCGCCATCGACCAGCGCGAATTTTACGTTGGTATTGCCGTTATCGACCGCCAGCAGCATTTCAGTCCCCTAAGCCAACTGCACTTCGCCCGCATGGACGGTGCGCGTGGTGCCGTCTGCAAGTCGCAGTTGCAAGGCTCCTGTGGAATCAAGCCCGGCAAATTCCCCGACGAGTGGCGTTTCCCCCGGTTCGCCAACCAAAAGCAGCGTGCCGAGCGGGTGTGCGGCGGCTTGCCAGCGGCGTAACAGCGGATCGAGCCCGAAGCCGCGCCAGCGTTCGAGTTCAAGGTCGAAGCAGTGTGCCAGCGCTGCGGCGAAGGTGTCACGGTTGGGCGCCGGGCCGAATGCAACCAGTGCAATTGTCTTGCGGCCTTCAACCACCGGCGCGGCGGTAAGGTTCACCCCGATCCCGACCACCACTGCATCACCAACCCGCTCAAGCAGAATTCCGCACAGCTTGGCTCCGCCAATCAGCACATCGTTCGGCCATTTGAGCTGCGCCAAGTGCGGTGGCGGAACCAGCGGCGAAACCGCTTCGAGTACGGCCAAACCGGCTAGTATGGCCAACGTGCTTGATGGCGGGTCGGAGGGTGCCGGGCGGACGACGGTCGAGCCCATGAAATTGCCGGTGCCATCGAACCAGGTGCGGCCTTGGCGGCCTCTCCCGGCCACTTGCCGGTCGGCCACCAGCCAATCGCCCTCTGCAACCCGCTCGTGCGCGGTCAGCCGCGCGACGAGATCGGCGTTGGTCGAACCGGTACTGGCGACAGTGTGGATCAAGCGAGCGGGAAAAGGACGCCCGCGGCGGTCATGGTCAGCGCGGTGAGGCCCTTGGTGACGAGGTAGCCGAGCGGCGAGACAAACACAGCGCAGCTGGCGAGAAGCCATTCGTGGACCATGTCACTACGCCCGGTGACGCGGTTCGCCGGCTCGTCAAAATACATCACCTTGAGCACCTTGAGGTAGTAATAGGCACCAATTACGCTTGCCATAGCGGCGAGCGTTGCGAGCCAAACCATTCCGGCGTTGACCGCCGACTGGAACACCACGAATTTGCCCCAGAATCCGAAGAAGAACGGGATCCCAGCCATCGAAAACATGATCGAGCCCAGCCCCAGCGCGAGCATCGGGCGGGTGCGCGAGAGGCCGGCGATATCGCCCATGTCTTCGAGTTGGTTGCCCTGATCATCCTTGAGCATCAGGATCGCGACGAAGCCGCCGATGGTCATTGGCACGTAGATCGTCAGATAAACCAGCATCGCTGCTGCGCCCTGCTGGGTGGCACTGGCGAGTCCGACCAGCATGAAGCCGACGTTGTTAATCGACGAATAGGCCAACAGCCGCTTGAGGTTGCGCTGACCGATCGCACCCAGCGCGCCGACAATGATCGATGCCAGGGCAACGAACGAAATGATCTGCTGCCATGCCGCCGCCTGCGTTCCGAAGGCTTCGAGCGCGACCCGCATGGTCAGGGCCAGTGCCGCAACCTTGGGAGCCGAGGCGAAGAAGGTGGTGACCGGGGTTGGTGCGCCCTCGTAGACGTCAGGCGTCCACATGTGGAACGGCACCGCGCTGATCTTGAAGGCCAGCCCCGAAAGCACGAAGACGAGGCCGAACAGCGCGCCCATCGAAGCATGGCCGGTGAGCGCAGCGGAAATCCCGGCGAACCCGATCGTTCCGGTGAAACCATAGGTAAGGCTCATCCCGAACAGCAGGATGCCGCTGGCCAGCGCGCCGAGCACGAAATACTTCAGCCCCGCTTCGGCCGAGCGCTCGTCAGGTTTGAGGAACGCGGCGAGCACATAGGCCGCGAGCGAGTTCAGTTCGAGCCCAACATAAAGCGTCAGCAGGTTGGTCGCCGAAACCATGATCCCCATGCCCAGCACCGCGAACAGCACCAGCACCGGGTATTCGCTGCGCATCGCCCGGTACTTCTCGAAGAAGGCCGGAGCGATCAGCAGCGAAGCTGCAGCCGCGACATAGATCAGCAGCTTGGCAAAGGCCGCGAATGCGTCGCCGGACAGCAGTCCGTTGAAAGCCAGCGCCGCTTCCCCGCGCACTCCATGCCACAGCGCGGGTGCGGTGATGACTGCGGCGGCAACCAGCGCGAGTACTGCAAGCCAGTTAATCGCCCGTGCATCGCGCCGGGTCTGGCCCCAGGCCGATCCGACCAGCAGGACAATCCCGACCGTGCTCAGCAGTTCTTCGGCCGCGCCGATGCGCAGCGACTGGATCCAGTCCATCAGTGCGCCCCCTCGGCATGCGCTTCGCCAACTGGTAGCGCCTTGCCCATCTGAAACTTTGCATCCCCGGCAGGTTTGGTGGCCGCAAGCCGCGCTTCGATGGCGCGGATATCGCTGTGCATCGGGGCGAGGAAGCTCTCGGGGTAGACGCCCATCCACAACACTGCGGCAGCGATGGGCGCCAGCATCAGCCACTCGCGCGGTTCAAGGTCAGGCATCGCCGCAGCATCGGCATTCTTCTGCTCACCGAACGCAATCCGGCGATAGAGGTAGAGCATATAGGCCGCGCCAAGGATGATCCCGGTGGTGCTGACGAAGGCGACCCAGCTCGATTGCTGGTAGATGCCCGCAAGGCTGAGGAATTCACCGACGAACCCGCTCGTGCCGGGCAGGCCGACGCTGGCCATCGTGAACAGCATGAACAGCAGCGCATAATACGGCATGTTGATCGCCAGCCCGCCATAGTGACTGATTTCGCGCGTGTGCAGCCGGTCGTAAATTACGCCGACGCAGAGGAACAGCGCCGCCGAAACCAGTCCGTGGCTCAGCATCACGATCATCGAACCTTCAAGGCCCTGCGTGTTGAAGGCAAACAGTCCGACCGTTACAATCGCCATGTGGGCGACCGAAGAATAGGCGATGAGCTTCTTCATATCGGACTGCACCAAGGCGACCAGCGAGGTGTAGACCACCGCGACCATCGACAGGCCGTAGATCAGCCAGGCGTAGTCAGCCGAGGCCTGCGGAAACATCGGCAACGAGAACCGGATGAAGCCGTAACCGCCCATCTTGAGCAACACCCCGGCCAGGATCACCGAGCCCGCGGTCGGCGCTTGAACATGCGCATCGGGCAGCCAGGTGTGCACCGGCCACATCGGCATCTTGACCGCAAAGCTGGCGAAGAAGGCCAGCCACAGCCACTTCTGCGCGGCCGGATCGAAATCGTATTGCATCAAGGTCGGGATGTCGGTGGTCCCGGCATCATGGACCATCCACAGCATCGCGATCAGCATCAGCACCGAGCCGAGCAGCGTGTAGAGGAAGAACTTGTAGCTCGCGTAAATCCGCTCAGCCCCGCCCCATACGCCGATGATCAAGTACATCGGAATGAGGCCAGCCTCGAAGAAGATGTAAAACAGGTAGAGGTCCTGCGCTGCGAACACACCGATCATCAGCGCTTCCATCAGCAGGAACGCGGCCATGTATTCGCCGACGCGCTTGTCGATTGCGTTGCTGGCAAGGATGCAGATCGGCATCAGGAACACCGACAGCTCGATCAGTAGTAGCGCGATTCCGTCAATCCCGAGCTTCCACGAAAAGCCCGAGAACAGCGGCAAGTTCTCCTGAAATTGCCACTGCGCGCCGCCGACATCGAACTTTGCCCAGAGCAGCACGCCCAGCGCGAAATCGATCAGCGTTGCGCCGAGCGCAATGGCGCGGGCTTGCCGTGCATTGCCGAGGAGGCAGGCCAGCCCACCCACCAAGGGCACTGCGAGCATCACCGAGAGGATGGGAAAGTGGTTCATCTCAGTGCGCCGCCTGCCAGATCACCCAGGAGATCGCGCCGGTCAGGCCGAGCAGCATCACCAGTGCGTACGAATAGAGATACCCGGTCTGCAGACGCGCCGCGACGCGGCTGCCCAGCGCCACCGCCCAGGCTGAGCCGTTGGGTCCGAACCGGTCGATGAAGCCCACGTCGCCCAGCTTCCAGAACTTGTTGCCGAGCCAGAAGGCGGGACGCACGAACAGGAAGTCGTAGAGCTCGTCGAAGTACCACTTGTTGTAGAGGAACTTGTAGAGCACGCCGATCTGGCCGACCACCACCGCCGGGAACGCTGGGTTCCGGATGTAGGCGTACCAAGCGATCGCGAAACCGGTCAGCATCACCGCGAACGGCGCCCATTTCACCCAGTCCGGCACGCCGTGCATATGGTGGATCAGCTCTTCGCTGAAGGCTACGCTACCGCGCCAGAACTCGCCTGAGCCGTCGCTGATGAAATAGTGGCTGAAGGCAAAACCAGCGAGCACCGCGCCCAGACTAAGCACGCCCAGCGGGATCAGCATGGTCAGCGGGCTTTCGTGCGGGTGGTAGCCTGCCGTCCCATCATCATGAGCCGCATGGCCGTGATGATCGCCGTGCACCGCGTGCTGGATGTGCTCGCTCTGCGCCCAGCGCGGCTTGCCATAGAAGGTCAGGAACATCAGCCGCCACGAATAGAAGCTGGTCAGCAGCGCGGCGGTGATCCCCATCCAGAACCCGAACCGCCCGCTCACGCTGGCGCTGGCATAAGCCGCCTCGAGGATCGAATCCTTCGAATAGAACCCAGCGAACCCGAACACGTCGACGATCCCGACTCCGGTGATCGCCAGCGTACCAGCCAGCATCGCCCAGAATGTCAGCGGGATCTGCTTACGCAAGGCCCCGTAATACCGCATATCCTGTTCGTGGTGCATCGCGTGGATCACCGAGCCCGCGCCAAGGAACAGCAGCGCCTTGAAAAACGCATGAGTGAACAGATGGAACATCGCCGCGCCCGGCGCGCCAACGCCCGCAGCGACGAACATGTAGCCGAGCTGGCTACATGTCGAATAAGCGATCACCCGCTTGATATCCCATTGGGTGGTGCCGATCGTCGCGGCGAAGAACAAGGTCGCCGCACCGACATAAGTCACCACCTGCATCGCATCCGGGCTGACCGCGAACATCGGCGAGAGGCGGCAGACCATGAACACCCCTGCAGTGACCATCGTCGCAGCGTGGATCAGCGCGGAGACCGGCGTCGGCCCTTCCATCGCGTCGGGCAGCCAGGTGTGCAGCCCCAACTGCGCCGATTTGCCCATCGCGCCGATGAACAACAGGATGCACAGGATCGTCATCGTGTGCCACTCGCCGCCGAGGAAGTGGATCGTCGATCCCGCCATGCTCGGCGCGCGGACCAGGATTTCGGGGATCGAAACGGTGTTGAACACCAGATAGGTCCCGAAAATTCCCAGCATGAAACCAAGGTCGCCGACCCGGTTGACCACGAACGCCTTGATCGCGGCGGCGGCGGCGCTGGGCTTCTTGAACCAGAACCCGATCAGCAGGTACGAGGCGAGGCCGACCCCTTCCCATCCGAAGAACATCTGGACCAGGTTATCCGCGGTCACCAGCATCAGCATCGCGAAAGTGAACAGGCTGAGGTAGGCAAAAAACCGTGGCTGGTCGGGGTCCTCGTCCATGTAGCCCCAGCTGTAGAGGTGGACCACCGCCGAAACCGTGGTCACCACCACCAGCATCACCGCAGTCAGCGTATCGACCCTGAGCGCCCAGTCGAAGCTCAGGCTGCCCGATTGGACCCAGTGCAGCACCGGCACGACATGCGGCTCGGCGCTGCCGGTCAGGTAGGTGAAGAACATCGGCCAGCTCAGCCCGGCAGCGATAAACAACGCGCCGGTGGTCAGCGCCTTGACCACGGTGTTGCCGAGCATCCGGTTGCCCAGCCCGCCGATGATGGCGGCCAGCAGCGGCAGAAATACGATGAACAGGATCGGATCCAACGCGGCTTACCCCTTCATCCGGTTGACATCGTCGACCGCGATGGTGCCCCGGTCACGGAAATAGGTGACCAGGATCGCAAGGCCGATCGCCGCTTCGCCCGCCGCCACGGTCAGCACGAACATTGCGAAAATTTGACCCGTAAGGTCGTGGAGAAACGCGCTGAACGCGACCAGGTTGATGTTGACCGCGAGCAGAATCAATTCGATCGCCATCAGGATCACGATCACGTTCTTGCGGTTGAGGAAAATCCCCAGTACGCCGAGCACGAACAGGATCGAGCTGACCACGACGTAGTGTTCGATGCCGATCATGCGGCCACTCCAAATCCGTTACAGCACAAGATCCGCTCGTCCTGAGCCTGTCGAAGGACACGCGCTGGGCCGGCGTCGCGCGCGGGCTTCGACAGGCTCAGCCTGAGCGGGTGTGGGTATATGGGGATAGACACGAGAATCACAATTCCACCCCCTTGCCGACATCGGGTGACATGTTGACGGTCGCCTCGTCCGGGCGGCGTGCGTTCTGGCGGGCGACGTTCTGGCTGCGCACGCCGGTGCGCTTGCGGTGGGTGAGCACGATCGCGCCAACCATCGCCACCAGCAGGATCACGCCCGCGACTTCGAACAGGAACAGGTACTTGCCATAAAGCAGCATCCCGATCGCTTCGGTATTGCTCTGGCTCGCGACAATCGGCGCAGTGCCATCAGCCGTGCCGAGCGTAATCCCGCCAGAACCGACTGCGCCCAACCCGAGCGTAATTTCTGCCAGCAAAACCCCTGCGAGTAATAGCCCGAGCGGAAAATTCTTGATGAACCCCGCGCGCAGTTCGGCGAAATCGATGTCGAGCATCATCACCACGAACAGGAACAGCACCGCGACCGCCCCGACGTAAACGATCACCAGCAGCATCGCGATGAACTCCGCGCCAAGCAGCACCATCAGCCCCGCCGCATTGAAGAACGCTACGATCAGCCACAGCACCGAATGCACCGGATTACGCGATGTTATCGTCAGCGCCCCGGCGACGATGGTCAGCGTGGCGAACAGGTAAAAGGCGAGGACGGTGATCATCTCTAATTCCTACCCGGCACGGGGAGGGGGACCATGCTCTTGCATGGTGGAGCGGCACCCTCGGCATGGCGCGACGTCGAGAGGTCAGGCAATTCGGCCTGTGCCCCTCCACCAGCTTCGCTGGTCCCCCTCCCCGTTCCGAGGAGGAATTGCGTTGCGCTCATCATCCCCGCGCCCCTAACGATACGGCGCATCGGCTTCAAGGTTCGCGGCGATGGCCCGCTCCCACTTGTCCCCGTTGGCCA
>JANXUP010000027.1 GCA_025356175.1 Sphingomonadaceae bacterium | reverse complement strand
GTGTGGCACTTGGGCTACGGTTTGCAGAAGTTCTAACCAGTCGATTAAAACCGGTTGTAATGCGCAGCGGACGGTGGTCTATTCGTATGCGCAACCGCCCGGTAGAGGGTCGGGCTTAATAGGAGAGAGGGCTAATGAGGGGTAAACTTACCTTGCTTGCGGGCGTATGCGCCGGAGCGATTGCAATTCCTGCTTACGCGCAGACGGCGCCAGCAGATGCGCCGACGGACTCGACCGAGATCGTCGTGACCGCACAGCGTACCAGTGAAAAGCTGCAGAACGTGCCGATCGCGGTCAGCGCGTTCAACACCGAAGCACTTGAACGCCAGCAGATCAAGAACACGTCGGATTTGCAGCTGAGCCTGCCTAACGTGACCTTCACCAAGACCAACTTCACCTCATCCAGCTTCACCATCCGCGGCATCGGCGATCTTTGCGTCGGCACCACCTGCGACAGCGCGACCGCCATTCACTACAACGACGCGCCGCTGTTCGGCACGCGTCTGTTCGAAGGTGAATTCTACGATCTCGCGCAGATCGAAGTGCTGCGTGGTCCGCAGGGTACCCTGTATGGCCGCAACGCCACCTCGGGCGTGGTCAACTTCCGCACCGCGAAGCCCAAGCTCGGCCAGACCGAAGCCAGCGTCGAAGCGGAATATGGCAATTACAACGGCGTCAAGACCAAGGGCATGCTCAACGTGCCGATCGGGGATTTTGCCGCGGTCCGCGTTGCCGGGTTCTACCTGAACCGCGATGGCTACACGACGAACACCTTCAACAACACCAAGATTGACGACCGTGACATGTACGGCGTGCGTGGATCGGTCCGCATCCAGCCTACGTCCGGCACAACCATCGATTTCATGGGTCAGTACTTCCGTGAAAAAGACAGCCGTATGCGCATCCAGAAGCAGCTGTGCCAGCGCGACCCAACCGGCGTGCTGGGCTGCCTCAACGGCAACCGCGGCTTCGAAACGACGAATGCCAACACCAGCTTCGTCGGTGTGCTGACCTCGAAGGAATTCTTGGCAACCCAAGGTATTCCGACCGGCTTCGCACTGGGCAGCCTCTATGGCGTGGGCAGCACTCCAGCCGCCCCGATTCCCGGCGTCGATCCGTATTCGGGCGTGATCAATCCGGCGAATTATCGGACCGTCACCACTGACACCCAGCCGTCGTATTACACGCGCGAAACCATCCTGCAGGCCTCGATCGAACAGGAAATGGGTGGCGGTCTCGACCTCAAGGTCAGCGGCAACTACCAGAACGTCGCGATCGATTCTTCCCAGGATTATAACAATTCGGTCCAGAACCGTGCGGGCTTTGCTGGTGGCTTGGCTACCCTCAACGCCTTTGCCACTGGCGGTGCGGGCCCGGGCTTCGTGCCTTATTTCGCGCCGATCGCGGCGGCCTTGATTCCCGGCGGACCGGCCGGCGTACTCTGCACTTCGCTTCCGGAAGAAACCGGGACTGGCGCATTCGGCGGCCACAAGGTCTGCTCGAACACTCCGCAGGACTTTGACCGTTCAAACTCCTACAATACAAGCTGGTCGGCGGAAGCGATCCTTGCATCGAAGTGGGACGGTCCGTTCAACTTCCTGCTCGGCGGGATCTACAGCAAATTGCGCCTGACCGAGAGCAGCTACTACGTCGATTCATTCGGGATCGACTATGTTACCGGCGTACTCGGCTCGTTTACTGCATTCGGTAACAAGGACGCCGCAACCGGCAATCCTACGCCGCTGCCGCCGAGCTATCTCGGGACGCCGACTTACCGCAACAATACCGACAGCCTGCGGATCAAGTCTTACGGGCTGTTCGGCGAAGGCTACTTCAAGTTTAGCGATGCGGTAAAGCTGACCGTCGGTCTGCGTTACAACCATGACGAGAAGTCAGTCTCGGCCCGAACCACACTGGCCAGCTTCCTGGTTCCCTATGGTTCCACAAATGCATATAGCTCGCCGTTCATTGGCGCCTACGATGCCGATCCCAGCATCGCCGGCAACCAACTGTTCGCTAATGCCAGTGTCAGCTTCGGCAAGTTTACCGGCCGCGCTGTGCTCGATTGGCAGATAACCCGCAACAACCTGCTCTACATCTCGTATTCGCGCGGGTACAAGTCGGGTGGCATCAACCCGCCGCTGTCGCCGGTGGCGGCAGTGCCGACAACCTTTGCACCGGAATTCGTCAATGCGTACGAAATAGGTTCGAAGAATACCTTTGCCGGCGGCAAGCTGACGCTCAACCTCACTGCCTTCATGTACGACTACAAGGGCCTGCAGCTGTCGCGCATCGTTTCGCGGACTTCGGTCAACGACAACGTCAACGCGAAGATCTACGGTCTTGAAGCCGAAGCAGTGATCCGTCCGATCCCCGAATTCACCATCAACATGAACGCAAGCTATCTGCACAGCAAGGTGACCAGCACTACCAATCCGCTGGCCAACCCGCGTGACTTTGGCGGCGGGCGCGCTGATGCGGTGATCATCAAGGACATCACCAACGGCGCGAACTGCGCGGTGGCTTCAACCTCAGGCAGTGTCGCCGGGGTCAACGCCTTCGTCGGTGCGATCAACGGTGCCATCAATGCCGGCATTGCTGATCCGCTTTACACCGGCGCAACGCTGGGAACCGGCGGTACGGTTGGCCACTTCAAGCCGTTCGTCATCAACCCG
>JANXUP010000013.1 GCA_025356175.1 Sphingomonadaceae bacterium | reverse complement strand
GAATGGGTGGAAATGGCCTGCCTTCATGTTGGCATACCTGTTCGGGTTAGCCTACATATTCGCCGGAATCACCTATTGGAGCGCAATCGCTCTTGGGTTGTAGAGCGAGGAAATAATGGCAGGCAGCGTCAACAAGGTAATCATCGTCGGCAATCTGGGCGCTGATCCCGAGGTCAAGAGCTTCCAGAACGGGGGCAAGGTGTGCAATCTGCGCATTGCCACCTCGGAAAACTGGAAAGACAAGAACACCGGCGAAAAGCAGGAACGCACCGAATGGCATTCGGTCGCGATCTTTTCCGAAGGGCTCGCCGGGGTGGCTGAACGTTTCCTGCGCAAGGGCAGCAAGGTCTACATCGAAGGCCAGCTGCGCACCCGCAAGTGGCAGGACCAGTCGGGCAATGACCGTTATTCGACCGAAGTGGTGCTGCAAGGCCCCGGCTCGGTGCTAACCATGCTCGATGGCGCGCCCGGCGGCGGGCAGGGCGGCCAGCGCGCGGGCGGCGGCGATTGGGGCGGCGGCGGCAGCAGCGCGCCTGCTGGCGGCCAGCGTTCGGGCGGCAGCAACGTGGGCGGCGGGTTCGCTGACGATCTGGATGACGATATCCCGTTCTGAGTTGGCTCCAAACCAACCCAGTGAGCCGTAGCAATGGCGCTTCTGGCTCGAAACACTTCCCCTTCCAGAAGGGAATGTGGCTTCGCCATTGCTACGGCTCAATTCACTTATCACGTTTATTGGGCTAGAAAATGCCCTCCTTGAAAAATCATGCCGGAAAACCGGGACGATTTCGCAAGCTCAGTCCTTCTTGAACATATCCTTCAGCGCGGCGAACGGGCTGGCGTCGCTCGGATCGAGCAGACCGGCGCGGTGGCGGGCTTCCTCGGCGCCGGGGCCTTCAAGGTAAGGATCGATCGCCAGCCCCAGCGTCTGCGCCAGCGCTTCGCCAAGGTCGAACCGGCCGCCCTCCATCTCGATCTGATCGAGCATCTCGGCCTCGAGTTCCAGTTCCTCGGGCAGGTCACTGGCCGGGGGCAC
This sequence comes from Sphingomonadaceae bacterium, assembly GCA_025356175.1. Classification (GTDB taxonomy): domain Bacteria; phylum Pseudomonadota; class Alphaproteobacteria; order Sphingomonadales; family Sphingomonadaceae; genus Novosphingobium. The sequence goes on along the minus strand of JANXUP010000013.1, from coordinate 8,688 downwards.
GAACTGCAGCTCGACCGGTTCGTGCACGCCGACTTCAAGTTCTTCGGCGGATACCGCGCAGCTCTGCACCACATCGGCATCGAGCACGCCGCGCGCGCGGACCGTCTGGCCATCGGGCGTCAGCGTGATGCGGGCGCTCAGGTGCCGGACCGCGACCAGGTCGAAACGCTTCGCCAGCGCTACGCATTCGGCCGCACTGGCGGTGATTTCGACCGGCTTTTCCGGCAATTGGCGCGCATCGATCAAACGGGACATCTCGCTCATCTCGGCACGGTCCCGGCGATCAGGTCAGCGTCGTTTACAGCGGCGAGGCTCGCGGCCATGCGGCGCATTTCGCTGGCGATCGCCGCCGGATCGGCTCCGTCGATCAAGGTGATGTTGCGCTCGATCGCGCCGATCAGCAGGCTGTCATCGGATGCTGCAAGCCCTTCGCGGAAGGCATCGATCCGGCCGCCCAGCGCGCTCATTAGCTTGCCCATGTGCTTGCCCATCACGACATCGCCCACGCCGCTCTGGCGGAGCTGGCCATCCATGTCGGACACGAACAGTTCGGTCAGCCGCGCAGTCTCGCCGCGAATTGCCTCGCTCGCTTCCATGCGCAGCAGCACAAGACTTAGCACCAGGCTGATCGCATCGAACCGGCCGGGCACGGTGTCAGCCACGCCGCCCTTCGCGTACCATTGCGGCTCGCGGGCCACTTCCACCACGCGGTGCCACAGCGGGCGCAACGCGGTCTCGTCGGTCCGGCGGCCCATCAGGCGATCGAACAGCCCCATGGGCAGGTCCCTTTTCATTCAGTTGCAGTTAAACGCGCGGCCTCCAAGCGCCTTGTTGCGCAGCGCGGCAAGGCAGCCTAAGGCTGGCGCCGCGATAGATCAAAGGGCCCCCGCCTTCAACATGCGAGCGGGCCGACGGAGCGACAATTGATGCGAGTAAGCGGTTTTCTTCTGGCAGGTGCGTTGCTCGCAGGCAGCCTCGGCGGCTGCGCGACGATCAAGGACCACCGCGGCTACATCGTCGATGGGGCGTTGCTCGATTCGGTCCAGGCCGGGATCGACAACCGCACCTCGGTGGAAAAGGTGCTTGGCCGGCCCAGCTTCGTCAGCCAGTTCGGGCGGCAGGATTGGTACTACATTTCGACCAACACCCGCCAGGCCGCGTTCAATTCACCGCACACGACCGAGCAGTTGCTCGTCCACATCGTGTTCGACGACAAGGGCAATGTCGCCTCGGTTGAGCGTACCGGTGCTGAACATGTCGCGCGGATCGGCCCCGATGGCGACAAGACGCCGACGCTGGGCCGTAACCGCAGCTTCCTCGAAGACCTGTTCGGCAATATCGGCCAGGTTGGCTCCGGCGGTCAAGGTGCCGGCCAGGGTGGTCCGGGCGGGCCCAACGGCAGCTAAGGTTGAAGGCGCCGGGACCATGCATATATCCCGCGCATGACTGATCACAATTCCAGCCACGGCCTGATCCAGTGGCACGGCACCACCATCATCGGCGTCAAGCGCGGCGGCAAGACCGTCATCGCGGGGGATGGCCAGGTTTCGATGGGCAACACGGTGATGAAGCCCAACGCCAAGAAGGTGCGCCGGATCGGTGACGGCAGCGTCATCGCCGGGTTCGCCGGGGCCACCGCCGACGCCTTCACCCTGTTCGAACGCCTTGAAAAGAAGCTTGAGCAGCACCGGGGGCAATTGATGCGCGCTGCGGTGGAACTCGCCAAGGACTGGCGCACCGACAAGTACCTGCGCAACCTTGAGGCGCTGATGATCGTTGCCGACAAGGACGTGCTGCTGATCCTTACTGGCAACGGCGACGTGCTCGAACCCGAAGAGGGGATCGCTGCGATCGGTTCGGGCGGAAACTACGCGCTGTCCGCAGCCAAAGCCTTGGTCGAATATGAGCAGGACCCCGAAAAGATCGCCCGCCGCGCGATGGCGGTCGCCGCTGAGGTCTGCGTCTTCACCAACGACCGGGTGACTGTGGAGACGATCTAAGCCGCCGCGAAGAAGAAGGTTTGCACCAGCCGGCCATTTCCGGGGTTGCTGCCAAAACCGCGCGCGGCGTTGTGGAACTGCCACGGGCTGAACAGTACCAGCCGGTTGAAGCGCATCGGCAGGGTCATCACCTTGTCCCAGCAGCCGTTTTTCAGCGTATCGTGGTTGACCACTTGCTCGATCAGCACATTGATATCGCTGTAACCAGCGGCGAGCCTATCCTCGCGCCGCTCAGGTATCCGCTCCAGCCCGGTGCGCTTGTGGCGGAAAAAGTCGGTCCCGCCACGGCAATGCTCGGGCAGGCTGAGGTAGAGGATGCCCGAATAGGTGCAGGGATCGATGTGCACCCCCGATCGCCCCCGATCGCCGGCCAGCGTCATCCGGCAATGCCCGTGCATCGTCCCGTCCTGTGCCTTGAGCGACACGCCAGCGAGCCGCGAGACAGCTTCATCGAGACCCGGAATTTCCAACGCCTGGGTGGATTGCAGCCCCGGATAGTTACCCTGCTTGAACGCAGGATCGTAATCGAGCGCCAGCGCTTGCTGCCGCGCGACCATCGGATCTGCGAGGAAACCGTCGACCACAATCAGCGAAGGAGGTGCCATACCGTCAGGCTCTAGCGTGCCGTTGGCGTTCGGGTCCAGCCTTGAACGCCGCCGCCTGCCCACCATCTATGCGGGGATGACCGATAACCTTACCCCCAAAGCCATTGTCGCCGCCCTTGACGAACATATCATCGGCCAGCGAGACGCCAAGAAGGCCGTCGCGGTCGCCTTGCGCAACCGGTGGCGCCGCCAGCGCCTCTCGCCCGAATTGCGCGATGAAGTGACCCCCAAGAACATCCTGATGATCGGGCCGACGGGCTGCGGCAAGACCGAGATCTCGCGCCGCCTGGCAAAGCTCGCCGAAGCGCCGTTCGTCAAGGTCGAGGCGACCAAGTTCACCGAGGTCGGTTACGTCGGCCGCGATGTCGAGCAGATCGCGCGCGATCTCGTCGAGGAAGCGATCCGGCTCGAAAAGGACCGCCGCCGCGAGGCGGTGCGCGAGGCGGCGGAGAAGGACGCGATGGACCGGCTGCTGAAAGCGCTGGTCGGCGACGGCGCGAGCGAAGCGACCCGCGAAAGCTTTCGCCAGCGCATTGTTGAGCACGCGATGGACGATACCGAGATCGAGATCGAAGTTGAGGACACGCCGTCGGGCGGGTTCGAAATCCCCGGAATGGGCGGCGGCGTCGGGATGATCAACCTCTCCGACATGATGAGCAAGGCGATGGGCAAGCAGGCGCTCAGGCGGCGCAAATTGAAGGTACCCGATGCCTGGGCCAAGCTGGTCGAGGAGGAAGCCGACAAGCGCATGGACCAGGACGACGTCAACCGTGTCGCGCTGGCCAATGCCGAAACCAACGGCATCGTGTTCATCGACGAGATCGACAAGATCGCGGTATCGGACGTGCGCGGCGGCTCGGTCAGCCGCGAAGGCGTGCAGCGCGATCTGCTCCCGCTGATCGAAGGCACCACGGTCGCGACAAAATATGGCCCGATGAAAACCGACCACGTGCTGTTCATTGCCAGCGGCGCGTTCCATGTGGCCAAGCCGAGCGACATGCTGCCCGAACTGCAGGGCCGCCTGCCGATCCGGGTCGAACTGACTGCATTGAGCGAAGACGATTTCGTCCGCATCCTCAGCGAAACCCGCGCCAATCTGGTCTCGCAATACCAAGCCCTGCTGGCGACCGAGAAACTGACCGTCGAGATCACCCCCGGCGCGATCCGTGCGGTCGCCCGCATCGCTTGCCAGGTCAACGAAGCGGTTGAGAACATCGGCGCGCGGCGGCTTCAGACGGTGATGGAAAAGCTGCTCGAAGAGCTGAGCTTCGAAGCCGAAGACCGCGCCGGCGAGACCGTGACGGTGGACGAGGCCTATGTGCAGGCGCGGCTGGCCGGGCTGGCCAAGGATACTGACCTGTCGAAGTATATCTTGTAACGCCGTCCCCCTCTCCAACTCCGGCTAGTTCGCTACGCTCACAAGCCTGCATATCCTCCCCCGCAAGGGGGGAGGATAAACACAAGCTGTTCCCTCCTCCCTTGCGGGGGAGGAAAGCGCAGCTTGGCGCTTGCGCCTAGCGCAGCTTGGAGAGGGGGCGATCATGCGCTATCCCGCCCCCATGCAAACACCCGACGACAAGCCGATTTACCGCCTCCTCACTGGCAAGGACGACCGCGCCTTTTGCGAGCGCGTGTCCGAAGCGCTCGAGCAAGGCTGGCGGCTTTATGGCTCGCCCAGCGTCGCGTGGGACGAGGAGGCTGGGTATATGAAGTGCGCCCAGGCCGTGGTGTGGCACGAGGCGGACGTGGTGAAGTGATGGAGTTGCGACAGACGTATTTGAATTTCCGCAGGTTTGTCGATCATTGGCTGGCTCCGGATGCGCGCGATCCCGAATTGTTCGCAAGTGTTTGGAGCCAAGGCAGTGCTTGGCTACTGCTGTTCGTTTCCCTCCTTCCGGCCATTGTGTTGCGCGATGATCCTTCGCTGCCGGGAAGAGTTGGATTTGTGTTCGCAGCAATGCTTTCTGCATTGCTCGCTGTTTTTCTGGCTTGGCGAACGAAGCGTATGACGCGAGCCTATCGCTTGATTCATGCTCGGCGCTATGAGCGGAAGTTTCGTTATTCACTCCCGCTCGAGTATCGCAGCAGCGAAGATGGCGAGTTGGCAAGACTTCGCTACGAACGACACGCTACTCCGCCGCCTGAACCTCCTCAACCTCGTTAGCCTGCCGGTTCCACATGTCGGCATAGAGCCCGTCGCGCCTTAGCAGCTCGCTGTGGCTGCCGCTTTCCGCCAGCAATCCGTTATCGAGCACGAAAATCCGGTCGGCATCGGCAATCGTCGAAAGCCGGTGCGCGATGCTGAGCGAGGTGCGCCCGGTGCTGATATTGTGCAGCGTGGCGAGGATGTCCTGCTCGGTGCGGGTGTCGAGCGCGCTGGTCGCTTCATCCAGCAGCAGGATCGGCGGGTTCTTGACCAAGGTCCGCGCAATCGCGACGCGCTGCTTCTCGCCGCCTGACAGCTTCAATCCGCGCTCGCCCACTTCGGTATCGAAACCTTGCGGCAGCCGCGCGATCAGATCGGTCAGCGCGGCGCCGCGCGCTGCCGCCTCGATATCGGCGGGCCCGGCGCCATCGCGGCCATAGGCGATGTTGTAACCGATGGTGTCGTTGAACAGCACCGAATCCTGCGGGACGATGCCCACTGCCGCGCGCAAGCTTTCCTGCGTCACTTCGCGGATATCCTGCCCATCGATCAGGATGCGGCCCGACCATGGGTCATAGAAGCGGAACACCAGCCGCGCGATCGTGCTCTTGCCCGCGCCCGATGGACCGACCACCGCAACCTGCGATCCGGCGGGCACCTCGAAGCTCAGGCCCTGCAGGATCGTGCGGTCAGGCTCGTACCCGAACACCACATTGTCGAAGACCAGCGTCGGGCGCTGGACCACCAGCGCCGGTGCGCCGGGCGCGTCCTGCACTTCGACCCGCGTATCGATCAGTTCGAACATCGAAGCCATGTCGATCAGCCCCTGGCGGATCGTGCGGTAAACCATGCCGAGCATGTCGAGCGGACGGAACAGCTGGGTCAGGTAACCCTGCACGAAGACCAGCTGCCCCGCCGAATAGCGCCCCTCGGCCCAGCCTTTCACGGTGAAGGCCAGCGCGCCCGCCATCAGCAGGTTGGTGATGGCCGCTTGCGCGATGTTGAGCAGGGCCAGGCTGTTCTCACTTTTCACTGCAGCATCGGCATAGGCCCGGGTGGCACGGGTATAACGGTCCGCCTCGCGCCGTTCAGCGGCGAAGTATTTTACCGTTTCGTAATTGAGCAGCGAATCGACCGCGCGCGACAAGGCGTGCCCGTCGAGCCGGTTCATGTTCTCACGCAAATGCGTGCGCCATTCGGTGATCGCGCGGGTTGTCCAGATGTAGGCGACCACTGCGATTGCCGTGGCCACCACCAGCGTCCAGCCGAACTTGACGTAGAAGATCGCCGCTGTGCCGGCGAGCAGGATCACCGTAGGGGCGATGTTGAACAATAGGAAATAGAGCATCGTGTCGATGCTCTTGGTCCCGCGTTCGATCACCTTGATTACCTCGCCGGTGCGCCGGGCGAGGTGGAAGCGCAGGCTCAGGCGGTGCAGCTGGACGAAGACGTTCTCGGCCAATTGCGCGGTGGCCTGCTGGCCGACCCGCTCGAACACCAGGTTGCGCAGGTTGTCGAACACCACCCCCGAAAGCCGCGCGGCGCTGTAGGCCAAGACATAGAGCATGGCGAACGTGGAAATGCGCGGGGTGATGCTGCCCATCGCATCGACCGCCATGCCGAGCAGCGCCGGCATGGTGAACTGCAGCGCCATCGACAAGGCGATGAAGCCCAGCGCGATGACGATGCGGGCCTTCAGCCCCGGCTGGTCCTTCGGCCACAGATAGGGAATGAACCGCCGCAGCGTGCCCCAGCCTTCGTGTCGTACCGCACGTTTCGTATCGTTCGCTGCTTGCGCCATCACCTCCATGTAGGGCGGGGGCGGTGAAATGCAAAAGGGCTCAGGATGAACGGTTTGAGGAAGGTCGTTTGGATAACGAAGGTCTGTCTTCTCACGCGCAAATTTTCCTACATCGTTGCTAACTGACATGCAGGTTCCGGCCCCTGCCAGCGATACGAGGAATGACTATGCAGCAGACCATCAAATGCTCGCCCGTGATTGCTGCAAGCGGAGCCCCAGGTCACGTTCTTCGCCCGCACAAGGGGGCACTGCCGTTTTTCCGCTTAAGACAGTGGTCCAAGCGGTCCACGAAGAGCCTGACTTGCTTTCCGGAAGGCCGGTGCGGTGCCTACCGGCGCGTCCCCAGCGGCAGGTCGAAATAAATCCGGCGGGTCGAGAAATCGATCGCGATGCGGTCAAGCGCGCGCATGTCGCGCATGCCCAGGAACAGCGCGGGCCTGACTGCGAGGCCGAGCTTCGCGAACGGCGGGGCATCGGCATAGGCAATCACCAGGTTGCCGAAGTTCATGTTGTCAATCTTGAGGTCGTTGGCAAAGCCGAGGTCGGCGGTGATTTCCTGGCCGGTCACGCTGCGCAGCACCATCGTGCCGCCGCCGTGCTTCTTGGCCAGCGCATTCTGCAAGACGCGGTTGCCGATCGAATATTCAGCGCCGGTATCGATCACGACGTTGACCTTAATCCCGTCGATCGTGGCGTCGGTCATGATCAGCTGGCCCGACCGGCGCCGTGCGGTGACCACAATCTCGTAGCCCTTGTTGCCGCCCAGCGCCTTGGCATCGTCAACCGCGATCAGGCCGTTGCGGAAATCGATCTGGACGCGCTGGCCTTGCAGGCTGTCGAGCCCGAGGATGCCTTCGGCGCCAATATCGTCGCCCGCCAGCAGCGGGGCAAGCAGTCCATAGAAACTGCGCTGGCCAAGATCGATCTGGTCGATCAGCACGCTATCGACCTCCGTGGTTCCGGCAACCCCGATCAGGTGCACCTTCTTGCTCGGACGCAATTCGAGCCGTCCCGCGAGCGCGGTGCTGAGCACGGTGTTCTGTGCGCCGGTATCGATCAGGAACCGGAACGGACCCTTTTCACCGACGCGCACCGGAACGGTCATCCGGTCATGCTGGTCGGTCTTGATCGCCAGGACATCGACGGTGGTGGCGGGCTGCGCCGCCTCTTGCCCGGCGAGCAGCGGGAAGGTCGCCGCGAGCGGGATCAGGGCAGCGATCAACGGGTGCATCGGCATAACGGTATCCTCTCCGCTGCCGACAATATCACGTTTCCGAGATATCCAACCATGCGGCTTTGGCGCGGCGTTCGCACTTGGTTAACACGGCTTTGCTATGCGAGGGCCATGGATACGCTGGCCGACCGGGCCTTGCGCAAATTGCGCGAGGTGCACTTCAATCGCACCGTGCGTGCGGTTCTCGCCGCGCCGCCGGTGCGCGCGGCCGATGCCGGAGCCGATGATGCCGTGGTGATCTTTTCGATGATCGGGACGCGGGTGCTGCTGCCATATCTGGTGGCCGCCAAGTCACTCCACGCGCGGCTCGGGCGCGGACGGTTTGCAATCCTCGACGACGGGTCGCTGACGGCGAGCGACAAGGCGGTGCTGGCGGCTCACCTCGATTCGCCCGAAATCCGCAGTTTCGCTGGCGTCGATGTCGGCCAGTGCCCCAGTGGCGGATGCTGGGAACGGCTGCTGACCCTGCTCGAACTGCGCCGCGAAAACTATGTGATCCAGCTCGATTCGGACACGGTCACGCTTGGCCCGGTGGACGAGATTGCAGCCGCGATCGATCAAGGCCGCGACTTTACCTTGCGCGGTGAGGCCAGTTCCACCTGGCTCCCCGTATCGGCCTTTGGCACCGGGCACTTCGCCTTGCCGGTCGAGGCCCACGTGCAAATGCAAATCGAGGCACGGATGCCCGAGGTCGCTGACGCGGCTGGCGGCCTGTCGCACTATGTCCGCGGCTGTGCCGGATTTGCCGGGTTCGCTCCGGGCGGGCCGGGCCGCGAACTGGCCGACCGGTTCAGCCGCGCTGCCTCGGAGGTGCTGGGTGCCGAGGTCTGGGCGCAGTGGGGCAGCGAGCAGGTGATGTCGAACCTCTACATCGCCAACGAGGGCGAACCGGTGCTGCTGCC
>JANXUP010000191.1 GCA_025356175.1 Sphingomonadaceae bacterium | reverse complement strand
CTTGCACAGCTGGCGCGGCTTGCTGCGAGTTGCGACCGGCGGCTCGATCGGTTTGTACCAGGCCTGGGAAAAGGGCGAATGGAGCAGCGAGGATCCGGTCCAGCTGTTCCGCCTGTTCGTCGCCAATTCCTCGGCCCTGGGTAATACCGTCCGGGCCCGCGGCCCATGGCGCTGTGCGGCCCGGGTGGTGCACTGGCTCCACCGCAACACCCGCGCCGGGGCCCGCCGCAACATTCATGCGCACTATGACCTTGGCAACGATTTCTACGAGGCCTGGCTCGATGAAGCGATGGTCTATTCCAGCGCCCGCTTCGATCTGGGTGCCGAGGGCCTGGCCGCAGCGCAGCAGGACAAGCTCTTCAGCATCGCGGCAAGGATCGAAGGTGCACGCAGCGTGCTCGAAATCGGGTGCGGCTGGGGTGCGCTGGCCGGTCGGCTCGCACAAGGCGGCGCGCAAGTAACCGCGCTCAGCCTGTCGGACGAGCAACTGGCTTATGCCCGTGACAAATATCCGGGGATCGACTTCCGCAAGCAGGACTACCGCGATGCCGCAGGGCAGTTCGAGGGAATCGCCAGCGTCGAGATGGTCGAGGCGGTGGGGCGTGAATACTGGCCCGACTTTTTCGATTGCATCGCCCGCAACCTCGCCCCCGGCGGGAAGGCGGCGCTGCAATACATCGCGATCCGCGATGACCTGTTTCCGGCTTATGCGGCCAGCGCCGATTTCATCCAGGCTTACATTTTCCCTGGCGGAATGCTGGTCAGTGAAAGCGAATTCCGCCGTCTCGCGGCGTCGCGCGATCTCGCCTGGACCGATCAGGTCGACTTCGCGCTCGACTATGCCGAAACGCTGCGGATCTGGCGCGAGAATTTCGACGCGGCGATTGCCGAGGGGAAGCTTCCGGCCCAGTTCGACGCGCGCTTCCAGCGGCTCTGGCGGTTCTACCTGATGTACTGCGAAGGCGGCTTCCGCGGCGGCGGGATCACCGTGGCGCAGGTAACCCTGCGCAAGTCAGCCTGAGGTTAGCCACCCGGACTCGATCAGATACCGTGCCAATGGGCGGAGGACGCAGCATCAACGTCCGGACCCCCCGGCGGGGGGTGGGACAGTTGTCCGGTCAGCAGACCACTGTGGTCAACAGGCAGGGCGAAATGATGCGTTGTTCTGCCAGCGGCTCAGGATGTTATCGTGGACGATCGGACTGAGCAGCTTGTCGAACGCGCACCCCACCAGGCTGTTGTCCCACCAGATCACTTCCGATTGCAGCGATTCGATTCCCGGCAGGGTCAGCCAGCAAACCGAGCCGACCTGCAGGCGATTGACCGCTGCGCCGCAAAACCCCGAGAGCGAAAGATCGTGGATCACGGTCTGGAAGCCGCGGCCGCCTGAAATGCGCAACGCAGCCGGAATCGCTACGCGGGTTCGCGGTGCGCTGCGGTCTTCCTGCGCTGCCGAGAAATACGGATCCTTGGTCATCAACAGAAGTTCGCTCATGATTTCCGCCCCTTGTGAAACGCGCCCTGACGAATGCGAAGCCTTTAAGGGACCTTTCCCTTCGGGCTTGGCAAAGTATCACTCAGCGCGGTTTCCGGCAGATTATCAGGAAAGGTTAACGCGCAGCCGGTGCGGGCTGGCAAACTGTTCACCAAGCAGCGCGACTATGGCCGCGGCGACAGCCTCGGGCGGCTTGACCGATGCGGGGTCTTCGCCCGGATAGGCCTTGGCCCGCATATTGGTGCGGGTCGCACCCGGATCGACGATGGCGACCCGCACCTTCGAGGTGTTGCGGGCTTCCTCGGCATAACTGGCGACGAGATTCTCTGCCGCCGCTTTGCTTGCCGCATAGGCACCCCAATAGGCCCGCGGCGTGGTAGCGACACTGGTCGTCAAGTGGACGAAACGGGGATCCTTGCTGGCCCTGAGCAGCGCATCGAACCGGGCGATCAGCACTTGGGTGGCGAGCACGTTGACGGTCAGCGTCTTGGAAAACTGAGCCTGGTCGATATCGCGTACCGAGGTCAGTTCGGGCAAGACCGCTGCGCAGTGGACCAGCACATCAAGCGCGCCCCAGCGTTCGGTCAAGGCATTTGCCAGCCGCGCAATCCCGTCGCCGTCGCCCAGATCGACCGGGGCGATCGTGGAGCTGCCGCCCGCTGCAAAGATCGCTTCCTCGACCGTTTCGAGCCGCTTGGCATCGCGGGCGGTCAGCACGACGTGAGCACCTGCTTGCGCGAGCGCCACCGCAGTGGCTGCGCCGATGCCTTTGCTTGCGCCGGTAACCAGCGCAATCTGTCCGGCCAAATTGCTCATACCGCCTTAGTCACAGTGCGGTGTCGATCGGAAACGCGAGCTGCCCTTCGTCGGTCTGCTTCTCGTCTTGATCGGTCAGCGTGGTTGGATAATCGCCGGTGAAGCAAGCGTCGCAATGCTGCGGGCAGCCGGCGTTGCGGCTCTTTTCGCTGACCGCGCGATACAGTCCGTCAATCGAAACGAAAGCCAAGCTGTCGGCGACGATGAATTTGGTCATCGCCTCCACGTCCATCTGCGCGGCGAGCAGCTTATTCCGTTCAGGCGTGTCGACGCCGTAAAAGCAGGAATGCTCGGTCGGCGGGCTGGCAACGCGCATGTGCACTTCGGCCGCGCCGGCATCGCGCATCATCTGCACAATTTTCATCGAGGTGGTCCCGCGCACGATTGAATCGTCGATCAGCACGATCTTCTTGCCTGCAACCAGCGCGCGGTTGGCATTATGCTTGCGTTTGACGTCAGCATGGCGCGCACCGTCGCTGGGCTGGATGAAAGTCCGCCCGACGTAGTGCGAGCGGATGATGCCAAGCTCGAACGGAATGCCCGATTGCTGGGCATAGCCAATCGCCGCCGGCACTCCGCTGTCGGGCACCGGGATAACGATGTCGGCATCGGCGGGCGCTTCCTTGGCCAGCTCCATGCCAATCCGTTTGCGTACTTCGTAAACCGATTGGCCGCCCATGATCGAATCCGGACGGCTGAAATAGACGTGCTCGAAGATGCAAGGGCGCGGGGCAACCTTGCCGAACGGGCGGTGGCTCGTCATGCGGCCATCCTGGCGCACTTCGACGATCTCACCCGGTTCGATCTCGCGCACGAATTCCGCGCCGACCACGTCGAGCGCAACGGTTTCGCTGGCAAATACGGTGGCATCGCCGATCTTGCCCATCACCAGCGGCCGGATGCCGAGCGGATCGCGGCAGGCGATCATTCGCTTCGGCGTCATGCAGATCAGTGAATAGGCACCTTCGACCATCCGCAACGCATCGACGAACCGGTCGAGCAGGGTGGGATAGCGGCTGGTCGCGATCAGGTGGATGATCACCTCGGTGTCCGAGCTCGACTGGAAAATCGCGCCCTTGTTCACCAGCTCGTGCTTCAAGTGCATCGCGTTCGAGATGTTGCCGTTGTGCGCAATCGAGAAGGCGCCGCGCGCCAGATCGGCGTGGAGCGGCTGGACATTGCGAAGCCCTTGGCCGCCAGTGGTCGAATACCGCACGTGGCCCGAAGCCATCGCACCGGGCAGCTCGGTCATGATCGTCGTATCGGAGAACACCTGCGCCACGTGGCCGAGCCCGCGCCGCGCGAAGAAATCGTGCCCGTCATAGCTGACAATGCCAACCGCTTCCTGGCCGCGGTGCTGCAGGGCATGGAGCCCCAGCGCGGTCATCGCGGAGGCACCTGGCGCGCCGATTACGCCGAAGATGCCGCACTCTTCGTGCAGTTTGTCGCCATCGGCATCAAGGAATGGGTGAGTAAGGTTCATGCAAGAATCGCCCGGCGCTGGCATAGCCCTGTCGCAGCGCCTTTGGCCGCGATTGTCCGGCAAAGCAAGCGTGCGCTCCGCTGCATTCAACAAGCATCCGTTCTTGGCCGCGGCAAACGAAGTAGCAGCCGTGATCGACTTTGTGATCGTGCCAAGCTGAGCGGCGAGCAAGGGCGGCCTTGCCAGCCTTGGCTGCCCCGCCTAAACCGCGCGCATCCACTTCCTCCACCTGCGCAGGACACCAGTTTGCTCCTTTCCCCCTTCGAATGGACGATTGCCAAACGCTACATGCTGCCTGGGCGCGGTGAGGCGTTTATTGCGCTGGTGGCAGGCATTAGCCTGGCCGCCGTGATGCTGGGTGTCGCGGCGCTGGTCATCGTGATGAGCGTGATGAACGGCTTTCGCGCTGAACTGTTCGACAAGATCGTGGGCTTGAATGGACATGCCATCGTCCAGGCCTATGGCGGGCGGCTGGATAACTGGCGCGACGTGCTGAAGGACGTTCAGGCGACCCCCGGGGTGGTCCACGCCTCGCCGCTGATCGAACAGCCGCTGCTGGCCAGCTTCAACGGCCGGGTGGAAGCGATTTTCGCGCGCGGTAACACGGCCGAGGATATCGCCAAGCTGAGCGACAAGGTGGTGCAGGGGACGTTAAAACAACTGCAGCCCGATGCCGGCCAAGTCGCGCTTGGATCGCAACTGGCCGAAAACCTCGGCGTGCAGGTGGGCGATTCGATCACGATCATCAATCCGCAGGGGCGTTCGACCCCGTTTGGCACTGTCCCCCGTGAGATCGCCTACCGGGTCGCCGCAATCTTCGAGATTGGGGTGTACGACTACGACCAGCGTTTCGTGGTAATGCCAATGCAGGACGCGCAGACGCTGCTTCTCACCGGCGACGCGGTGCAAATGATCGAAGTGCAGGTCGACGACCCCGATCGCGCCTCTCAAATCATGGAGCCGGTGCGCAAGAAGTACGCCGGACAAGTGGTGGTCAACGACTGGAAATCAATCAACGCCAGTCTGTTCGAAGCGCTGGCGGTGGAGCGCGTGGCGATGTTCGTGGTGCTGTCGATCATCGTGCTGGTCGCGGTGTTCAACATCCTCTCCAGCCTGATCATGCTGGTCCGCGCCAAGACCCGCGATATCGCGATCCTGCGCACGATGGGGGCAACCCGGCGCTCGATCCTAAAGGTGTTCGTGCTGCTCGGCTTTGTGATCGGCGCCGTGGGCACCTTGGCCGGACTTGGGCTGGGCTTCATCTTCCTGTTCTTCCGCCAAGGAGTGGTCCGGTTCGTCGAACTGGTCACCGGGCAGAACCTGTGGGATCCATCGATCCGCTTCCTTACCGAACTGCCCAGCCGCAGCGACCCGGTGGAGATCACCGTGATCTGCCTGATGGCGCTGCTGTTCAGCTTCCTCGCGACGCTTTACCCGGCGTTCAAGGCGGCGAGCACCGATCCGGTACAGGTGCTGCGCTATGAGTGATCCGGTCATCAAGCTCACCGGCCTGACCCGCAGCTTTGAGCAAGGCGGGGTGCGGATCGACGTGCTGCGCGGGGTGGACCTGTCCGTGCAGCCGGGCGAAGTTGTCGCGCTGCTTGGCCCATCAGGTTCGGGCAAATCGACCCTGCTCCAAGCGGTCGGCCTGCTCGAAGGCGGGTTCGGCGGCAAGATCGAGATCGCCGGCAGCGATGCCACTTCGCTCAGTGGCGACGAGCGCACCACCTTACGGCGCGACCGGATTGGATTCGTCTATCAGTTCCATCACCTGCTACCCGATTTCAACGCTGCAGAGAACGTGGTGCTGCCGCAGCTTGTGGCGGGAACCGAACGCGGCGCAGCCAAAGTACGGGCCGAAGAATTGCTCAGTGCGCTGGGTCTGGCCGAACGGCTCGATCACCGCCCCAGCCAGCTGTCGGGCGGCGAACAGCAACGCGTCGCGGTCGCGCGGGCGCTCGCCAACAAGCCCGCGCTGGTGCTGGCCGATGAGCCTACCGGCAACCTCGACGAAGCGACTGCCGACAAGGTGCTGGCCCAGTTCCTCGAATTGGTCCGCGGGACTGGCAGCGCCGCGCTGGTCGCGACGCACAACGAACGCCTCGCCGCGCGGATGGACCGGGTGTTCCGCTTGCACGAAGGCAAGCTCGAATAAGTCGCCGGTCGGCGCGGACCCGCGCTTGATCGAAACCGGCTTGCCGGTCGCGGTAAATCGCCGCCACATTTTGCTTCCGCAGAGGGGAGCCGACAATGATTCATCTGGCAGCAGCACTGCTCTTGAGCCAAGCCGTCGTATCCACGCCTCCACCCGTGCCACCGCCATCGCCTCTTTGTGCTAGCGCGGGCCACCATGGTTTCGATTTCTGGGTTGGCGAATGGAATGTCTATCCAAACGCCAAGGATTCGGCGAAAGCACCGCTGACTGCGCATAGCCGGATCGAACGACTTTATGATGGTTGTGCAATCCGCGAGAACTGGATGCCGCTCAAGGGCGGTGATGGGGGAAGCCTTAACAGCTATGATCCGTCGACCGGCCAATGGCGCCAGTTGTGGCTCGACAGCCAGGGTGGGCAAGTCCATTTCGATGGCGGATTAGCCGGACAATCGATGGTGCTCACCGGCTTCTGGAGGGGAGTCAATGGGCCCGGCCAGGATGGTCTGATCCGCATGACCTACACTCCGCTGGATCCGGACAGCGTCCGCCAGCACGGTGAGATTTCGACCGATCAGGGGCTGACCTGGTCGGACAGCTTCGATCTGATTTATCGGCGCGCCAAGACCAAAAGGTGAAACGTCGGCACGCCAGAATAGGACCGGCTTGATCGCTGCGCGGCTGCGTGCCATGGTCGGCCACCGGAAACAAGGGCCGTCACCGATGGAAGCGATCGACTGGAACGCACCCGTGACGCTCACCGAGCGCGACGACAGCGGCTCTGACCTGCATTATCATTTTCGCAAGTTACGCGACGGTCCGCTGGGCAAACTAGTCCGCGAAGTCGCCGCGATGCCCGCCGGAGACCGCGCGCGACTGGTGCTCGAAATGCCCGGCGGCAAGACATTGAATGTCGGCGAGATTATCGCGCTGGCGCAACGCGAGGACCTGCCATGAGCGACGCCAAGACCATCGCCGATTTCACCGCCACCAAGCCGGGCGGCAAGGACGAAAACCTCGCCGACAAGCTGGGCAAAGTCGTGCTGGTGGTCAACACCGCCAGCAAGTGCGGCTTCACCCCGCAGTACGACGGGCTTGAGGCGCTCTACCAGAAGTACAAGGATCAGGGTTTCGAGATCATGGCCTTCCCGTGCAACCAGTTCGGGGGTCAGGAACCCGGCAGCGCCGACGAGATCGCCGAATTCTGCAAGGTCAATTTCGGGCTGAGCTTTCCGGTGATGGCCAAGGTCGAAGTCAACGGCGCGGGCGAATCCCCGCTGTACGGCTGGCTCAAGAGCGAAGCGCCCGGCCTGATGGGGACCAAGGCGATCAAGTGGAACTTCACCAAGTTCCTGATCGGCCGCGACGGCAAAGTCGTGCGCCGCTACGCCCCGACTGACAAGCCGGAGAGCCTTGGGAAGGACATCGAGAAGCTGCTGTAGGGCGCTACTTCGCCAGTGAAGCCAGCTTGCCCTGATCGATTGCGGCGACCGCGGACTTGAGCTGGTCGACGCTGTCCGCCTCGCCCTCGGCGGTGATCATGAAGCGGCTGGCGACTTGCTGTGTAAAGCTGCCGTCGTGGTTCTTGTTGTTCCACTTTTCGATCTGCATCTGACCGTCGACCGTATTGGTCCGCTCATATCCGTCGGCATCTTCCTGGCTGTGGGTGACGCCCATCGCGCCGCCGATCCCGGCCAGCGCGCCAAGGCCAGTCGAATCGACCAGCTTCAGCCGGAAAGACTTGTCGCCAAGGGTGTAGGTCGCTTCGGCCTCGGTCCCCATCTGGCCCATGGCGTTGGCTTCCATCGCGGTGCGGTTAAAGCCATTAAGGCTGGCCGGGAACAGCGTTTGCAGCTGCGTACCGTCGATCGGCTTGACCTGCCCGTTGGTGACGGCCTGCATCTGCTTGGTGGCGGCGTCGATCTTGCTGGTGTCGATCGTCCCGATGCCGGGGATCGTCGCCTTGACGTCGTCGCCCGACATCATTGAGGTGCTGGGTATCATCAGGCCGGTCACCCTTGCCGCAACCGTGCCGGCAATGATGCTAAGCACGATCGAAACCACCGCGAGTCCCACCATATAGATCGGCACCTGGTCCTGCGGGACCTTCATCAGCGGCGTCGCGCCCTTGTAGAACAGGTAGATCCCGTAAAGTGAAATCAGCCCGATCACCATCGCGATCGAAGCCGACATGAACAGCCCAAGGATCGCGGCAATCCAGGCCGGGGTCATCGAATAGGCGACCAGCTTGAAGGCCGCCGTCCGGTCCGACACGCCTTTGAACTTCGGTGCCAGGAAGTCCGCGATCCAGGCGGTGATGAACAGCGAGATGACGCCGATGATCACGCTGACGATGGCCGAAGTCAAACCGCTGACCAGTCCCGGCCGAACGGTCGCGAAGAAGATGTTGATCCCGAACACCTGGCCGCCGATGAAGGCGGCAATCGGGCCGAGGATCAGCAGCGGCAGGGCATAGCGCATAAGGATTTCGCGCGGTGACGACGGTTCCGCCGCGATTTTCGGCCAGGTCTCGTCAGGCTGGGTCAGGATCGCCTTGGCTCGTTCGATCAGACCGCTGCTCGCAGCATAAGGGTTATCCATTCTCGACTCCCATCCGAGGCTGAAAACTTAAGGCGCGACCCTTGCTGCGAAAGGTGGACCACATCCGCGCGCAATTGCCTAGGTGAAATGCGACAACATTGGGGGAGGGACGGTGGAAAAGCCGCCCTGATGGCTCTGGCAAATCCTGCAACGAATGCCTAACCTTGAACCCATGTCCCACACCGGCTTCGTCCCTTTGCGCGTCTTGTCCAGCTACTCGCTCCTCGAAGGGGCGGTGGAACCCAAGGCGGCGGTCAAGCTGGCGAAAGAACGCGGCTTTCCGGCCATCGCGATTGCCGATCGCAATGGGCTTTACGCCGCGATGGCTTTTGCCGGGGCGGCACGCGATGCCGGGATCCAGCCGATCATCGGGGTCACGTTGGGGGTGCGGCGCAGTCTTGATGGGCCGATCGACTGGCTGGCGCTTTATGCGCAAAACGAGGAGGGCTGGCTTAATCTGTGCCACCTCGTCTCCAAAGCGCACCTCGAACGCCCACTGGAACTTGAACCGCATGTCACGCTCGCGGACCTGCAGGGCCGGTCCGACGGCCTAGTCGCGTTGACCGCGGCGGGCGAGGGCGCGCTGGTCCGGTTGCTGGCCGAGGGGCGCAGCGAGGCTGCCGCCGAATATTGCGAAGCGCTTGAAGGCCTGTTTCCCGGCCGTCTCTACATCGAGATCGCCCGGCGCGGCGAAGCGGCGGAGGATGCCGCCGAGGACGCGCTGATCGACCTGGCCTATGCCCGCGACCTGCCGCTAGTTGCGACCAACCCGGCCTGTTACGGCGATCCGCAGTTCCACGCCGCGCACGATGCCATGCTGTGCATCGCCGGGTCGACTCACCTTGATGCCGCCGATCGCCCCCGCTCAAGCGCGCAAATCTGGGTCAAGAGTGCGCCGATGATGCAGGAGCTGTTTGCCGACCTGCCCGAGGCGCTCGCCAATACGCTTGTCGTCGCGCAGCGCTGTGCCTACGCCCCGCCCAAGCGCAAGCCGCTGCTGCCGAGCCTTGCAGGCGACGCGGCAGGCGAAGCGCGGATGCTGATTGCGGACGCCCGCGCCGGCCTCGAAGCGCGGCTGCTGCCCTATGGCGAAATGACCGATGAGGCGCGCCAGGTCTATTTCGACCGGCTAGATTTTGAAGCCAACGTGATCAATACGATGGGCTTTGCCGGCTACTTCCTGATCGTGGCCGACTTCATCAAGTGGGCGAAAGACAATGACATTCCGGTCGGACCGGGGCGCGGTTCGGGCGCGGGCAGTGTGATTGCCTGGGCCTTGACCATCACCGATCTCGATCCGCTGCGGCTGGGGCTGCTGTTTGAACGCTTCCTCAATCCCGAACGTGTGTCGATGCCGGACTTCGATATCGACTTCTGCGAAACCCGCCGCGGCGAGGTGATCCGCTATGTCCAGGCCAAGTACGGCGAGGATCACGTCGCACAGATCATCACCTTTGGAAAACTGAAAGCCCGCGCAGTTCTGCGCGACACCGGGCGGATCTTGCAGATGAGCTATGGCCAGGTCGACCGCTTATGCAAGATGATCCCCAACCACCCGACCGACCCGTGGACGCTGCCGCGCGCGCTTAACGGGGTGTCCGAACTCAAGTCCGCCTATGACGAGGACGACGAGGTGCGGCGGCTGATCGACCTTGCGGTTCAGCTCGAAGGCCTGCCGCGCAACAGTTCAACACACGCCGCCGGGGTGGTGATCGGTGACCGTCCGCTCGCGCAATTGGTTCCACTCTACCGCGATCCGCGTTCGGACATGCCGGTGACCCAGTTTGACATGAAATATGTCGAGGATACCGGGCTTATCAAGTTCGACTTCCTTGGCCTCAAAACGCTGTCGGTGCTCAAGAAGGCGACGCAATTGATGGCCAAGCGCGAGATCGAGATCGACCTGTCGCTGCTGCCGTGGGACGATGAGCAGGTTTACCGGCTGCTCCAGGCGGGTGACACAGTCGGCGTGTTCCAGCTCGAATCCGAAGGCATGCGCCGCGCTCTGGCGGCAGTGAAGCCGAGCAATTTTAACGATATCATCGCCATCGGTGCGCTCTACCGGCCGGGTCCGATGGACAACATTCCGCTATTCGGGCGGCGCAAGAACGGCGCCGAGGCGATTGAGTACCCGCATCCCAAGCTCGAGGCGATCCTCGCCGAAACCTACGGGATTTTCGTCTATCAGGAACAGGTGATGCAGGCCGCACAGATCCTTGCGGGCTATTCGCTGGGCGATGCCGATTTGCTGCGGCGCGCGATGGGCAAAAAGGATCAGAAGGAAATGGACGCGCAGCGGGCACGGTTCATTGCCGGGGCCAAGGACGCTTCGGGGATCGAAGCGGCCAAGGCTGGCGAGCTGTTTGACTTGATCGACAAGTTCGCCGGATACGGCTTCAATAAGAGCCATGCCGCAGCCTATGCGCTGCTGTCTTACCAGACCGCCTGGCTCAAGACGCATTACCCGCACGAATTTTACGCTGCATCGATGTGCTTCGATATGCACCAATCGGAAAAGCTGGCGGTGTTCGTCGATGACATGCGGCGGCGCGGGGTGCCTTTGGCCGGGCCCGACATCAACCGCAGCGAGGCTGAATTCACCGTCGAGCGCACCGATGACGGGTACCAGGTGCGCTATGCGCTCGCAGGTATCCGCAACGTCGGCGAAAAGGCGATGGATGCGCTGCATGCCGAGCGCGAGGCGAGCGGTTGGTTTGAAAGCCTGGAAGATTTGTTCCGCCGCGTGCCGGCAGGATCGATGAACCGCCGCCAGCTGGAAGGGCTGGCCGGGGCCGGCGCGTTTGATGTGATCGAGCTGAACCGGGCTAAGGTGATGGCCAATGCCGACATGCTGCTGGCAGTGGCGGACGAGGCTGCGCGCAGCCGATCGAGCGGGCAAGCCGGGCTGTTCGGCGGTGAGGATCATGCCGCGCCGACCCTGCGGCTGGTCGATGCCGAGCCGTGGTCGAAGCCCGAAACGATGGCCAAGGAACGCGAGAACTTCGGGTTCTATTTCGCCGCGCACCCGGTCGAACAATGGCGTGCGGTCGCCTCGGCCAATGGCGCGCGGACCTTTGCCAGCCTGATGGAGAGCGGAGCGCCGGCAGGCGGCAGGGCGCAGGCGATGATGGCAGCGATGGTCGAGAGCGTGAACCGCGGCAAGACCCGGCGCGGCGGCGATTTCATCCGTGCCGATTTTTCCGACAGCTCGGGGCAGTTCAGCGCTGCCTGCTTTGAAGAATCGCTGGTCGAACCGATGCTCGCTTGGGCCAAGGACGGAACTTGCCTGCTGCTCACGGTCGAACTCGATTCGCCGAGTCCTGACGAGCCGCCGCGCGTGACGGTACGCAGCGCCCGCCCGCTTGACGAGGTCAAGAGCGCGGCGAGCATGGTGCTGAAGCTCGATGTGCTGCGGGCCGAGGCCTTTGCCGACCTTGCGCAGCTGCTGGTGGGCGGGGCCGATGGCCGCGGTGAAGTAATCGCACGGCTGCAAACCGGCGGGGGCGAAGAGCAGCTCGTCCGGCTCGGCCGCGATTTCCAGCTTGATGGCGAACTTGCGGAAAGCTTGGCAAATGTGCCCGGGGTTGCCAATGTGCAGTTAAGTGCGCGGCGCGGCGGAGCCAATCTCCGACTGGTCGCCTGACGCAAGCGACGAGCGGGAGAGCCGAATGCTGGGAGCCATGCAGGATTGGGACCTTCGGGTGACCCGGATTATTGACCATGCCGCGCGCGAGCACGGCGGCCGCGAGATCGTGTCGCGCTGGGCCGATGGCAGCGAGACCGTGACGACCTGGGCCGGGGTCCGGCTTGACGCTTTGAAGATGACCCAGGCGCTCCGCAACCTGGGCGTGCAGCCGGGCGAGCGGATTGCCACGCTGGCGATGAACCATGCGCGCCATCTGGTCAGCTGGTACGGCGCGGTCGGCGTCGGCGGCGTGCTCCACACGGTCAACCCGCGGCTGTTCGACGACCAGCTGGAATACATCGCCAATCACGCCGATGATCAGGTGCTGCTTTACGATGCCGCGTTCCAGCCGCTGGTCGACCGGATGAAGCCGAAGTGGACCACGATCAAGCACTACATCTGCTTTGATAACGGCGAGTTCGAAACCTGGATCGGCGCCGAAAATGGCGACACCGAATGGGCAACCGGTGGCGAGCGCGATCCCTGCATGCTCTGCTATACCAGCGGGACCACCGGCAATCCCAAAGGCGTGCTGTACGAGCATCGATCCACCATGCTTCACGCGATCACTTCGGTGCAGCCGGCGATTTTCGATCTGGATGCGCGTTCCGTGATGCTGCCGGTCGTGCCAATGTTCCATGCCGCCAGCTGGGGCCTGCCATGGGGCGGCGCGGCGGCGGGGATCAAGTTCGTGTTCAGCGCGGTCAACGATGCCAAGGTGCTGTGCGATCTGATGAACCGCGAAAAGGTCACGCATTCGGCCGGGGTTCCGACCGTGTGGCTGGCGATGTTCCAGCACATGGATGCCGAAAACGTTACGCTGCCAACCTTGCGTCAGGCGATCATCGGCGGTTCTGCCGCGCCGCGCTTCATGATCGAACGCCTCATGAAGGCCGGGGTCAACGTCGCGCACGCCTGGGGAATGACCGAGACCAGCCCAATCGGCACGACCGGGGCCAAGTGCTGGAACTGGGACGATCTGAGCTTTGATGAACAAGTAGAGGTCAAGCTGATGCAAGGCCGCGTGCCGTTCGGGGTCGAGCTGCGGATCATCGATCTTGATGATCCCAACAAGGTCCTGCCGCGTGACGGCAAGACCTCGGGCGCGCTGCAGGTGCGCGGGCCATGGGTGATCAAGCGCTATTTCAAGGCCGAGGCGGACGCGACCGATGACGAACAATGGTTCGATACCGGTGATGTCGCGATCCTCTACCCCGACGGCACCTTGCAGCTGACTGACCGGACCAAGGATGTGATCAAGTCAGGCGGTGAATGGATCAGCTCGGTCGAGCTCGAGAATGCCGCGATGAGCCATCCCGCAGTGGCCGAGGCGGCGGCGATCGGAATCTATCACCCGCGCTGGGATGAGCGCCCGATCCTGGTGGTGGTCAGGAAAGCCGACTGCGAGGTCTGCAGCGACGAGATCAAGACCCACCTCGCCGCGTCGGTCGCCAAATGGTGGCTGCCCGACGCGGTCGAGTTCGTGGATGAGATCCCGCATGGCGGCACCGGCAAGGTCAGCAAGAAAGACCTGCGCGAGCAGTTCCGCGACTACAAACTGCCTGACTGAATCCGCTTACGGCTTTTTGACGGTGCTCGCGGCGTCCTGCGCGGCGTTGCCGACATCCTTGGCGGCGCTGCCGATGTCCTGCGCAGCGGCTGCAACGGCGTTGTCTTTGCGGGACGAGCTGCTGGACTGCATCGCGAAATAATAGATCCCGAAGCCCAGCAGCACGACCGCAATCAGGCCGATGAGCCAGCCGCCGCTGCTGCCGCCGCCCGAAACCGTGGTGTGGCTAACACTGCCGTCGGGTGAGGTCGTGGTGGTGATGTGTTCGTCTGACATGGCAATTCCTCCTGTATGCGCAGCGAAACGAGCGGTGCGGAGCAAGGTTCCCGCTGCCCGCGCTTGTCAGCTCGGCCGACGGCAGCCAGACTGGCGGGGCGGGAGACATCTATGACCGCCTATATCGATCCGAGCCCGGACAACTGGCAGAGCTTCAAGAACCTGCCGCGCGACCGCCCGATCCACATGCTCAACCTGATCAAGTTTCACGAGGTCGCGCAGTATCCGGCGGGCCATCCCGATCACGGCAAGGGCATCACCGGGCGCGAGGCGTACGCCGTTTATGCACGCGGATTTCGCAGCGTGGCCGAGCAGCTCGGCGCGAAAATGGTCTGGCAGGGCGAGCTGGAATGCGTGGTCACCGGCCCCGACGGCGAATGGGACGAGGGCTTCGTGATGGGCTACCCGAACAGCACGGCGTTCCTCGCGATGGTCACCGATCCGGCTTACAAATCCGACGTGGTTGCGCACCGCACCGCTGCAGTAAAGGACAGCCGGTTGATCCGGTTTGCGGGTTAGCGCAAGCAACCGACGATATGACCCGTTCACGGTGAGGAGGTCGAAGGCCAGTCTGGAACCGCAAACCTCGCGCGCGGTCCTTCGAGACGCGGCAAGGCCGCTCCTCGGAACGAACGGGCGTGCGCTGGATTTTCGGGCTTTTGTACTAACTCTTCTTCACCAACCCTTGGATTTCCTCGGTCATTGCGTTGTTGAGCGTAATCAAGCGGTGCAGATCGTCGCTGATCTCGAGCAGGGCTTCGGCATCCCGGTAGGTTTGGAAAGCCTGTTTGTCCGAGGCCGCCGAGGCGACCTTTTGGCCGACCATGATGATGGACAGCAGCACCAGCTGGAGGAAGGTCTGCGCAATCCACGCGATCAGCGGCGCGGTGCCGCCCTTGATCGCCGCGGGCAAGCTGATCAGCGCAAGTCCGGCAAAGGCATAGGCGCACCACATGGTTCCGACCACATCGGTGATCTTGACCGCGAGCCAACCGTTGAACCCGGTGTGTTCGGCCTTGCGGGTGGCCACGCCTTCGGTCGTGCGATTGACGAGGCGGGGGTGGGGGGAGTGCAAAGAGCGCTCGGTCATAATAGGTCCCGTTCGACTGGCGTACAACAATTGCCCGGAAGGCTAGTTTACGGACGGATGAAAGCCGGCACAAATCTTTCGTTGAGGTCAAGAAAATCGATCATTGGGTGCAGTGTTTCCCGAACCGTAGTCCTAGCCGCCATTCGGGTCCGCCATTCAGCTACCCGAGGCGTTTCATCCGTTAGGGCAGCGCCCATCCGTTCACCAAAAATCTGTGCCATGAAGAAGGCAATATCAGCAAAACAATAATCTCCGGCCAAAAACAACTTGTCGCACAGCCTTTTTTCAATTTGCACATAATAGGCTCGGGATATTGCTATGGCTTCTTGGGCATAGCGCCCTTCGATTGCTTCCTGAACGCCCATCAGTTTGATAATCTGCGAAAAATAAACTTCGTCAGCCATGAGTTCGAGTTGTCTGGCCAATGCGCGAGCAGAGATATCTCCGGGCCACAGGTTGGGTAAGGGCCACCGGTCTTCCAGATATTCAAAGATTTGACTCGAATCGAACAGCTGTAATTCCCCATGGACCAGTACCGGCACCTGGCGCTTGGGGTTGGCCTCAAGAACAACAGGATGCTTGGGCGCATAACCATTTTCACCACTATAGGGGACCGACACGCGTTCGAAATCTACTCCTTTCTCCCGCAACGCGATTTCGACTTTCATGCCGAACATGCTCAGCGGAGCCGTGTACAGTGTTGGCCGGGTGCTGGCCGAGATTGACGCACTCATTTTTCTGGGCTCCCTTTTCAGTTTCAGCCGACCTGGCCTGAAGTTGGTTCACAACAACCGCAACTGGCCGCCAGCGCTGGGCCGGACGAATTGACTGCTGTCCAACTTCATCCGTTCCTCGTTCATCCCCAACCGCCGCGTGGCAATGCGAAAGCGGGCGCGAAACAGGTCGGCCCAGGTACCGAGCGGTTTCATCCGGGTGAAGAAACTGCCGTCATTGTCCTTGCCGTGGCGCATTGCCTGGACGGTGTGCATGACCTTGTCGGCGCGGTCGGGGAAGTGGGCACCCAGCCATTCGCGGAACAAGGGCGCGACCTCGTGCGGCAGACGCAGCATGATCCAGCTCGCCGAACGGACCCCGCGCGCGGCGGCTTCCTGCAGGATGCCTTCGATGAATTCATCGGTGATCGAGGGGATCACCGGGGCCACCGAAACGTGGCTTGGAACTCCGGCTTCGGCCAGTTGCCGCAGCGCTTCGAGGCGTTTCTCCGGGGACGAAGCGCGCGGTTCCAACAAACCGGACAAGCGGGGGTCAAGGCTGGTCACAGACACGCCTACGGCCACCAAACCCAACGCAGCAAGCTGCTCAAGCAGATCAAGATCGCGGGTAACGCGCGCAGATTTTGTAGTGATTGTAACGGGATGGCGTGTTTCCAGGCAAATTTCGAGCACCTGACGGGTGATTTTGTAGCGGTCCTCGATCGGCTGGTAGGGATCGGTGTTGGTTCCCATCGCGATAGGCGCGGGCTTGTAGCCGGGCTTCGCCAGCGTTTCGCGCAGCAGTGCGGCGGCATTGGGTTTGGCGAACAGTTTAGTCTCGAATTCCAGCCCCGGCGAGAGGTCATAGTAGGCGTGTGTGGGCCGCGCGTAGCAATAGACGCAGCCGTGCTCGCAGCCGCGATAGGCGTTGATCGACCGGTCGAACGGGATGTCGGGTGACTGGTTGAAGCTGATAATCGTGCGGGCGTGTTCTTCGGTTACCGTGGTGCGCAGCTTGGGGGCAGGGCCGTCGATGACTTCGCGCTCATCGAGCCAATCAGGATCGGCCTCGCGCGCTTTCAGCCCGAAGCGTTGCGGAACATGCGCTGATGGGGCGCCACGGCCTTGAATCGGGGGTTCCGCGGGCATTGCGAAGTTAGAACATAAACGGAACGGATTTGCAATCCCTTAGATCCTCTCCATTTTTGCGCAGCACAAATGGGGAGGATCTGTGGGAATTAGATCTCGCGCAACCGCGGCATCAGTTCGACGAAATTGCACGGCCTATTCCGGCTATCGAGCTGCTCGGCGAGGATCGCGTCCCAACCGTCCTTCACCGCGCCGTTCGATCCGGGCAGCGCAAACACGTAAACTCCGCGTGCCAGCACCGCGCAGGCGCGGCTTTGCACGGTCGAGGTGCCGATGGTTTGGTACGAGACCCAGCGGAACAGCTCGCCGAAGCCGGGGATGTCCTTGTCCTTGATCCGGTCGAGTGCTTCGGGGGTGACATCCCGGCCGGTCAGACCGGTGCCGCCGGTGGTAATCACCGCATCGCACAGGCGCTCATCGATCCAGGTGTTGAGGCGGCTGGCGATGGCGGCAGGATCGTCGCGCTCGATCGCGCGGGTGGCGAGGTTGTGTCCGGCGGCCTTGATCCGTTCGACCAGCAGGTCGCCCGAGGTATCATCGGCAAAGGTGCGGGTGTCCGATACGGTCAGCACCGCGATCCGGATTGGTTTGAACGTTCGGCTCAGGTCAACGGCCACGCAGCACCGTGCCGTCGGGCCGTATCCGCACCGCAAGGCTGCCGCTCATATTGGGGAAGGTAGGCCACATCCCCTGCGCCAGCGCCATCCGGCTGTCCGACGGACCACCAGCCTGGCGTTCATACATCCAGTAATTGCGCATCACGATGTTCACGTAGCCGCGCGTCTCCCAGTACGGCACGCTTTCGATCCACAGCAGCGGATCGCCCTTGTCCTTGATCTCGGTATTCCAGCGGGTGACGGGGACAAGCCCGGCGTTATAGGCGGCCATCACCTTGGGCAGCAGGCCCTGTGTGCCCGACGAATCGCGCAGCATCTGCAAGTGCTGTTGCCCAAAGGCGAGGTTGACCTCGGGCTTGGACAGGTCGCTTGACGTGCCGGCCACGCCCAGTTCACCGGCGTGATCGCGCGCGGCGGCGGGCATGATCTGCATCAGCCCCTTGGCCCCGGTTTGACTGGTCGCGCCGGTACGGAACACCGATTCCTGCAAAGTATGCGCATAGACCAGCGCCGGATCGACCTTCCACCCGGTGACCGGGGTCCACTTGGGCGTGGGGAAGCGCGCGGCGGGTTCGCTTTGGCCGCCATAGGGCACGTTATAGGCCATCCACAGTTGCGTCGCCGGCACGCCCAGACTGCGGGCGAGGCGTGAGAGCGGCTGATACTGCGCGGGGTCGCCGATCCGCGCCTGATGCCGCAGCACTTCGTCGGCCAGCGAGTCTTCACCGATCTCGGACAGCATCACTGCGGTACGGACATTGGGCACATCGCGCAGTTGCTGCCAGTCGGTCTGGCTGAAATCGGGCGCTTCGTGCGTCTTGGGGACAGCGGTGCCGAGCTGCTCGATCGCCAGCATGCCGTACAGCGTTTCGTCCAACAGCGCCGCCTTGCGCAGCGGCGCGGCGGCCTGATCGGGCAGGCGGCAGCGGACCAGCGCGCGGCTTTGCCAGTAATAGGCGGCGGCGGTCAGCTCGGCGTTCTCGGACTGCCCGGCGGTGCGCGCGAAAGCGTCAGCCGCGCCGGTGCAATCATCCATCCGCCACGCGGAAAGCCCGGCGATCCACCAGCCTTCGGCGACCCATGGCCCGCTGCCGCCTTGCGCAGTCTGCGCCAGCGCATAGGCCGAAAGGTCATCGTTCTCGATGTAGAATGACCAAGCGATCTTGCTGCGCCACTCGGCACGGGCGGGCTGCGATAGCTGGGTATCGATCCCGTCAAGCAGCGCTTTGGCGCCCGCCGGGCTGTCATTCTTGATCTGCCCGTTGATCGCACTGGCCACTGCGCTCGGCATGGTGCCATCATTGGTCTCGTGCGGGCGGATGCGCTTGGCGCGGCTGGGCAGCGAAGTCAGGCTGCGCGGCTGCGGCAAGGAGGGCAACACCGTGCCGCCGCGCTTCTGCGCCATCGCCAGGATCTGCTCGGCCTCGGGCAGCTGCGCCCCGGTGGCAAGCCAGCCGCTCAGCGTATCGAGATCGATCTTGGGCGAACCGGCGGCGGTGTAATACTCGGCGCGTGCCACCTGGTGCAGCGGGCCATCGGGGCGCTGCGCGAACATGGCCTGTGCCTTTGTCCAGTTGCCGCTCTCGATCGCGGCGAACAGGTCCCGGTAGTAGGTCCGGTCATCCTGGCTGAGCAGCGCGGGGACCGATGAGTTGCTGGCGCGGCTGGCAAAGTATTCGGCCGAGGCACTGTTGGCCGAGGCGCACAGGGGTACTGCCGCTCCGGCAACCGCCAGCAGCACCGCCCACTTGCGCGCTTTCGAACCTGCTTTCACGTCTCGCTCAGTCCCGTTCATCTCGCCCGGTCAGGCGTTTTGCCAGTCAAGCAATGCCTGCCAAAATCGCGCCTTTACCCGTGGCCGCCCCATCAAGTCTTCGAGCCCCGGCGCCATCAGTGCCGGGATTGCACCACGGCTATGCGTAATAGTGGTAAAACTATCAGCATTTTTCGCCGGATCGTGGCCGAGCAGCGATGAAACGTGCCGACCGAACCCGATCAGCCGCTGCGGAGCGGCCAAAGCAAGGTGGTGGCGGGTCAGTTCGGGCAGCCCGGTTGCGGCAAGATCGCCCCAATCGGGGTGCGGCATGTGGCGCGGCAGCAAGCTCGCCAGATAGGTTTCTGCAGGAGCCACGCCGATCGCCGCAAGGATCGCGCCGAGCAAATTGCCCAGCGGTCCTGACAGCAGCTCGTCGGTGTCTTCGGCTTCGGGCTGATCGACCAGGATCAGCAATTGCGCGTTCTGGCTGCCGCGCGGTGCAATCCGGCCCTGGCTCATCCCATCGTCGAGCGAGGGTTCACCAAGCCACCAAATCTTGAACGCATCCAGGTCCTGCGGCCAGAGTGATGGATCGCCTCCGATCAGCGGCTTTGGCGGCGGTGCTTGGGGCTTGGGCGCAACGTAGGCAGTCGGCGCTTCGGCGGCCTTGATTTCAGGCGCGGTCAGCCACGAGGTGGCTTCATCGGCAAAGCTGTAATCGACCCCCGCATCGCGCCACCACTGCAGCGCAGCAGCGAACGCGGCACTGGCGGGCGGCGCACTCCCGTTCGAAGAGCTCGATAAAGTCACCGCGCGGTCTTGACCTGCCCCGTGCCAGCAATCAAGGGTTTGCCTGACAAAACAGATCAACAGGGTGTGGACCAGGGTGATGAGCGAACGCGAATCGATGCCGTATGACGTGGTGATCGTCGGAGGCGGGCCGGCTGGCCTTGCCGCTTCGATCCGGCTCAAACAGGTCAATCCCAATCTCACCGTCTGCGTGCTTGAAAAAGGCTCGGAGATCGGCGCGCACATTTTGTCCGGTGCGGTGGTCGATCCCAAGGCACTCGATGAACTGCTGCCCGAATGGCGCAGCATGGGCTGCCCGATGGCGGAGACGCCGGTGACCGACAACTGGCACTGGGTGCTGAGCAAGGGCAAGAAAACTTCGATCCCGCACTGGCCG
>JANXUP010000139.1 GCA_025356175.1 Sphingomonadaceae bacterium | reverse complement strand
GGATAGCGTTTGCCGGGCTCCATCACCGGGGTGATCATCTTCCAGTGCAGTTCGGTGCCGTCAGCGGTTTTGATCGTGCCAAATGTCGGCGCGCGGTGGCTGGCGAGGTACGGCGTGTAGGGGTGCAAGGCGTCGAGCTTGTTTTCCTCGACCCAGGCGATCCGCTTGCCGGTGCCGTCGGCGGCATAGACCTGCGGCGGCTGGCTGGGCGATGAGCGGCTGATCAGCAGCGTCTGCCCGGCCTTGTCCATGCTCGCCGAGTGAGCAAAGCCCGGCTCGGTCAGCCGCTTGGGCGTTCCTGGTTGCGCCAGATCGAGCGCGTAGACTTGCGGGGCCAGCACATCATCCTTGGTCGCGGTGAAATACACCCGCCCGGCTTTCTGATCGACCCCGGCCAACCCCGTCACTACCCAATCGCCCTTGGTCAACTGCTGCCACTGGCTGTCGGGATGATGCTTGGGCGCATAGTGGTACAGATGCCCGAACCCGTCGCGCTCGGACCACCAGACCAGACTGCCATCTTTAAGGAAGCGGTAGTTGTCGGTGAGGTTGATCCAGCTCCCTGCTGCGGCCTGCTCGGTGAACAGCAGAGTGGCGGAACCAGTGGTGGGATTGACTGCCAACATGTCGAGCTTGCTCTGCGCGCGATTTTCACGCTGGACGTAAAGCGTCTTGCCATCAGGCGCCCAGTCAACGCGGGCTAGGTAGATGTCGGAATCGGGGCCGAGATCGACTTTCACCGCACCCGAACCGTCGGGCGAGATCACGTGCAACGAGACCAGCGCATTGGGCGATCCTGCCACCGGATAGCGCTGCTGGAAGGTCCTGGTGCTCTCCGCGCCAATCGCAGTGCGGGTGACGATCCCGACGGGGGTATCATCGAACCGCTCCACTGCGATGCGGCTATCATCGGGTGCCCACCAGTAACCAGTGGTCCGCGCCATTTCTTCCTGCGCAACGAATTCGGCTTCGCCCCAATGGACGGTGGCGGCGGTCTCGGCCGGGGAGATTGGCGCGGCTTCACCGCCGACCTTCCCGGTCCACAGCCGCTGCTCGCGCACGAACGAGACGTAAGCGCTCTTCGGGCTAAGCGCCGGATTGAGCTCGGCCTCGCTAGTCTGGGTTAGCCGCTCGGTCTTCCCGGCGAGGTGGACGAGAAACAGGTCGCCATCAAGCGGGACCAAGATCGCGCTGCTGTCGGCGGTCCAGTCGTAGGTGACCACGCCCTTGAGATCGCCAATCCGCTGGCGCTCGCGCTGCATCTTTTCGGCTTCGGACAATTCCTTGCCCGATCCGAGAGCCTTGGAATCGACCAGCATCGACCATTTGCTGTTCGTGCGGTCGAACCCCCACAAGTCATATCGCTCGCGGTCATCCGCCCGCGCGCGCAACACGGTCAGCCAGCGGCCATCGGGCGACAGCTTGACCCCGCGCGGCACTGCCCCGTTAAGGCTGGGGCTGGCGAAGACGCGCTCGATGCTAAGCGGCGTGGTGGCCTGCTGAGCAGTCACGGGCGGAGCATCTGCATGGGCTGGCAAGGGGACGAGGCAGGTCGCGGCAAGAAGCGTGAAAAGCAAACGCATGGCAAGGTGATGATCCCCAAAAGCAAAAGGCGCCCCGGTTGCCCGGGACGCCTTCATAAGCTGCTTTAAGCGACTTGCGCCAGCGTGTTACTCGCCGGGACGCGGATCGCGGCGCTCGGCGATGCGAGCGCGCTTGCCGGTGCGGCCACGCAGGTAATAAAGCTTCGCACGCCGCACCACGCCCTTGCGGACCACGGTGATGCTGTCGATGTTCGGCGAGTAGATCGGGAACACGCGTTCCACGCCTTCGCCAAAGCTCATTTTGCGCACGGTGAAATTGCTGCTGATGCCCTTGTTCGAACGCGCGATGCACACGCCTTCGTACGCTTGGACACGGCTGCGTTCGCCTTCGACCACCTTCACGCCGACGCGGACGGTGTCACCGGGGCGGAATTCCGGAATCTCTTTCGCAGCCTTGGCAATTTCCTCGGCTTCGATCTGCTGGATCAGGTTCATGAACCCGGTTCCTTCTTTTCATGCCGCGCGCCAGAGGCAGACTGGACCCGAGCGTCCTCATGACGCTCCCAAAGATCCGGCCTGCGTAACC
>JANXUP010000095.1 GCA_025356175.1 Sphingomonadaceae bacterium | reverse complement strand
GGTTGAGGAAGGGATCGTCGTCCCCGCGAATGCGGGGACCGCTGTCCGCATCGACGCAAGCTCTGCGTCTGGAGGCCAGCGGTCCCCGGTCGAGCCGGGGACGACGGAACTCGCCGACCAGGCCGAACTCGCCGCGCGGCTATGCAAGGCCGACCTCGTCACCGAAATGGTCGGCGAATTCCCCGAACTGCAAGGCGTGATCGGCGGCTACTACGCCGCGGACGAGGGCCTGCTCCAGGCCGTCGCTGACGCCATCCGCGATCACTACAAGCCAGTCGGGCAGGGTGATGATGTGCCAACTGCGCCGGTTACGGTGGCGGTGAGTTTGGCGGATAAGCTGGACAATGTTTTTCAGATGTTCAGCATTCTTGAAACGCCGACCGGATCCAAAGATCCCTACGCGCTTCGTCGAGCCGCGATTGGCGTGAACTCGATTTGTCTCCAAAACGATATCCGCCTCCACATTATGGACGCCTTGAGCGCTTCGGGGGCGAGCTACGCAAATCACAAGGCGAACTTGTCGCCAGATTTTTTTGATCGGGCGCTGGAATGGACTGATGCGCTTGGTGACCAAATCGGTGAATTCCCGGATAGAGAATCGCAAATCGCCGCTGTCCTGGTCGTTCATCTAGGTTACAAAATCTTTGCGTTTTTTGGCAAGAGAATGATTGCGCTTCTTAAATCTGAGGGCAAGCGTCACGATTGTATTGAAGCGGTACTTTATTCGAAAACTGGAAGCATCACTCTGATGGTTGCGAGAGCAAACGCGCTGCAAGAGTTCATCGGCACCGAGGACGGCGAGAACCTGCTCGCCGGGTACAAACGCGCGGCGAATATCCTCAAGAAAGAGGGCTTTGGAATGGCCGTCACCCCGGCGGAGGCCGGGGCCCAGACCGCAGAAAATGAAGCGCCGCATGGCGGCACGCCTTTGTCAGGCCTAGGTTCCGGCCTTCGCCGGAATGACGATATTGAACTTTCCTACACCCCTGAACCGGCGGAAAAGGCGCTGATGGATGCACTTGATCTCGCCGGGCCACAGGCCGCCGCTGCCGTTTCGGCCGAGGACTTCGCGGGGGCCATGGCCGCGCTGGCGACCTTGCGCGCGCCGATCGATGCATTTTTCGACTCCGTGACAGTCAACGATCCCGAAACCGCCAAGCGGACAGCGCGACTTTCGTTGCTTGCGCGGCTGCGCGACGCTGTTCACGCGGTCGCCGATTTCTCGAAGATCGAGGGCTGATTTTTTTGCTTTAGACAGTGGTCCAAGCGGTCCAAGGGCCCGGCAGCGGAGTTTGCATGAACAAGCAGGTCTATACCTTCGGCGGCATCCTTCGACAGGCTCAGGACGATCGGGATTCGGCTGATCCGCGCACCCGCGACAAGACTATTGTCGGCGGCAAGGGCGCGAACCTTGCCGAAATGGCCGGGATTGGTCTGCCCGTACCTCCCGGCTTCACGATCACCACCGAGGAATGCGTGCGCTATCTTGCCCTTCGACAGGCTCAGGGTGAGCGGGTTGATTTCTCGGATAGCCTCAAAGCCGAAGTCGCCACCGCGCTCGGCCATATCGAGGCAACGGTCGGCAAGAACTTCGGCGACGCGAACGATCCGCTGCTGGTCTCGGTCCGCTCGGGCGCGCGGGTTTCGATGCCGGGGATGATGGACACCGTGCTCAACCTTGGGCTCAACGATGCGACCGTTGCCGGGCTAGCACAAGCTTCGGGCGATGCGCGGTTTGCTTGGGATTCGTACCGCCGGTTCATCCAGATGTATTCCGATGTGGTGCTCGGGATCGATCATCACTTCTTCGAAGACGCGCTGGAAATCGCCAAGGAAGATAGCGGGTTCTTTACCGATGTTGAGATGGAGGCGAAAGACTGGCAGGCGCTGGTCGCCGAATTCAAGGGCATCGTCGCCGACAAGCTGGGCCGCGATTTCCCGCAGGATGTCCACGAACAGCTGTGGGGTGCGATCCGCGCGGTGTTCGATTCGTGGGATTCCGACCGTGCCAAGGTCTATCGCCGGCTCAACGACATTCCGGGCGACTGGGGCACTGCAGTCAATGTCCAGGCGATGGTGTTCGGCAACATGGGCGATACCAGCGCCACCGGGGTCGCCTTCACTCGCGATCCGGCGACCGGCGAAAAGGCCTATTACGGCGAATGGCTGGTCAACGCGCAAGGCGAGGACGTGGTCGCGGGGATCCGCACGCCGCAGTACCTGACCGAAGCCTCCCGCACCCGCGCCGGGGCCAAGCAACCCAGCATGGAAGCGGCGATGCCGCAAGCTTACACCCAGCTGGCCGAGGTGTTCGAGCTGCTCGAGGCGCATTACCGCGACATGCAGGATATCGAATTTACCGTGGAGCGGGGGCATCTGTGGATGCTGCAGACCCGCAGCGGCAAGCGCACCGCCAAGGCCGCGCTCAAGATGGCGGTCGACATGGTCGGCGAAGGCCTGATCGATGAAAAGACAGCAATCCTGCGCATCGATCCGATGGCGCTCGATCAGTTGCTGCACCCGACGCTCGATCCCGCGGCGGTGCGCGATGTGCTGACGCGCGGGCTTCCGGCCAGCCCCGGCGCGGCCTCCGGGGCGATTGTGCTCGATGCCGAAACGGCCGAAAAGCGCGCCGAACGCGGCGAGTCGGTGGTGCTGGTGCGGGTTGAGACCAGCCCCGAGGATATCCACGGCATGCACGCCGCACGCGGCATTTTGACGGCGCGCGGCGGCATGACGTCACACGCGGCGGTGGTCGCGCGCGGCATGGGGCGTCCGTGTGTTTCCGGCGCGGGTGCGGTCTCGATCGACATGGCCCGCCGCACGCTGCGGATCGGCACGCGCGAGCTCAAGGAAGGCGACATCATCACGCTCGACGGTGCCACCGGTGAAGTCATGGCCGGGCACGTCGCGACGATCGAACCCGAACTTGTCGGCGATTTCGGCATACTTATGGCTTGGGCCGACGCGCACCGCCGGATGAAAGTGCGCACCAACGCCGAAACCCCGACCGATTGCCGCACCGCGCGCCAGTTTGGCGCGGAAGGCGTAGGGCTGTGCCGCACCGAGCATATGTTTTTCGATGCCACCCGCATCGCTGCAGTGCGCCAGATGATCCTGGCCGAGGATGAAGCTGGACGCCGCACCGCGCTGGCCAAGTTGCTCCCCGAACAGCGCGCCGATTTCCACGGCATCTTCGATGCGATGGCCGGCCTGCCGGTGACCATTCGCCTGCTCGATCCGCCGCTGCACGAATTCCTGCCGCACGAGGATGCGGAATTTGCCGAGCTTAGTGAGATAATCGGGATCGGTGTCGAAACATTGAAGCGCCGCGCGAGCGAGCTCCACGAATTCAACCCGATGCTCGGCCACCGCGGCTGCCGCCTGGGGATCACCTTTCCCGAAATCTATGAGATGCAGGCCCGCGCGATTTTTGAGGCGGCATGCGACGTTGCGGCTGCAGGCGGCGAGGCACCGGTGCCCGAAGTGATGATCCCGCTGGTCGCGACGCGCAAGGAACTGGCGATCCTCAAGGCGCTGGTTGATCGCGTTGCGGCCGCGGTCTTCGCCAAAAAGGGCCGCACTTTGGCTTACCACGTTGGCACGATGATCGAACTGCCGCGCGCAGCGTTGCTTGCCGGTGAAATCGCCGAAGTGGGTGAGTTCTTCTCGTTCGGGACCAATGACTTGACGCAGACCACGCTCGGCCTGTCACGCGACGATGCGGGCAAATTCCTCGGCGCCTATGTCGAGCAGGGCATCTTCCCGCGCGATCCGTTCGTCAGCCTCGATATTGAAGGCGTCGGGCAGTTGGTATCGCTGGCAGTAGAGCGGGGTCGGGCGACCCGGCCCGACATCAAGCTGGGCATCTGCGGCGAACATGGCGGCGATCCGGCGAGCATCGCCTTCTGCGAGAAGCAGGGGTTGGACTACGTCAGCGCCTCGCCTTACCGCGTGCCGATCGCGCGACTGGCAGCGGCGCAGGCAGCTTTGGCCTAGCGGCGACCGGTCAGGGTCAGTATCTCGAATGTTTCGGTGGTTCCGCTGCCAAACTGTTCTTTAGCAACAGAAAGTTGTTGACGACTAAGCGCCGGTCCGGGTCGCGCGAGGGTATTGCTGAGGCCTTGTGCGCGCAAATCGGTAACCAGGCTATTGAGGCTTGAGAACCGGACCTGCAGCGAGCGGACATCGGCCACCGGATCACGCCACCCGGCGCGCTGGAGCAACTGTCCGGCGGCGCGCACGTCGACCATCGGGTGGATCCGCGGTCCGGGCCGCTCGCCATCGGCGGCAAGCATGGCGGCGCGCAGGTTCTCAAGGCTCCCAGCGGCCACGAAGCTCGCCAGCAGCAGCCCGCCCGGCGCTGCGGCATGGCGCAAGTGGATGAGCGCCCCGGGCAGGTCATTGGCGGTATCGAGAGTGCCGAGACTGATCACCGTGTCGAAGTCGGCAACCGGAAAGGGCTGCTCCTGATCGAACCCGGTTGCGGGATCGAGGCCGGTCACTTCGCATTCCGGCCCCGCCAGCGCGGCACCGGCTTCGCCAAGGTCGCCGATCACCAGCACCCTGCGCGGATCGTGACGCAGGAAAGCAAGGCGTTCGGTCACATCATCGACCATATCGGCGAGGAGGTAACGGGGTGCCCCCGGATTGAGCTGCGCGCGCAGCATCCGCCGCCGCACGGCGAGCCGCCGGGCGGGTGAAAAGATCAGCGGCGGTGCGGGCTGGGCCATCATTTTGCCCTGCCTTGCCACGCCGCACCGCGCAAGCGATACGGGAAGCGCAAATGGACGTTCATCCGCTTCTCGCCCCGGTCGTCGACCTGGTTTTTCCGCCGCGCTGCCCGCTGTGCGGTGCCGGGCTCGCGGCGCAGACCGGGCTATGCGCGGAATGCTGGAGCGGGCTGGCGGTACCGGGCGATCCGTCCTGCGCCGCCTGCCGCCGCCCGCTCGAGGATGGGGCGGGGGCGCGCACGGTGTGCGCGCCGTGCCTCGCCGATCCGCCGCGCCATGACGGGATCGCCGCCGGGACGCTATACAACGAAACCTCGCGCCGCCTGGTCCTGGCGCTCAAGCACGGTCATCGCCTGGCGCTCGCTCCGCTGCTGGCACGGTTGATCGCGGCGCAGCTCCCCGCAGAGATCGGGCCCGATTGGCTGCTGGTGCCGGTTCCGCTCCATCGCTGGCGGCTGTGGAGCCGCGGGTTCAATCAATCGGCTCTGCTGGCGGGCGAACTGGCGCAGCGCAGTGGAGCCAAGCTGCTGGTCGATGGCCTGGTCCGGACCAAGCGTACGCCGACACTGGGCGGGCTTGGCCGCAAGGCGCGCGCTCGGACTTTGAGCGGGGCGATCGCGGTCAACCCGGCGCGCGTGGATCGGCTGGCCGGAGCGAAGGTCCTGCTGGTTGATGATGTGCTGACCAGTGGCGCGACGAGCGATGCCTGCGTGCGGGCCCTGAAGCGCGCCGGGGCCAAGCGAGTCGTGATCGCTTGTTTCGCTCGTGTGCTCGACGAAGCGCTGCATCTGGCCTGACGTCATGAGCCCAAACGAAAACGCCCGGAACCGAAGTTCCGGGCGTCCTCGTGACGAAACTCTAAAGGCGCCACTTGCGTGGTTTGGCAGCTCCCCCTTTGGGCTGCCGCGCCCGATCCCTCATGCGGTTGGTTTCCCTGAACCGGGGCCATCGGCCTTACCGCGAGTGGATAAATCACCGAATTTGTTCTCGATTGAAAGGAGCAAGCGTGTCACAGCCCTCTTTTGACTCCGACATGTGGTTATATTGCAACAAGGGATCGGCATGATCGAGGATCACGACAACGAGCGCGAGCAGGGTCTGCTCCTGTCCCCAAAGTTCGATGCAAATGGCCTGATGAGCGCAGTAGTGGTCGATGCAATTAGCCGCGAAGTTTTGATGGTGGCGTTCATGGACCGCGAGGCGCTGGACAAGACCCGGGCTTCCGGACTGGCGCACTTCCATTCCCGTTCGCGCGGCCGCCTTTGGCTCAAGGGCGAGAGCTCGGGTAACGTGATGCGGGTGCAGGACATCATGATCGATTGTGATCAGGATGCAGTGGTTCTAGTGGTTGAGCCGGCGGGGCCCGCCTGCCACACCGGCGCGCGCAGCTGCTTCTATCGGCGCATCGTCGGCGACACGCTCGAACACCTCGCTGATTGACGCTTACGTAAAGGTAAGCTATTTGCGCCGCATGGACAATCATGGCGCTTCACCCACCAGCCACGATGGCGCGCACCTCGATACGCCAGATGCCTTGCAGCGCGAGCAGTTCGCCATTTCCGACCTCACTGCTGAGTTCGACGTTACCGCCCGCGCGCTGCGATTCTACGAAGATGAGGGGCTGATCGCCCCGGCGCGGGTTGGCCTGTCGCGGGTCTATTCCAAGCGTGACCGGGCGCGGCTCGCCTGGATATTGCGGGCCAAGAATGTTGGCTTCAGCCTGACCGAAATCAAGGAAATGATCGATCTCTACGATCTGGGCGATGGCCGGGTCGAACAGCGCCGGGTCACAGTCGAACGCTGCCGCGCCAAGGCCGAGCGTCTGCGCCAGCAACGCGACGATCTTGATGCCGCGATAACCGAGTTGTCGCAGTTCATCGCGCTCGTCGAAAATATCGATCCGGCCGCGGCCAAGGCCTGAGCCCAGAAAGCAGGACACAGCATGCCAGTCTATCAAGCGCCGACGCGCGACACCCGGTTTGTGATCAACGAAGTGCTCAAGCTGGAAAGCTATGGCAACTTGCCGGGCTTTGAGCAGGCCACGCCCGATGTCGTCGACACAGTGGTTGAGGAGTTTGGCAAATTCGTGTCCGAAGTGCTCGCGCCGCTTAACGCGGTGGGTGATCGCGAAGGCTGCACCCGCAATGCCGATGGTTCGGTCACGACACCTACCGGGTTCAAGGCGGCGTTCGACGCATTTCGCGAAGCTGGCTGGGGCACGCTTTCCGCGCCGGAGGAATTCGGCGGTCAAGGGCTGCCGCATGTCCTTGGCTTCGTTACGCAGGAATTCATTGCCACCGCCAATCAGGGCTTCGGGATGTATCCCGGCCTGACTGACGGGGCGATCTCGGCAATCATTGCCAAGGGTTCGCCTGAGCTGCAGGCCAAGTATCTACCCAAGATGATCAGCCACGAATGGCTTGGCACGATGAACCTGACCGAACCACAATGCGGCACCGACCTGGGTTTGATCCGCACCCGCGCGGTGCCCAACCCGGATGGCTCCTACGCGATCACCGGAACAAAAATCTTCATCTCGGCGGGCGAGCATGACCTGACCGACAACATCATCCACCTTGTCCTCGCCAAGACGCCGGGCGCGCCCGATAGCAGCAAGGGCATCTCGCTGTTCATCGTGCCCAAGGTGATGGTGGGCGACGATGGCTCGCTGGGCGCGCGCAATGCGGTTTCGTGCGGCAGCCTCGAACACAAGATGGGGATCCACGGCAACGCGACCTGCGTGATGAATTACGATGGCGCGACCGGCTTCATGGTGGGCGACGAGAATAAGGGCCTTGCCGCGATGTTTGTGATGATGAACGCGGCGCGGCTTGGCGTCGGCGTGCAGGGCTTGGGTCAGGCCGAGGTCGCGTATCAGAATGCCGTCAAGTACGCGCACGAGCGGCGTCAGGGCCGTGCGCTGACCGGCCCGGATGAACCGCAGGAGAAGGCGGACACGCTGTTCGTCCACCCAGACGTGCGGCGTATGTTAATGGACGCCAAAGCCTTTACCGAGGGTATGCGAGCGCTGTGCCTGTGGGGCGCACTGCAGGTCGATCTGACTCACAAGGCCGCAACCGAGGAAGATCGCGCTCGCGCTGACTTGCTAATCAGCCTCCTGACCCCGGTTATAAAAGGCTACGGCACCGACAAGGGCTTTGATACCTGCGTGCAGATGCAGCAGGTGTTTGGCGGCCACGGCTACATCGAGGAATGGGGGATGAGCCAGTTCGTCCGCGATGCCCGCATCACCCAGATTTATGAAGGCGCGAACGGCGTTCAGGCGATGGATCTGGTCGGGCGCAAGTTGGGCCAGGGCGGCGGGGCAGCGGTGCAGGCGTTCTTCGCGCTGGTTGATGGCGAATGTGCGGCGGCCAAGGCCAAGCCCGAACTCGCCGATCTTGCCGAGCGGACCGGGAAGGCCAACGACGAGCTCAAGGCTGCGACCATGTGGTTGATGCAGAACGGCATGACCAACCCGAACAACGCCGGGGCCGGGGCGCATCACTATATGCACATCATGGGGATCGTTGCGCTGGGCCTGATGTGGCTGCGCATGGGTGAAGTTGCAATCGAGCGGTTGGCCGCCGGGGCGAGCGATAAGGTCTTCTACGAAGCGAAGCTGGTCACTGCGCGGTACTTCGGCGAACGCTTCACGCCCGATGCCGGCGCGCTGCGCCGCAAAATCGAGACGGGCAGCGCCACCATGATGGAACTTCCGATCGAAGCCTTCGCGACTGCTTGACCTCATCCGGGCGCTTACCTAAGCGCCGGTAATGTCCAGCAACTCTGCCTCGAAGAGCTTTCGCGAACGCCATCACGGCCTGATCTGGTCGCTGTTGTGGCCGGTGCGGGCCTGGTTCACCGGTTTTCCGGTGAACCGGGGCAAGGGCTTGCTGTTCCGGAATGTAATCCTGCCTGCTTTGCCGCCCGAACCGGCCAGCTTTGCCTACCGATTGCCGCATGGTGAGACGGTCGATCTGCGCTACCGCGAAGATCTCGGCACGCTGGTGTTGTTCCACGGCGGCTATGAAGATCGCGAAATCGTCGAGCTGTGCAAATATGTCCTCGATGGCGGGACTGTTTTCGATGTCGGTGCGAACATCGGCCTTTCAGCGCTGGAGTTCGCCCGCAATGCCGGCCCATCGGGCAAGGTATTCGCGTTCGAACCGCACCCCGATACAGCGGCGCGGCTGCGCGCCAATCTTGAGCGCAATGGTGTGACCAATGTTGAGATCGTGCAGTCGGCCGTGGGCGCAGAGCTGGGCACGATTACTTTCAACGAAAGCGCCGATGCGACGCTGAGTTCGGCTACGCTGGTCCCGCGCAACCTGGTCCGCTCGTTTGATGTCCCGCTGACCACTGTCGACAAGGCCTGGGCCGATGCCGGAAAGCCGGTGGTGTCAGCGTTCAAGATCGATGTCGAAGGTGGCGAGCTGGCGGTTTTGCAAGGCGCGAGCGAATTGCTGGCCCGCGACCACCCGGCGATCCTGCTTGAAGCATGGGGTGCCGACCAGCTTGACCCGATTCATCAGCTTCTGACAGCGGTGGGATACGAACGGCGACAACCTGCCGGGTTCGAACCGCGCAACTATCTCTATCTGGCAAATACCTAACCGGGCACGTCGCCCAACAGGCTGAGCATTGCAGCCCAGCTCTGACGATCGGCGCTGGCATCGTAGCTGACCGAACCATTGGCAGGCGAGGGATGCGGGTTGGTGAAACCGTGTCCAACGCCTGAGTAGCTGTGGAAGTGCCAATTCGCTTTGGCTGCGTCCATTTCTTCCCAGAACTCGGTCACCTGGGTGCGCGGGACAAGCGCGTCAGCATCGCCGTGGCAGACCAGGATGCGCGGACCGACCGGGCCGCCGGCGGGTGCATTGCGGCCGGTCTCAAGTATTCCGTGAAAACTGGCGACCAAAGCGAGGTCGGCGTTCTCACGTGCAAGCTCAAGAACTACCTGGCCACCCATGCAGAACCCGATTGCTGCCTTGCTGAGATTGGGGGCGATTGCCTCAAGCGCGGTCAACCCGGCACGAAGCCTTGCGCGGTAAAGATCCACATCACGTCGTAGCGCAACCGCAAGTCCCATCGCAGCGGGGAAATCGGCAACTGGTGCCCCGTAAAAATCCGCGATCAACGCCAGATAGCCCTGCTCGGCGAGCGCCAAGGCTTTGGTCTCGATCACCGGAGGTACGTTCATGATGGTCGGGAAAACCAGCACCGCAGCGCGCGGCGTGCCCGCCGGTCGCGCCAGCAGGCCCGTCAGCGTTGTCGTTCCGTCGGCGTATGCAACCCGCTCGAGCGCACTCATTCGGGCAGGAAGTCCGGCACCGAGAGATAGCGCTCGCCGGTGTCGTAGTTGAAGCCCAGCACTCTCGATCCCGCAGGCAAGTCCGCCAGTTTCTGTGCGATTGCTGCGAGCGTTGCGCCCGAGCTGATGCCGACCAGCATGCCTTCCTCGCGGGCGCAGCGGCGGGCCATTTCCTTGGCATCGGCTGGATCGACTTGAATCGCGCCGTCGATCACCTGAGTATGCAAGTTTGCAGGGATGAAGCCCGCGCCAATGCCCTGGATCGGGTGTGGGGCAGGCTGTCCGCCGGAGATGACCGGAGAAAGCGTCGGCTCGACCGCCCAGGCCTGCATCCCCGGCCACTTGGCCTTGAGCACTTCGGCGCAGCCGGTCAGGTGACCGCCAGTACCGACCCCGGTGATCAGCGCATCGATCGGCGTATCGGCGAAGTCGTTCAGGATTTCCTGAGCGGTAGTCTTGTGGTGAATCGCGATGTTGGCCGGGTTTTCGAACTGCTGCGGCATCCATGAGCCCGGCGTGCTGGCGATCAGTTCGTGCGCGCGCTCGATCGCGCCCTTCATGCCCTTTTCACGTGGGGTGAGATCGAAGGTCGCGCCATAGGCCAGCATCAGCCGCCGCCGCTCGATCGACATCGATTCGGGCATGACCAAGACCAAGGTGTAACCTTTGACCGCAGCCGCCATGGCGAGACCGATCCCGGTGTTGCCGCTGGTCGGCTCGACAATGGTGCCGCCGGGTTTGAGGCTGCCGTCAGCCTCTGCCGCTTCGATCATGGCAAGGCCGATCCGGTCCTTGATCGATCCGCCCGGGTTTGATCGCTCGGACTTTACCCAGACCTCGTGATCGGGGAACATCCGGGCCAGCCTGATGTGCGGGGTGTTGCCGATGGTGGCGAGAACGCTGTCAGCCTTCATGGAACCAATTCCTTGTTGCGGTACTGCGGTGCGAATGTCTTGGCGCGCTTCAGTTCGGGAAACAACGCAGTCCAGATCACAGTTACGATGATAGCCCCGCCGCCGCCCAGTGCAACCGCGCCGACTGGCCCCAGAAATGCAGCGGCCAGCCCGGATTGCATTTCGCCCAGCTCATTCGAGGCGGAAATGGCGAGGCCGGAGATCGAGGATACCCGCCCGCGCATTTCATCCGGGGTGTTGAGCTGGACCAGCGTGTTGCGGATGAACACCGAGATCGCATCCGCCGCGCCCAACAGCGCCAGCGTAACGAGCGACAGTGCGAAGCTGGTCGACAGGCCGAACACCAGCGTGGCCAGGCCATAGCCGGCAACAGACCACAGCATCTTGGCACCGACATGGCGCGCGATGGGCCGAAATCCCAGGTAAATTGCAACCAGAGACGCGCCGAGCGCGGGAGCCGCGCGCATCAGGCCCAGTCCCTGGTCGCCGACATGGAGCACGTCATAGGCAAAGGCCGGCAACATCGCAGTCGCGCCGCCAAGGAGCACCGCGAACAGGTCAAGGGTAACGCAGCCGAGCAGGAAGCGTTCGCGCCAGACGAATTTCGCGCCATCGCCCATCAGCTTAAGCGGCGGCTCCTTGGCGGCGGCAGGCGGTGCGCGGTGGCGGATGGCAAGCAGCGCGGTGATCGCCAGCAGCAGCGTGATAGCGGAAAACCAGTAAGGCAGCGCGTGGTTGCGCGCGAGCAGGAAGCCCCCCAGCGCGGGTCCCAGTACGGCAGCCGATTGCCAAGCGACCGAGCTGAATGCGATTGCTTTCGGCAAAAGTGCTGCCGGGACTACGTTTGGCACGATTGCGCTGAGCGAAGGTCCGATGAAGACCCGCGCGGCACCATAAAGCGCCGCCAACGCGAAGAGCAGCGGCAAGGTCAGCACTTGCTGCGCATTGGCAATGGCGAGTGCTACCGCGATCAGCAAGTCGACTGCGGTTGCAGTTGCGGCCACAAAGCGCCGGTCCATGCGGTCCGCCACCACGCCGGCGAGCGGGGTCAGGATCAGGAACGGCACGAACTGCGTCAGGCCAAGCACGCCGAGCATGAACGAAGCTTGCTGCTCATCCATGTGATATTGGGTGCGGGCGATCTGGTAAGTCTGCGCGCCGATCACGACCACCATCGCGGTAGTGGCAGCAACCGAAATGAATCGCGCCAGCCAGACCAGGCGATAGTCGCGGACTTGCAGGGGATGTGTCGGTGCGCTCACTTTACCGCAATGGCAGCGGCAAGGGCGATTGCCAAGACAGGTGTTGCTTCGCTGCGCTAAACGCGGGCTTTAGGCCCAATCAGCTTGCGTGGCGCAGACGTCTAACGTGAGCGGCGCAGACGTCTAACGTGAGCGGCGCAGCCGCGGATTGGGTTGCAGTGCGTCGATCATTCGCATGAAATCT
Source organism: Sphingomonadaceae bacterium (assembly GCA_025356175.1). Lineage (GTDB taxonomy): Bacteria > Pseudomonadota > Alphaproteobacteria > Sphingomonadales > Sphingomonadaceae > Novosphingobium. The sequence continues at coordinate 10,100 of JANXUP010000095.1, read as the reverse complement.
TCGAGCCGGACGATACGTTCGAACTGGAAGCCTGCGCGCCCTTCGGCCACCCAGATCAGGTGTGCTTCGATGCGGCCAATTTCGGGGAGACGAATGATCACGCGCTCACCGCGGGTAAGTTCCAGATCTCCATCGACCATGAAACCATGGGCAGACACGTTCACCACGTGCAGGTGAATGTCGCCAAGGCGGCGGTGTTCACCAATCACGCTGTAGTCAACCGGATGCCGCGCCGCGCGGCGCAGATCGGTAACCGTCAGTTGAGCTCCTGCGCCCATGCCAGCAATGCCTCCATGAAATCGGATTCACACATTGCCCGGCAAAGGCAAACATTGCGTAAATGAAGGCAAAGATTTGCCGGAGCGCTGCCTCAGTCCGGCCGGATTATGCCGTGTTTTTTCTTGCCCGCAGAAAGCCGGTATTCGGTGCCACCGGCAATTTGCGCCGCTTCATCGGTAATTTGCGCGCCATCGAGCCGGGCACCGCCCCCGGCGATAAGCCGCTTCGCTTCGCCGCGACTCGCCGCAAAGCCGATCTCGACCAGGGCATCGACAACGGCGATTCCTTCCGCCGGAACGGCCAGTATCGGCAGATTTTCGCCTATGCCGCCGCCAACAAAGGTTGCAGCTGCGGTGGACGCGGCCGCTTCGGCGGCGGCTGTGCCGCGGCAGAGCTTGGTCACTTCGTTCGCTAAGACGACCTTGGCGGCATTGATTTCGCCGCCTTGTAGCGCTTCGAGCCGGGCGACTTCGTCCAGCGGAAGATCGGTGAACAGACGCAGGAACCGGCCCACATCGCGGTCGTCGGCGTTGCGCCAGTATTGCCAGAAGTCGTAAGCCGCCAGCTGCTCCTCGTTGAGCCACACCGCGCCAGCGGCAGTCTTGCCCATCTTGGCACCATCGGCAGTTGTGAGCAGCGGAGTGGTCAGCCCGAAGACTTCCTTACCCTCCATCCGCCGCGATAGCTCGATGCCGTTGACGATGTTGCCCCATTGGTCGCTCCCGCCCATCTGCAAGCGGCAGCCGTGATGCAGTGCAAGTTCGCGGAAATCGTACGCCTGAAGGATCATGTAATTGAATTCGAGAAAAGTTAGCGGTTGTTCGCGTTCAAGCCGAAGCTTGACCGAATCGAACGTCAGCATCCGGTTGATCGTGAAATGGGGGCCAACGTCGCGCAGCAAATCGACATAGCCGAGCTTGCTCAGCCACTCGTCGTTGTTGACCATCACCGCATCGGTCGGCCCATCTCCGAAGGTCAGGTAGCGTTCGAACACCCGGCGGATCGAAGCTATGTTGGCGTCGATCATTTCGCCGGTCAGGAGTTTGCGGCTTTCATCCTTGCCGGACGGATCGCCGACCTTGGTCGTCCCGCCGCCCATCAGCACGATCGGCTTGTGCCCGGCCTGCTGCAGTCGGCGCAGCATCATGATTTGCACCAGCGACCCGACATGCAGCGATGGCGCGGTGGCATCGAAACCGATATAGCCGGGCACAACCTGCTTGCTGGCGAGCGTATCGAGCCCGGCGGCATCGGTGGCCTGATGGATGTAACCGCGTTCATCGAGCAGGCGGAGCAGGGTTGAGGTGTAAGTCATAGCGCGTCGCGCCTAGCATGGAGAAATCGGGTTGGGGAGAGTTTTGGCAAAGCGGGCGCTTATTCCACATCCGGATGGACCAACACCTGATTTTACAGTTGGCTGCAAAATCTCTTGCTTCGGTAGAGATGCATACAAGCTCGAATATATTGTGATCGGCGCCATCGCTGCATTGCGATTTCCACCCGGTGCAATGCCTGACCGGACTGACGGTCTTTGGAACTCGACGTGTTTCGAGGTATTTCTTACCAAGCAGGGTGGCAGTTATGTCGAGTTCAATTTCGCACCTTCCCGACAATGGGCAGGATACAGGTTCGAAAGCTATCGCGACGGCATGGCTGCCGCGCTGGATTTGCAAACACCTGATATCTTTACGGAATACAGCGAGCGCCGCGCTGCTCTGACTGCCTTTATTGAATTTCCCGCAGGTGAATCCGATACATTGCAGTCTGCAGGTTTCGCAGCCGTGATGGAGGAAACTGACGGCACCAAGAGCTACTGGGCGCTCGCCCACCCACCTGGCGCACCCGACTTCCATCATCCCTCTTGTTTCGCTGCAACACTTCCGCCACCCACCATCCCATGAAATTCGGTATCGATCGCTTGCTGGCCGACCCCGCATTGCGCGCGCCCCTCGAAGGTAAGCGCGTCGCCTTGATTGCGCATCCTGCTTCAGTCACGGCCGAGCTAACTCATTCGCTCGACGCGCTGATCGCGGCGGGGATCAATGTCTCTTCGGCGCTCGGTCCGCAGCATGGCCTCAAGGGCGACAAGCAGGACAACATGGTCGAGACCGTGGATGAGGTCGATCCGGTCTACAACATCCCGATTTTCAGCCTCTATGGCGAAGTACGTCGCCCAAACGGCCAGATGATGAGCACCGCCGATGTGTTCCTGTTCGACCTGCAGGACCTAGGTTGCCGAATCTACACCTTCGTCACCACGCTGCTTTATCTGCTTGAGGCCGCGCATGGCACGGGCAAGGCAGTGTGGGTGCTCGATCGCCCGAATCCTGCCGGACGACCGATCGAAGGCACCACATTGTTGCCAGGTCAGGAAAGCTTCGTGGGCGCGGGGCCGATGCCGATGCGCCACGGGCTGACCTTGGGCGAGATGGGCCACTGGTTCATCGATCACTTCAAGCTCGATGTCGATTACCAGGTGATCGAGATGGAGGGCTGGCAGCCAGAAGGCCCGGGCTTTGGCTGGCCCGAAAGCCGGGTATGGATCAACCCTAGTCCGAACGCCGCTAACGTCAATATGGCGCGGGCCTATGCCGGCACGGTCATGCTGGAAGGCGCCACGCTCAGCGAGGGGCGCGGCACCACGCGTCCGCTCGAAGTGCTGTTCGGCGCGCTCGATCTGGATGCCAAGGCGGTTCATGCCGAGATGCGCCGGATCGCGCCGCAATGGCTGGCCGGCGCCGCGCTGCGCGAATGCTGGTTCACGCCCACGTTCCACAAGCACGCGGGCGAGCTCTGCACCGGCCTGATGATTCATGCTGAGGGATCGTTCTACGACCACCATGCCTTCCGGCCCTGGCGCATGCAGGCGCTGGCCTTCAAAGCGATCCGTAACCTTGACCCAGACTACGATCTGTGGCGCGATTTCCCCTACGAGTACGAATTCGAGCGGCTGGCAATCGACGTGATCAACGGCGGCCCGGGTTTGCGTGAATGGGTGGACGATGCTGGAGCTCAGCCCGGTGACCTTGAGGCGCTGGCTGGCCGCGATGAAGCCGCCTGGGCTGAGGCGGTTCGGCCGCTGCTGCTCTACTGATCTTTCACGGAAGGACTGACGATGGACCGCCGCACGTTGTTCAAGGGGATTGCCGGCGCGGGCATCGCGGCCAGTTTCCCGCTGTCCGGAGCCGCTGCGGCAGATCGTCCGGCGCTGGTCGATCTTGTGGCGGGCACCAAGCCCATCACTCGCGCCGAGCGGGTCGACCGGATCACCCGCCTGCAGGCCCAGCTGCGCAAGGCCGGGATTGGTGCGATCCTGATCGAGGCTGGCTCGAGCCTCGATTATTTCACCGCGATCCAGTGGTGGCGCAGCGAGCGCATGACCGCCGTGGTCATTCCGGCGGATGGCGAGCCGGTTGTGGTCACCCCGTTCTTCGAAGCGCCGTCGATCAAGGAAATGCTCGACGTTCCGGCCGCTGTCAGGACTTGGGACGAGCACGAGAATCCCATGGCACTGGTCGCGGGTTGGCGGAAGGAACGCAAACTTGCCGCCCGCCCGCTTGCGCTTGAGGAAACGGTGCGCGAATTCATCCGCGACGGACTGCAAAAAGCTATGCCGCGCACCGCTATTGTTTCGGGCTCGGCCCAGGTGCGTGCGGTAAGGATGCGCAAGACCGCGGCGGAACTGGCGCTGATGCAGGTCGCCAACACGATCACCCTTAACGCAATGAACCATGCCGCCGGGCAGATCCAGAGGGGCATGACCCCGGCCGACATCGTCGCGCTGATCGTCGACGCGACCCGCAAGCAGGGCGGCGACGCCGACGGCGGGTTGGTCCTGCTGGGCGAGGCCGCAGCCTATCCGCATGGCTCGCATCAGAAGCAGGAAGTCCGCGAAGGCGAGGTGATCCTGATGGACTGCGGCTGCCAGGTGCACGGCTACACCTCGGACATTTCCCGGACCGTGGTGCTTGGCGAGCCCAGCGCCGAGCTGCGCAAGGTCTGGGCGCACGTCCGGCAAGGGCAGCAGATCGTCATGGATACCGCCAGGGTCGGGGTCGAGTGCGGGGCGGTCGATGATGCGGTCCGGCGGCACTACGAAAGCCTGGGTTACGGACCCGGATACAAGCTGCCCGGTCTGTCGCACCGCACCGGTCACGGCATTGGCATGGACGGGCACGAGCCGGTCAATCTGGTCCATCTCGAAAAGACGCGAATGGATGTGGGCATGTGCTTTTCGAACGAGCCGGGCATTTACCTGCCGGGCAAGTTCGGCGTGCGGTTGGAGGACTGCTTCTACATCACCGCTGACGGGCCCCGTTCGTTCACCCGCCTGTCGCGGAGCATCGATCCAGCCGAAGCCTTCAGTTGATCCTGGCGAGCAGGCCGGTATCCCCGATCAGGTAGCAGGTCATCGACAGCGCCCCGTCGATCGTATCGTTGAACACGCCGACTTCGTCGCCGGGCAGCCGTGCACCAACCGGGTAGAGTAGCGGCAGATAATGTTCGGCGCTGTTGATCGCGGCCGCTGCGGCTTCGTCGCCGGGAGCAAAATGGGTAAGGGCGGCATGGTCGCCAGCGACGACTGCGGCGTTGACGCGGCGCTGGAAATCAACCGCCCAATCGGGCCGGGTCCCGGCGAACTGCCGCCACAGGCCAAGGTTGTGCACCACATTGCCGCTGCCCACGATCAGGACACCTTCATCGCGCAGGGGTGCAAACTTTACGGCCAAAGCCAGGTGCTGCTCAGGCGAGAGCGAGCGGTCGAGGCTCATCTCGACCATCGGAATATTTGCGTCAGGGAACATCGGCTGCATCACCCCCCAGGCGCCGTGATCGAAACCCCAGTCGCTGGCCGGTTGAACCAAATGCGCACCGAGCAAGGCCTCCAAACGCGCGATCAGCTTGGCCGAACCGGGGGCAGGGTATTGCAAGGCAAACAACTCGGGCGGAAAGCCGCGGAAATCGTGGATGGTCTTCGGCCACTCGCCTGCGGTCACATGCACCGCGCCTTCGGTTTCCCAATGCGCCGAGATCACCAGGATCGCTTGTGGGCGGGGCAGAACCTTGCCCAGCGCCTGCCAAGCGCGGCGCTCGGGTCCGTCGGTGATCGTGGTCATCGGCGAACCGTGGCCGAGGAACAGGGCAGGGAGGCGTTGTGTCATGCCGTCAAAATGGGGTGAGCACTTCTGCAGCGCAACACATCAATGCTTCTTGCGGGTCAACTCACGCATGGCATCGTCCAGCCCCGCAAGGGTCAGCGGATACATCGAGCCACCGACCAGTTCCTTGATCATCTTGGTCGACTGCGAATAGTTCCACTGCTTTTCGGGCACCGGGTTGATCCACACCGTGGCGGGATAGACATGCGCGACGCGCCTCATCCATTCGGTCCCGGCTTCTTCGTTGAAATGCTCGACCGAGCCGCCCGGATGGGTGATCTCATATGGGCTCATCGCGGCGTCGCCGACGAAGACAGCCTTATAGTCGTGGCCGTACTTGTGGAGGATATCCCAGGTCTGGGTCCGGTCAGACCAACGGCGCTTGTTGTCCTTCCACACGCCTTCGTAAAGGCAGTTGTGGAAGTAGAAGAATTCAAGGTTTTTGAACTCGGTGGTGGCCGCGCTGAACAGCTCTTCGACCAGCTTGATGAACGGGTCCATCGATCCGCCGACGTCGAGGAACAGCAGCAGCTTGACCGCATTGTGCCGCTCGGGCCGCATATGAATATCGAGCCAGCCCTGCCGCGCGGTGCCTTCGATCGTTGCGTCGAGGTCGAGCTCGTCGGCGCTGCCTTCGCGCGCGAACCGCCGCAGCCGCCGCAGCGCGATCTTGATGTTGCGGGTGCCAAGTTCGCGGGTGTTGTCGAGGTTCTGGAACTCGCGCTTTTCCCAGACCTTGAGCGCGCGCTTGTGCTTGCTCTCGCCGCCGATCCGCACGCCTTCGGGGTTATAACCGTCGTTGCCATACGGCGAGGTGCCGCCGGTGCCGACCCATTTGTCGCCGCCCTGATGGCGCTTCTGTTGTTCCTCGAGGCGCTTTTTCAGCGTCTCCATGATCTCGTCCCACGAACCGAGCGACTTGATCGCCTCCATCTCTTCGGGAGTAAGGAACTTCTCGGCGACGGCCTTCAACCATTCCTCAGGGATATCAATCGGGGTCTGGCCGTAGCTGGTCAACAGCCCCTTGAAGACCTTGTTGAACACCTGGTCGAACCGGTCGATCAGGCCTTCATCCTTCACGAAGGTGGCGCGGGAAAGGTAATAGAACGCTTCGGGCGTCTGTTCGATCACGTCCTTGTCGAGCGCTTCCAAGAGCACCAGATGCTCCTTGAAGCTGGCCCCGATGCCCGCCGCGCGCAATTCATCGACGAAGTTGAAAAACATCGGTGCTTGCCCTTATGATCGTCCGGTGGACGCAAAAGCATGGCCGAAACACATGTGACCATCCGCCGAATTCGTATTCATCACAGCAGCTTGGACTCGCAGCGCGGACATAAGACCGTGACCTTTCATTTTCCGCAAGCCGCGCATCGCGCTTGCCTTCGACCCAATCCCTACCATCCGCGTGCCATGTAGGAAACGGACTGTCAGTTCTGCCGCCGCGCCATGAAGGCGAGCTTTTCGAACAGCATCACGTCCTGCTCGTTCTTGAGCAGCGCACCGTGGAGCGGGGGGATCGCCTTGGTCGGGTCCTTGGCCTGCAACACTTCGAGCGGCATGTCTTCATTGAGCAGCAGCTTGAGCCAGTCGAGCAGCTCAGAGGTCGAGGGCTTCTTCTTGAGGCCCGGCACTTCGCGCACGTCGTAAAAGATATCCATCGCCTTGCTCACCAGCGTTTTCTGGATACCGGGGTAGTGGACGTCGATGATCGCCTGCATCGTGCCGCGATCGGGGAACTTGATGTAGTGGAAGAAGCACCGGCGCAGGAACGCGTCGGGCAGCTCCTTCTCGTTGTTCGAGGTGATGATAATGATCGGCCGCTCCTTGGCGGTGATCGTCTCATGGGTTTCGTAAACGTCGAAGCTCATCCGGTCGAGCTCTTGCAGGAGGTCGTTGGGAAACTCGATGTCTGCCTTGTCGATTTCGTCGATCAGCAGCACCGGCAGCTTGGGCGAGGTGAACGCCTCCCACAATTTGCCCTTCTTGATGTAGTTCGAAATGTCGTGGACCCGCTCGTCGCCCAGCTGACCATCGCGCAGGCGGGCGACCGCGTCGTATTCGTACAGCCCCTGGTGCGCCTTGGTGGTTGATTTGACGTGCCATTCGATCAGCGGTGCACCCAATGCCTTGGCGATCTCGTGCGCCAGCACGGTCTTGCCGGTGCCGGGCTCGCCCTTGACCAGCAACGGCCGCCGCAGCAGCACCGCGGCGTTGACTGCCACCTTCAGATCTTCGGTGGCGACGTAATCTGCTGTGCCTTCAAACCGGGCCATGCGAGCTCCCTCATGCGCTTTAATCGTTCGGTTAAGCGAATAGGTGCAGCACGGCGCGGCTGTCCAGCGTTTTTCGCAGCTGGCAGCTGGCAGCGATAGGCAAAAGAAAGGGCGCCGGACGGCTAGCGTCGACAGCGCCCTTCAATGTTTGGTCGTTCCGGCATTTTTGCCGCGAAGTTGGCACGAAAGCCGACCTGACCAATGCGACCCAAACGACCCTGCGGCTTTTACCGCTGAATTTGCAACCGGCCGTTCACGTAGAATTACTCTTCGATGGCAGCGGCTAGGCAGTTTATCAAAGCGAGACTATAAAGCGCTTGAGAATTTGAGTTGAAACGATGACTGACTTTGGGGTGCCTTCGCTGCTCAATTTGCTGGCGGCGGCTGAGCTTGCAAGTCTGCAATCGATTGGTGAACTGCGAAGCTACAGCGATGGCGAGACCGTTCACGAACGCGGTGACAGCGAGCGCATCTTCCAGATCGTTCTCAGCGGCTCGATCCGGGTCATGCGTTTGGGTTCCGATGGTCAGGAGGTAGTAGTCGGCGCGGTCAATGCGGGCCAGAACTACGGCGATCCCATCGATGCGGGCGGCGGGCCGAGGTTGCTTCGCGCTGTTGCACGCGGCGACACCGAGGTTCTGTGGTTCTCGGATAGCGGCTATCAGCGAGTGCTGGCCAATCCGGCGATTGTCCGCGCGCTTTATCACGTTGCCATGTTTCGTCTGAATCGCGCGATCGAAACGATCAACGACGAGCGAACCCTCCCGATCGAAGTCCGGGTCGCCAAATTGCTTCAATCGATGCGCATTGCCGCGGCGGATCGCAACGGATCGAGTGCATACAGGAAGAGCTGGCAGGGCTCGCCGGGGTTTCAAGCGTCACAATTGCCAAGTCACTCGGTGTTTTGCGCGGCGCCGGTCTGATTGAATCGGGCTACCGCAATGTAACCATCTGCAATGTGACGGCGCTCGATAACTGGATCTTAGCACGCAGCCGCGATTGAGCTGATTCGCTACGGCGTGGCGGCGCTGTAATGCAGGGTCAGCTTGTCACCTGCCGTTATGCGCAGCACAAACAGGGGATTGCCGTCGCGTTGTTCGGGCGGGCGATCCGAGCTCGTCATTTTGGCGCCACCATAGAGCGGCACTTTGAGCTCCAGCACCACGTCGCTTCCGCCCGCGTTGGCTATGACCACCTCGTGATCCTGCGACTTGTCGTCGCGGCGGACGGTGCGCCGCTTGATCGTGACGTCGCTCGATTCTCCCAACGGCAATTCGATCTTTTCATCTTCGGCGGTGTCGGCAAGGTTCGGCTCGCCCACCACCATCGTGCGGCCAAACTGGTCTTGCTGGAACAGCATCGCTCCGGCTGGCAGGGGAAGTCCGAGTTGGTGCGCTTTGTCATTCAGCGTGCGGATCATCCGCACACCCTGAACCTGATCCTCGGTTCGCCAGGACATTCCCTGCAATTCCGCCGCATAGTAAAATTCGATCGGAACCGCGTGCTGGTCGATCAGGCGGGTCTGTTTCATCTGCATTGCGGCCACGGTGGTCCGCTGAGGGACAGTGTAAAGCTTCAGGTCGCCCAGTTGTTCCGGTGCTGGCGGCGGTGCGGGCATGACCGAAACCGGGGACGCGGCGTACATGACGTTTTCCTGTCGGCGCTGCGCGGTCACGACGATGTTGCCATCTTCCTCGGCATAGCTCCCGCCATATCCGAACATGTCCTGCGGCAAGTAGGGATTGACCAGCGAGTAGGGGCGATCCGGCTTGAGCGGAATGTCGCTGGTGCGTTGCATCGGCCAGCACCGGGCAATCACCTGCGGCTGGTTGTTGACGAACTTTTCGACGTATTCGCGGTTGAGCCCGCCGGCGACAATCTGGGTACGGGCGTTGTTTAGCGACACCGAATTGCCATTGGCCAGCGTAATCCAGCCGCCGATCTCTGCGGTCCTGCTGTCCGGATTGAGCTGCGCGGTATAGTTGGCGCTCCAGTCGAAGCCCTCAGCAATATAGGTGAGCGTGATTGTTGCAGTGATCGGTTTCGAAGAACGGGTCTGGACCGACAGCGTTGGTTGGGCGACGAGTCCTTCGGCATCGAGGCTGTAGCTGAACGTCTCGGGCAATCCCGAACAGCGCAGCGCCTCGATCCCGCTTTCGGTGCGAACCATCACCCCGTCTTCGCTGGCCGAGATAATCTCCGCGGCGACCTGCCGAGTTTTGCCGGTGTCGCGGTTGGTCCGGTTGAGCAGGATCTTTTTGCCGCGCGCCGCGCGCATCAGCGCGCTGGGCGAAAGCAGCGCAGCGTCGCGGTTTTTCTCGATTATGCCGCTGGGCAGGCCCGTAACAATGGCGCTTTCCGGGATGATCCCGTCGACCACGCCGACAAA
>JANXUP010000087.1 GCA_025356175.1 Sphingomonadaceae bacterium | reverse complement strand
CGGCAACGCCAGCATCGCCAGCTTCCTCGAGAAGAACCCGGCCGGCGGGCAGCATCACCTGTGCTACGAAGTGCCCGATATCCACGCCGCCAAGGCCGAGTTCGAGGCCATGGGCAAGCGCGTGCTGGGCGAGCCCCGGATCGGCGCGCACGGCACGCTGATCTTCTTCGTCCACCCGCGCGACATGCAGGGGGTTTTGACCGAGATTATGGAAACGCCAAAAGAGGGCACGCACTGGTCGAATTGATTTCTAAGCCCTCTCCCCGGGTCGGGGAGAGGATACGAAGGCTTGGTGCTGCAAGCGCCTAGCCGCAGTTGGAGAGGGGGCCTGTCCTCTCGGGCGCGGGACCCCTCTCCAAGCTTCGCTAGCTCCATGCGGAGCAAGCTGCGCTATCCTCTCCCCGAACCGGGGAGAGGGAAAGGGAGATTGAATGGCTTACGAAACGATCCTGACCGAGCGCCTGGGCAATGTGCTCAAGATCACCCTCAACCGGCCCGACCGGCTCAACGCCGCCTCGATCCCGTTGGCCGAGGAGTTGAGCGCCGCGTTCTATGACCTGGGCGATGCGCGCGCGGTCTTGCTGACCGGGGCGGGCAAGGGCTTTTGTTCGGGCGCAGACCTTGCGGCGCGCGGTGAGCAAAGCGCGATCCAGCAGAAAGGCGGCAGCCACCGCGCGCTGCAGAATTATTACAATCCGCTGGTCAGCCAGATCCTGCGCTGCCCGGTGCCGGTGGTGTCTGCGGTCAACGGCGCGGCCGCCGGGGTGGGCTGCTCGATTGCGCTGGCGGGTGACTTCGTCCTCGCGGCCAAGAGCGCCTATTTCCTGCAAGCTTTTGTCAACATCGGGCTGGTGCCGGACGGCGGCTCAACCTGGTTGCTTGCCCGCGCCATCGGCCGCGCCCGCGCCACACGAATGATGATGCTGGGCGAAAAGATCGGCGCGGAGCAGGCCGAGGATTGGGGTCTGATCTACAAGGCAGTCGAGGGTGAGGCGCTGATGGACGAAGCGATGGCGCTGGCCACCCGGCTGTCGGAGGGGCCGACGGTGTCCTATTCGACGATGAAGGCCAACATCCTGACCGCGCTGGACGGGACCTTGCCGCAGGTCCTGCTCGCCGAAGCCGAGGGGCAACGCGTCGCCGGGGCCAGCGCCGACGCGATGGAAGGCGGCATGTCGTTCATCCAGAAGCGTAAGCCTGAGTTTAAGGGCCGCTGATGCTGTTCTTCAACAGCCCCAACCCCGCCCCCAACCCGCGCCGGGTGCGCATCTTCGCTGCCGAGAAGGGGATCACGTTGGAAACGCGCGATCTCTCAATCCCTGCGCGCGAGCACAAGGCCGAGGAATTCGTCGCGCTTAACCCGCGCGGGCAGACTCCTGCGTTGCAGCTCGACGATGGCACGGTGATCGCCGAAAGCGTGGCGATTTGCCGCTATCTGGAGGTCACGCACCCGCAGCCGCCGCTGTTCGGAGTTTCAGCGACCGAACAGGCGCTGATCGAGATGTGGAACCGCCGGGTCGAAATGATCCTGATGCCGCCGGTCGGCGCGGTGTGGGTGCATACGCACAAATTCACCGAACGGCTGCCCGGCCGTAATCTGGAATGGGGCGAGAGCAACCGCCCGCGCGTGAATGATGCGCTGCGGTTTTTCGACACCTCGCTGGCGGGGCGTGAATTCCTCGCCTCGGACAAATACTCGATTGCCGATATCCTGCTGCTGACCACGGTCGATTTCGCGGGCTTCATCGGTATTCCGATGCCCGAAGATCTGGCTCATCTGCAAGCCTGGCACGCGCGCGTTTCGGCCCGCCCCAGCGCGGCTGCTTGAGAACCTGACATGACCAAACCGACCGTAACCGACTGGCAGACCGCCGCCGCGAAAGAGGTCAAGGGCCGCGATCTGACCTGGCACACGCCCGAAGGCTTCGCGATCAAGCCGCTCTATACCGCCGAGGACGCGGGCGATCCGGGCCTGCCCGGTTTCGCTCCGTTCACGCGCGGGGTGCGCGCCAGCATGTACGCCGGCCGCCCATGGACGATCCGGCAATACGCGGGGTTCTCGACCGCTGAGGAATCGAACGCCTTCTACCGCCGCAATCTCGCCGCCGGGCAGAAGGGTCTATCGGTCGCCTTCGATCTCGCCACGCACCGGGGCTATGACAGCGATCACCCGCGCGTCGTTGGTGACGTCGGCAAGGCCGGGGTGGCGATCGATTCGGTTGAGGACATGAAGATCCTGTTCGACGGAATTCCGCTCGATCAAATGTCGGTATCGATGACCATGAACGGCGCGGTGATCCCGATCCTGGCCTTCTTCATCGTCGCGGGCGAGGAGCAGGGGGTCGATCAGAGCCAGCTCGACGGGACCATCCAGAACGACATCCTCAAGGAGTTCATGGTCCGCAACACCTACATCTACCCGCCCGAGCCGAGCATGCGGATCGTCTCGGACATCATCGCCTATACTTCGGCGCATATGCCCAAGTTCAACTCGATCTCGATCTCGGGCTATCACATGCACGAAGCCGGGGCGACCGCAGTGCAGGAACTGGCTTTCACCATCGCCGACGGCAAGGAATATGCGGTGCGTGCAATGGCTGCGGGGCTCGACATCGATGCCTTTGCGGGGAGGCTCAGCTTCTTCTTCGGAATCGGCATGAACTTCTTCATGGAAGTCGCCAAACTGCGCGCCGCGCGCACCCTGTGGCACCGGGTGATGGACGGGCTTGGGGCGAAGGACGAACGCTCCAAGATGCTGCGCACCCACTGCCAGACCAGCGGCGTCAGCTTGCAGGAGCAGGACCCCTACACCAACGTGATCCGCACCACGATCGAGGCGATGGCCGCGACTTTGGGCGGCACGCAAAGCCTGCACACCAATGCGCTGGATGAGGCGATTGCCTTGCCGACCGACTTCTCCGCCCGGATTGCACGTAACACGCAGATCGTGCTGGCTGAGGAAAGCGGGATCACGCGCGTGGTCGATCCGCTGGGGGGCTCCTATTATGTTGAGGCTTTGACTTCGACCTTGGTGGATGAGGCGTGGGCCTTGATCGAGGAAGTCGGCGCGCTGGGCGGCATGACCAAAGCGGTCGCCAGCGGCATGCCCAAGCAGCGCATCGAAGAAGCCGCCGCCGCGCGGCAGGCCCGCGTCGACAAGGGCGAAGACGTGATCGTCGGGGTCAACAAGTACCGCCTCGCCGAAGAGGCGCATCTCGATACGCTGAGCATCGACAATCACGCGGTGCGCGATGGGCAAATCGCAAGATTGAAGGCGACGCGGGCGGCGCGCGATGAAAGCGCATGTCAAGCAGCGCTGAAGGAACTGACGTACGGTGCCAAAAATCCTCCCCCGCTGGGGGAGGTGGCTGGCCGCAGGCCAGACGGCGGGGGCATGCCCTCCGCCGACACGCCCCCACCGTCATCGCCCCAAGAAAAAGGGGGCGATGCCACCTCCCCCAATGGGGGAGGATTTGAGCACAACCTCTTGCGGCTAGCCGTCCGCGCCGCGCGTGCCCGCGCCACGCTGGGCGAAATCTCCGATGCGATGGAGACCGCGTTTGGCCGCTATGGCACCCAGCCGGTCCCGGTGCGCGGGATTTACGGTCCAGCCTATGCCGGTGATCCGCGCTACGCCCAGGTGATCGAAGGCGTCGAAGCCGTCGCCCGCCGCCTCGGCCGACCCCCGCGCCTGCTGGTCGCCAAGATGGGCCAGGACGGCCACGACCGCGGCGCCAACGTGATCGCCAGTGCCTTCACCGACATGGGCTTCGATGTGACCTCCGGCCCGCTGTTCCAGACCCCCGAGGAAGCCTGCGCACTGGCCTTGGAGAACGACGTCGATGCAGTCGGCGCCTCGTCACTCGCGGCGGGCCACAAGACGCTGGTCCCCGCGCTGATCGCGAACTTGCGCGAAGCAGGCCGCCCCGACATCAAGGTCATCGCCGGCGGCGTGATCCCGCCGCAAGACTACGATTTCCTGCGCGAGGCCGGGGTCCAGGGAATCTACGGGCCTGGTTCGAACGTGGTCGAATGCGCAGCGGACCTGCTGCGGCTGCTCGGCCACAATATGCCGCCGGTGGAGGGGTAGGGACATGAAACGGAAGCTGAGCTATCGCCTTTTGAGTACTCTACTTTTGCTTTGTTCTGCGGGGTGTGGTGGCCGCCCAACTAAAATTACACGACTTCTTACATTCGATGTGCGCGTCGAGACACCCAGTGGGATGAGCCACGGCGTTTCCCAAATCACGACTACAGAAGTGTCGTATCAGGCATATAGCTGGTGCCTGTCCGGAATACTTTACTGTTCTGCGCCGAATGAATTCCACGTTTCAGGGAATGCTCCAAGACTGTGGCTCGGAAATGGTAAGGTTTTATATGTGCTTTTGAGCGGAAGAAACCAGAAGGATTGGCTTTTGGAAAATATTAAATACTTTAAAGAGGACTACAGAACAAATAAACTGGAAGTGAGAGTTGACAGCGACGGGAGTAAATTCAAAGATTTGGACGGGGGTGGATATTCAGATGTGCCTCAAGAAACTGAGTTACCATATTTTTTATATATAAATTATGCTGCATCAAGCAGCGCGCGCATTGTCGATCCTTACAATCTAAGGGCTGCTTTGGGCAACGGATATCGACTAAAATCGGTCTCTGTTTCTTCCTATCAATTGTCCCCACCTGAGCCCCCAATTTCCAACGAAAATACACACCCTTGCCCCGTCGCAATGACGATTATCGGCAAGCTGCCACCCGAAGTCGATTGCCAGAGTATGAGGCGGAGCAACTAATGTTCAAAAAAATCCTCATCGCCAACCGTGGCGAAATCGCTTGTCGGGTGATCAAGACTGCGCGGCGGATGGGTATCCAGACCGTCGCGGTGTACTCCGATGCCGATGCGCGCGCGCCGTTTGTGCAGATGGCGGATGAGGCGGTGCATATCGGCCCGTCGCCGGCCGCGCAAAGCTATCTGATCGCGGATAAGATCATCGCTGCGGCCAAGCAGACCGGCGCGGAAGCCGTGCATCCGGGCTATGGGTTCCTCTCCGAACGGACCTCGTTTGCCGAGGCGTTGGCCAAGGAGGGCATCGCCTTTATCGGGCCGCCGGTGGGCGCAATCGCGGCGATGGGGGACAAGATCGAGAGCAAGAAGCTGGCCAAGGCTGCGGGAGTCAACACCGTGCCCGGCTCGCCTGAGGCGATTGCCGATACTGCCGAGGCGCTGACGGTCAGCCGCGAGATTGGCTATCCGGTGATGATGAAAGCCAGCGCGGGCGGCGGCGGCAAGGGGATGCGGCTCGCTTACAATGACAAGGACGTCGAGGAAGGCTTCGAGGCGACTCAACGCGAAGGGCTCAATTCATTCGGCGACGAGCGGGTGTTCATCGAGAAATTTATCCTCAACCCGCGCCACATCGAAATCCAGATCCTCGGCGATCAGCACGGCAACATTCTGTACCTCAACGAGCGCGAATGCTCCATCCAGCGCCGCCACCAAAAGGTGGTCGAGGAAGCACCGTCGCCGTTCGTCACGCCAACCATGCGCAAGGCGATGGGCGAGCAGTGCGTCGCGCTGGCCCGCGCAGTGGGGTATTATTCGGCTGGGACGGTGGAGCTGATTGTCTCGGGCGCGGACCCGACGGGGGAGAGCTTCTACTTCCTCGAAATGAACACCCGGCTGCAAGTCGAGCACCCGGTGACCGAGGCGATCACGGGCATCGATCTGGTCGAACAGATGATCCGCGTCGCTTACGGCGAGAAACTTGCCATGACGCAGGCCGACATCGGGATCGACGGCTGGGCGATCGAGAACCGGGTCTATGCCGAAGACCCCTATCGCGGGTTCTTGCCCAGTACCGGACGACTGGTGCGGTATCGCCCACCGGTGCCCGGCTGGGAAGACGATGGGGCCGCCAATGGTCGCCGCGGGGTCGACGGGATCCGCGTCGATGACGGGGTCTATGAAGGCGGCGAAGTTTCGATGTTCTACGATCCCATGATCGCCAAGCTGGTAACCTGGGGCGAAACCCGCGATGAGGCGGCGGACAAGCAGATCGCCGCATTGGATGCGTTCGAAATCGAGGGGCTGGGCCACAACATCGATTTCGTCAGCGCGATCATGCAGCACCCGCGCTTCCGCTCGGGCGAGCTGACCACCGGGTTTATTGCGGAGGAATACCCCGACGGGTTCCACGGCTCGGCGACTTCGGACGAAGTGCTGGGGCATTTGGCAGCCGTCGCCGGGTTCGTCGCCACCGCCCGCGCCGACCGGGCCCGGCAGGTCGACGGGCAGCTGGCGGACGAGCTTGAGCCGCCGTACGACTGGTCGGTCACACTTGGCGGGAAGACCTTCGCGGTGTCGCTCGATGAAGAGATCACGGTCGATGGCAACCCGGTCGACCTCGCGCTTGAATACACCCCCGGTGACCGGCTGATCGAGGCCGAAGTGGGCAACCAGACTTACGGGATCAAGATTGCCCCCACGCGCACCGGCTTCAAGATGACCACGCGCGGAGCGATCCATCAGGTGCAGGTGCTGCCCGCGCTGATAGCGCCGCTGACCCAGCACATGATCGCGAAGGTCCCGCCCGACTTGTCGCGGTTCCTGATCTGCCCGATGCCCGGGCTGCTGGTTTCGCTCAATGTCGCGGTGGGCGACAAGGTCGAGGCCGACCAGCCGCTCGCGGTGATCGAGGCGATGAAAATGGAAAACATCCTCCGCGCCGAGAAAAGCGCCACGGTGAAGAGCATCAACGCCAAACAAGGCGAGAGCCTGGCGGTCGATGCGGTGATCCTGGAGCTGGAATAGGATGCACCTGAGCCACGCACCAGATGCGCCGTGCGGGGAGGAGATCACCTTCGATCAGTTCCTCAGCGTCGATATCCGGATCGGCACCGTGCTCAGCGCGGAGCCATTCCCCGAAGCGCGCAAGTCGGCCTTCAAGCTGACGATCGATTTCGGGCCCGCCATCGGGGTCAAGAAATCGAGCGCGCAGATTACCGACCGCTATCGCCTCGAAGACCTGCCCGGCCGCAAGGTCGCCGCAGTGGTAAACTTCCCGCCGCGCCAGATCGGCAAGTTCATGTCCGAGGTGCTGACGCTGGGGTTCGGTGACGAGGCAGGCGCGGTGATCCTGTTCGTCCCCGATTTCGACGTGCCCAACGGCTCGCGGCTGTTCTGATGCCGCTTGCGCAACAGCCCGCCGCTACCCATCTTGGCGCGGGCGGCGCACAAGGTGTGGCGCTGACTTGTCCAGGAGAACTGCCATGAACTGGGGAGACGCTCTCGCGCTGGCGCGCGGTGCCGAAAATCCGCCGCCGCGCCGCGACGAACGCAGCGAAGAGCAATGGCGCGAAGTACTGGCGGCCGAACAGTATCAGGTCATGCGTTTGAAGGGCACCGAGCGGCCGTTCGCGAATGAGATGTGCAGCCTGTTCAAGCCCGGTCGCTATGCCTGCGCGGGGTGCCATACCGAACTGTTCGACAGCGCCAGCAAGTTCGAAAGCGGGACCGGCTGGCCCAGCTTTGGCGAACCGGTGGCCGAAGGCGTGGTCGGCTATCACCTGGATACCAGCCACGGCATGCAGCGCGTCGAAGCGACGTGCAACGTCTGCGATGCACACCTTGGCCACGTCTTCCCCGATGGCCCCGCGCCGAGCGGGCTGCGCTATTGCATGAACGCGGTATCACTGGAGAAGCTGGACGACGCCTGAGATGACCCAGTGGGCGTTCGACAACAGCCTGATCCGCGCACTGCCCGGGATGTTCACGCCGTGGCACGCCGAGGCGCCCAAGGCGCCCCGGCTCGTCCTGTTCAACGACGCACTGGCTGAGCGGCTTGGCATTCCGGGCCGCGCGGCGGGCGAAGCGCAACTGGCGGACTGGTACTCCGGCGCGGCCGAAGTGCCCGGCAGCGAACCCGCTGCGCTGGCCTATGCCGGACACCAGTTTGGGCAGTTCAATCCCGCCATGGGTGATGGCCGCGCGCTGCTGCTGGGCGAGATCGTCGCCCCCGATGGCGCGCGCTTCGACCTGCAGTTCAAGGGTTCGGGCCGCACCCCCTATTCGCGCGGCGGTGACGGGATGAGCACACTCAGCGCGGCGCTGCGCGAGTATCTCGTTTCCGAAGCCATGGCGGCGCTGGGCGTGCCGACAACGCGCAGTCTGGCTGTCGTGGCGACCGGCGGCGGGATTTGGCGCGAACAGCCGCATCCCGCCGCAGTGCTGACGCGGGTTGCGGCGAGCCACCTGCGCATCGGCTCGTTCGAATTCGCCGCTGCGGATCAGGGCCGTGAAGGCGTGGAGCGGCTAGCTGACTATGCACTTGAACGGCATTATCCGGCGCTGCTCGGTGCGCCCAACCGGCCGCTGGCCTTGCTCGAAGCGGTGGCCGAGGCGCAGGCCCAGCTGATCGCGAAATGGATGGCGCTGGGCTTCGTTCACGGAGTGATGAACACCGACAACGTGACCATTTCGGGCGAAACCATCGACTATGGCCCCTGTGCTTTCCTCGATACCTATTCTGATTTGCAAGTGTTCAGCTCGATCGACGCGCATGGCCGCTATGCCTATGGCCAGCAGCCGGCGGTGTGCCGGTGGAACCTGTACCGGCTTGCCTCGGCGCTGATCGAACCGATCGCCGCAGTGAACGAGGCTGATGCCGAGGC
Source organism: Sphingomonadaceae bacterium (assembly GCA_025356175.1). GTDB lineage: Bacteria > Pseudomonadota > Alphaproteobacteria > Sphingomonadales > Sphingomonadaceae > Novosphingobium. The sequence continues at coordinate 5,209 of JANXUP010000087.1, read as the reverse complement.
TGCGCGGTTCGTGCTGGAAGACTGGCCGATCCGCTACCACGATCACTGGCTGCGCGAGATGCGTGCCAAGCTGGGGCTGGCCACAGAGCGCGGAGAAGATGCCGATCTGGTCCGCGACCTATTCCAACTGCTCGAAGGTCAGCAGGCCGATTTCACCATGACTTTCCGCGCGCTGGGAGCCGCATTTGAACACGGCTTCCCGGTCTTGGCCGAGCAGGTCCTTGAGCCGGACAAGCTGCGTCGCTGGTTCGCATCATGGCAGGCACGGCTCGCCGAAGAACCGGCCGATCCCGCTGCCCGCCGTGCGGGGATGGACCGGGTCAATCCGCTGTATATTCCGCGCAACCACCTGCTCGACGACGCGTTGACCGCCGCCGAGGCGGGCGATCTTGCGTCGGTCACGGCGATGCTGGCGGCCGTCAGTGCTCCGTTCCATCCGCAGGCCGGCCTCGAACGGTTCGCCGCAATTCCGCCACTAGATGCGGCCCGTCACGTAACCTTTTGCGGAACCTGAACGTACCTACAAGGCAAAGGAGAATTGCCATGTTCAAGAGATCGATCCTCGCCGCCGGGGCTGCACTGCTGGTGGCCGCACCGATTGCTGCCCCCGCCGCGCCTGCGCGCAGCGAAACCATTGTCCTCGCAGGCGGCTGCTTCTGGGGCATGGAGGGCACCTTCGAGCATGTGAAGGGCGTGACCGGCGTGACCTCGGGTTACGCTGGCGGCAGCGCCGGCGATGCGACTTACGACATGGTCAGCACCGAGCGTACCGGCCATGCTGAAGCAATTCGCGTGACCTTCGATCCGGGCAAGGTCTCACTCGGCGATATCCTCGGGGTCTACTTTGTGGTCGCGCATGATCCGACGCAGAAGAACGGCCAATATCCTGACGAAGGGCCAAGTTATCGCAGCGCCGTGTTCCCGCAGAACCCGGTGCAGCAGGCGTTTGTCGCGGCTTACATCAAGAACCTCAACAGCCGCGCGCCCTACAAGGGCCGGGTTGCAACGCGGATCGAAAGCGGCGGGTTCTATCCGGCGGAAACCTACCACCAGGACTTCATGCGCAAGAACCCCACGCATCCTTACATTCAGCGCTGGGACGTGCCGCGGGTCAAGAAGCTGAAGGGAACCTATCCGGCGCTTTACCGCGACTGGTAAGCGGTTGGGCGGCAGCCTTGATCGCTTCGTCCAGTGGCGGGTTCCAGCGGGCAAAGCCGCTCTTGCCGATCAGCAGGGCGGGCGGAAACAGCACCCCGCTGGTCTGATAATCGCTGGGCATCAGGGCTTTCGCGGCAAGGTTCGGGGTCGGGTACAAGATGGTGTGCAGCACCCGCATCCCGGCCTGACTCTGCAGCAGGTAGTCGATGAACCGGTGAGCGTTGCCGGGCCGCTCGGCATGGGCGGGGACGCATAGCCCGTCGCAGGTGAGTTCGCTGCCTTCGCCCGGCATGACGAAGCCAAGATCGTCATCTTCCAGCATGACCTGCGCAATATCGCCGTTGAATTCGGCGACGATATCGACAGCTTTGTTGAGCAGTAGGTCCTGCCCGTCATCGTCATGGAAGGCCTTGATCCGAGGCAGTTGCTCTTCAAGCAGTTTTGCCAGGACCGGAATGTCTTCCGGGCCGATCGCATCGGGGGCCTTGCCGATCGTGCGGGCGATCATCCCGAACAGCTCGGGCGCGTCGAGCGGCAGGGCAAACCGTCCGGCGAAGGCCGGATTGTCGAACAGGTCCTGCCAGCCCTTGGGCGGCACCGGCACTTTCGATTTGCGGTAGCCGATGCCATAGACCTGCCAGGTATATGGCACCGAATGGACCAGCCCCTTGTCATAGGCCGGGTCGGCAAAGCGCGGATCGAGGTTTCTCAGGCCCGGCAGGCGCGGATGGCTGAGTGGGGCCAGCAGGTGCGCATCGACCAGCCGCTCAACCATCCGGTTCGAGGCGACCAGCACATCGGGCACGCTGGTGCCGCTGCGCAATTGCTTGAACAGCGCGTCTTCACTGGCGATCACGCTGAGCGATACGTCGATGCCGGTGGCGTCGCGGAAATCATCGAGCGTGGTTTCGCCGAGGTAGCTTTCCCAATTGGCGAAATTGAGGTCATCGCTTTCCCCGCAGCCACCAAGCGAGCCGAATGAAACGGCAAGCGCCGCGATGCCGAGTCCTTGCAGCGCGCGGCGGCGGGACAGGGCGGATAAAGGCGGGGCGCTGACCATCGCACGTTTCCTAGCCCGCGCCTTGGCAGTTGCAAACCTGCGAGGGGTGAGCGGCTGTGGATGGCAGCACACGATTGCAGCGCCCAAATCAGGATGGCATAGCGGAAACCGATGGATCACGAACTGGCCGCCGAAGAAGACCTCGACCTGTCACCGCCGCGGCGGATCAAGGTGGGCGTGGCGATCCTGGTTACCCTGATCATGCTGCTGGTCGCGGCTGGAATTATCCGGGTGTTTACCCCAAACTTTGCCGCCAAGGTTATGGAGACGGTGCTCAACACTTTCTCGGTGACGGTGACCACCCCGCCGATGCCGCCGCCTCCGACCAAGGCACCCGACCCGGCTGGCAAGAGCGGCAATGAAGGCAAGAAGGCCGTCCCGCGCGAGGCAACGGCACCGCCCGTGACGCAACCGATCAAGCAGACCCCGGCACCGCTCAACCCGGGCAAGGGCAACGCCAACACTTCGGGCGCGGCCAGCCAGGGCAGCGGCACGGGCGCGGGCGGTCCCGGCATTGGTTCGGGCAGCGGCGCTGGCGGCAATGGCACCGGCGGCGGCGCGGTGACCAAGGCGGTCAAGATCGCCGGGGACATCAATTCGGCGCGCGACTATCCGATCCCCACCCGTGACCTTCGCATCAACGACTATGTGATTGTGGCGGTCAGCGTGGGTGCCGATGGCAGCCCGACCGGGTGCCGCGTCGCCCGCCCGAGCAGGGACACGCAGGCCAATACGATTACCTGCCAGCTCGCGTTGAAGCGTTTCCGGTTCAAGCCCGCCACCGATGCCAGCGGCAAGCCGGTACCCTCGGTCTTCGGGTGGAAGCAATCGTGGTATTATTGACGCGCCGCCTCTGGCGTTCATAAGCGCCCCAAGCATCTGTTCCGGAGAGACCAATGGCCACCACGCATCCCGTTCCCGCCGAGTGGGCGCAACGCGCCCATGTCGATGCGGCTGGCTATGCTGAGAAGTACGCTGCGGCGCTTGAGCAACCCGAAGCGTTCTGGCGTGAGGAAAGCGCCCGGCTGGACTGGATCAAGCCGTGGACCAAGCTCCGCAAATGCTCTTTCGAAGAAGCCGACTTCGGGATCGAGTGGTTCTCCGATGGCACGCTCAACGTCTCGGTCAACTGCCTTGATCGCCACCTTGCGGAGCGCGGCGAGCAGACTGCGATCATCTGGGAGGGCGACGAAGCCACGCAGCAGCGCAAGCTGACCTACCGTGAGCTGCACGGCGAGGTTTGCCGCATGGCCAATGCGCTCAAGGCCTTGGGCGCGAAGCGCGGTGACCGGGTCACCATCTACCTGCCGATGATCCCTGAGGCGGCGATGGCGATGCTCGCCTGCACGCGCATTGGTGCGATCCATTCGATCGTGTTCGGCGGGTTCAGCCCCGAAGCGCTGGCCGGGCGGATCCAGGACTGCGATTCAAACCTGGTGATCACCGCCGACGGGGGCATGCGTGGGGGCAAGCTGGTGCCCTTGAAGGCCAATGTTGACGCCGCGCTTGAGCAGTGCCCTTCGGTAGATGCCGTGCTGGTGGTGCGCCATGTCGGAAATGACAGCGGCTTTGTCGAGGGCCGCGATCACTGGTGGAACGACCTGCGCGAAGCAGTTTCCCCCGATTGCCCGGCGGAGGAAATGGGTGCCGAAGACCCGTTGTTCATCCTGTACACCAGCGGCAGCACCGGCAAGCCCAAGGGCGTGCTCCACACCACCGGCGGCTATCTGACGTGGGCCGCGATGACCCACCATTACGTATTCGATTACCGCCCGGGCGAGATTTACTGGTGCGCCGCGGATGTCGGCTGGGTCACGGGTCACTCGTATGTCGTCTACGGCCCGCTCGCAAACGGCGCGACCACGCTGATGTTCGAAGGTGTGCCCAATTACCCCACCCACAGCCGCTTCTGGGAAATTGTCGACCGTCATCAGGTGGAGATTTTCTACGGCGCGCCGACTGCATTGCGCGCCCTGATGCGCGAAGGCGATAGCTGGGTCACCGCGACCAGCCGCACGTCGCTGCGCCTGCTCGGCTCGGTCGGCGAACCGATCAATCCCGAGGCGTGGGAATGGTACTGGCGGGTGGTCGGCGATGGCCGCTGCCCGATTGTCGATACCTATTGGCAGACCGAGACGGGCGCCTGCATGATGACCCCGCTGCCCGGCGCGCACGCGCTCAAACCCGGCGCGGCAAGCTTCCCGATGTTCGGCGTGGTGCCGCAGATCGTCGATGGCGATGGCGCGGCGCTCGAAGGTGCAACCGAAGGCAACTTGTGCATCCTGCAAAGCTGGCCCGGGCAGATGCGCACCGTGTGGGGCGATCACGAACGCTTCTTCCAGACCTATTTCACCACATATAAAGGCAAGTACTTCACCGGCGACGGGTGCAAGCGCGACGCCGACGGTTATTACTGGATCACCGGCCGGGTCGATGATGTGATCAACGTCTCGGGCCACCGCATGGGCACTGCCGAGGTCGAAAGCGCGCTGGTCTCGCACAAAGACGTGGCCGAAGCCGCTGTGGTCGGGTTTCCCCACGACATCAAAGGGCAGGGCATCTACGCTTACGTCACGCTCAACGCCGGCGAAGACCCGTCAGATGCGGTGCGCGCCGAGCTGGTCAAATGGGTCCGCAAGGAAATCGGGCCGATCGCTACGCCTGACGTGATCCACTTCGCCCCGGGTCTGCCCAAGACCCGCAGCGGCAAGATCATGCGGCGGATATTGCGCAAGATTGCCGAGGGCGACGTCTCGAACCTGGGCGATACGTCCACGTTGGCCGATCCGGGGGTGGTCGATATGCTGCTGACCAGTGGGCGGTAGGTTACGGCTGCCGGGTAACCCGCAACATGGTCGTATCGTAACCCATGGCCTTGGCTCGTTCGACCAATGCTTCCAATTTGGCCTGCCCCGGCGTGGCATCGCGTGACAGCAGCCACAAATACCGGCCCGAGCCTTCGCCGACGATCGACCACGAATAGTCGTCGGC
>JANXUP010000200.1 GCA_025356175.1 Sphingomonadaceae bacterium | reverse complement strand
ACGATCTGGTCGCCATAGCGGGTGGCGACGCCGACCAGCGTGCGGCGGGCGAAACGGTTAACCTGGGCCTGCATCCGGGGATCGTCGCGCAGCGCGGTGCCAAGCTCGGCCAGCGCCTCACCCAGTTGGCCGCCAATCCCGGCGGCAGGTGTGCGGAGGCGCCCCAGGAGGCCAGTGCGCAGGCGTTCCCACACCCCCTGCCACCATTTCGCCACGGCCGGATTGGCAAGCAGTTCGTCCTTCATCCGTTCCACCCGGGCGCGCAGCTCAGGGTCCTGCTTGAGATCGACCGCCAGCTTGGCGAGACCTTCCTCGATCTTGGCCCGCAACGGATGATCGGGATCGACGATTACCTCGGCGAGCAGCTTGTAGATCCCGTCGAGCACCGAATTGGCGAGCGTTTCATCGAGCCCGGTCCAGCGCAGCACCGCATTGGCGCGGCGGTGGATCATGTCGCGGATCAGCGCTTCGTTGTCCTCCAGCGTGAGCCCGGCCCAGCGCACCAGGCTATCGATCACCGGCAAATGCCGGCGGTCGGCAATCGCGGTTTCGGCCAGGCTGCCGAGCAGTGGGGCGATTTCGAGCTTGCCCAATTGCCGAACCAGCCCGCCGCGCACCTGCACCCCAAGCCGTTCGGGATCGAGCGATTCGAGTACCTGCGCGAGCAGTTCAGCCGCACCGGCGCGGATCCGCCCGCCGCTGCCGCCCTTGGGATCGGTCAGCCAGTTACCCGCAGCCTGGGCGATGTTGGTCGCCCCCAACCGCCGCGCGACGACTGGCGGGGTGAGGAAGTTTTCCTGCAGGAACGCGGCCATTGTATCGGCGATGCGGTCTTTGTTTTCGGGAATAATCGCGGTGTGCGGGATGGGGATGCCGAGCGGATGGCGGAACAGCGCGGTGACCGCGAACCAGTCCGCCAGCCCGCCAACCATCGCCGCCTCGCTGAACGCGAGGACGTAACCCCACGCCGGGTGCGTCCCCAGGAAGTGCCGCGCGATCCCGAACAGCGCGGCCATCGCGACCAGCATGCCGGTCGCGAACAGGCGCATCGAACGGGCGCGATCTGGCGCGGGCGTTGCGATCCGCAGCGTGATCGGCCGGGGACGCCGCGCGCTCACTCGGCGGGTACGGCCCCGGGATCATCGCCCATGCGGTAAGCCGGGAGGGCACCGCGCGGGGACTCGAGTGCGGCCGGTTGTGCGGCAGAGGTATCGTCAGAACCGCTGTTGAGCATCTTGCCCCGCAGCCACGGCCCAAGGCGCTTCTCGATCCCGTCCGCCAGGCTAAAGCCCGCCGGCACGATCAGCAGCGTCAGCAGGGTCGAAAGGATCAGTCCGCCGATCACCACGGTGCCCATCGGAGCGCGCCACGCGCTGTCGCCGGTCAACGACAGGGCGGTCGGGATCATCCCGGCGGTCATCGCCACCGTGGTCATCACGATCGGCTGGGCACGCTTGTGCCCGGCTTCGATGATCGCCGCGAACTTGTCCGCGCCGGTGGACATCTCTTCGATCGCAAAGTCGATCAGCAGGATCGAGTTCTTGGCGACGATCCCGAACAGCATCAGGATGCCGATGAACACCGGCATCGAGATCGGTTGCCCGGCGAACAGCAGCAACAGCAGGCCGCCCAGCGGGGCCAGGAACAGCGAGCCCATGTTGACCAGCGGCGAAACGAAGCGGTGGTACAGCAGCACCAGCACCGAGAACACCAGCAGCACCGCAGCGAGCAGTGCCTTGGCGAAATTGGCGAGCAGTTCGGCGAGGATCTTGTCGTTGCCGATCGGCGCGTTCGAGACCCCGGCGGGCAGCTTCTGCATGACCGACAGCTTGTTGATCGCGGTCATCGCGTTGCCCGACAGCGCGCCCGGCGCAAGGTCCGCGCCGACGAACACGCGGCGGTTCTGGTTGTAGCGCTGGATGCTGACCGGGCCCGAACCGAAGGTGATATCGGCCACGGTGGCGAGCGGCACCGAACCGCCGGTGGTGGTGGGCACCGGCAGGTTCTTGATCGTGGCGATCGAGCGGCGCGAATCTTCGGACAAGCGTACCCGGATCGGCACCTGGCGGTCGCTAAGCGAGAACTTGGCGGCGTTCTGGTCGATATCGCCAATCGTCGCGATGCGGATCGTCTGGCTCAGTGCGGCGGTGCTCACTCCCATGCTCGCGGCAAGATCAAGCCGCGGGGTGATCACCACTTCGGGGCGGCGCATATCAGCGGCGATGCGCGGCGCGACAAGGTCCTTGATCCCCCGCATCTGTTCAACCAGCTGGTTGGCGGTCTGCTCGAGCAGTGCCGAATTGCTGCCCGAAAGCATGATCGAGATCGGCCGTCCGGTACCGCTTCCGCCGCCCGGTCCGCTAAGGTCCTGGAACGATACGCGGGCATCGGGAATGGTCTGCAGCTCGGGGGTCAGTTCGCGCTGGAGTTCCTGGCTCGATTTGTCGCGCTTGGCCTTCAGCGTCACGAACAGGCGGGCGTTGCCTTCGCGGATCCGTTCAAGCGCATGATCGACTTCGGGGCGCTTGGAAACGATTTCGGAGACCCGGTCAGCGACCGCTTCGGTCTGCGCGAGCGTAGTCCCCGGGACCATCTCGATATTGATCAGGGCAAAGTCGGAGTTGACGTCGGGGAAGGGTTGCAGCGGGATCACGGTGAACAGGAACCCGGTGGCAAGCAGCGATCCGAGCCCGATCCCAACCATCCACACCCGGTGATCGTGCAGCCGCGCCGAGTAGCGCTGGCCCATGTAGCGATACCACTGGCCAAGCCGCCCGCGGCTTTGCCCGATCATCAGTCCGAGCACCTTGCGCACCAGCCACGAGAGCCCGATCGCCACAGCAATCGACAGCAGCAAGGTGATGAACTGCAAGGTCTTGGCGAACCCGAACAGGGTGAACTTGCTCGCCGCGACGAGCTTGAAGGTGCCGATCATGCCGGCCATGAACGCGCCGATGATCAACAGTGTCGCGATCGTCCCGGCGATGTAGGCGAACGGCGAGCCTTTGACCCGTTCGATGCCCGCGCGCAGCTGCTTGGCCTTGGCGGCATCAAGCGACCAGTGCAGCACGCGAAGATAGCGGTCCATCCATTTGCCAGAGGCGTGCTCGGCAAGGCCATGCGACTTGAGGAAATAGGCGGCGATCATCGGCGTGATCATCCGCGCCACCGCCAGGCTGACCAGCACCGAGATAACCACGGTCAGGCCGAAGTTGCGGAAGAACTGCCCCGAAACCCCAGGCATCACGCCCACCGGCAGGAACACCGCGACGATCGAGAAGGTGGTCGCAACCACTGCAAGGCCGATTTCGTCAGCCGCGTCGATCGAGGCCTGATAGGCGCTTTTGCCCATTCGCATATGGCGCACGATATTCTCGATCTCGACGATCGCGTCATCGACCAGCACACCTGCGACCAGCCCCAGTGCGAGCAGCGAGAGCGAGTTGAGCGTGAAGCCGAACCAGGCGTCCATCATCCAGAAGGTCGGGATCGCCGACAGCGGAATGGCAATCGCCGCGATTACCGTGGCGCGCCAATCACGCAGGAAGAAGAACACTACGATGACCGCCAGGATCGCGCCTTCGACCATCGAGGAGATCGAGCTTTCGTACTGTTGCTTGGTATAGTCGACCGAGCTGAACAACCGGGTGAAGTGGATCCCCGGGTGATCTTTCCTGAGCTGTTCGATCTTGGCGATCGCGCCATCGTAAACCGACACGTCCGAAGCCCCGCGCGCGCGCGACATGGCGAAGGTCACCACCGGCTTGCCGTTGATCTTGCCCATCGTGGTCACTTCGCCGAACGAATCGCTGACGCTGGCAAAATCGGTCAGCTTGACCGTGCGCCCGCCGCTCAGCGGGACATCAGTCTGCGACAGTTCATAGGCATTGCTGGCGTTGCCGAGCACGCGGACCGACTGGCGTGATCCGGCGATTTCGGCCTTGCCGCCGGCCGCATTGACGTTGAGTGCGCGCAGCGCCGAGTTGACCTGGCTGGCGGTCACCCCAAGCGATTGCATCTTCGCCGGATCGAGAGTCACGCGGATTTCGCGGTTGACCCCGCCTTGGCGCTCGACCGTGGCCATGCCTTCGACAGTAAGCAATTCCTTGGCCGCGGTATCGTCGATGAACCATGACAATTGCTCGATCGTCATGTCGTCGGCCGAAACCGCGAAATAGGCGATCGGATCGGATGAAGTCTGGACCTTGAATATCTGTGGTTCAAGAATTCCGTCGGGCAATTCGCCGCGGGCCTGGTCGACCGCGTTCTTCACCTCGGCCACCGCTTCGTTGATATCGGTGCCGATCTGGAAGGTGACAACAGTCTGGTTGCCGCCTTCGGACGCGGTCGAGCTGATCGTGTCGACCCCGTTGATCGTCCTGACCGCGCTTTCGACCTTCTGGGTGATCTGCGATTCGATTTCCGACGGTGCAGCGCCCGGCTGCGAGATCGCCACGATCACTGCCGGGAATTCGATGTCGGGATCGTTCTGGACCTTCATGGTCGAGAAGCTCATCAGCCCGGCGATCATCAGGCCGATGAAGATAACGATGGGAACCACCGGGTTGCGGATCGACCACGCGGAAATATTGCGGAAGTTCATGGCTTTGCCTTTGTTCCCGCGCTTACTGCTTGGCCGCGACCGGCTTGATTTGCTCATCCGGCGCGAGGAACCCGCCGGCGCGCAGCACCACCCGCTCGTCGCCAGCTAGGCCGGAGACGATCGCGATGCCCTGGTCGGTCACCAGGCCCAGCTTGATATCGCGGCGCTGCACCTTGTTGTCCTTGCCGACGATATAGACGTAGCTGCCCTTGGCATCCGACAGGATCGCGCTTTCGGGCAGCATCGGCGCAACCACCGTGCCCGACTTGATTTCGGCGCTGGCAAAGCCGCCCGGCGGCAGATCGGGTGCGTAGGCGAGCGCTATGCGGGCATAGCCCTGGCGCGAAACCGGATCGATTACCGGAGCTTTTTGCCAGACCTGACCGGTATAGACGTTGGTCGAGCCAACCGGCGTGACCTTGGCAGCCACCCCTGGGGCGATCTGCGCGAGGTCCGACTGGCCCAGCGCGGCCTTGAGTTCCATCTCGCCGCCCTTGGCGAGGCGAAACAGCATGCCCGAACCGGCGCTGACAATCTGCCCCGGTTCGACCTTGCGTTCGAGCACCAGCCCGGCGGCCGGTGCGACCACGTTGAGACGGCGGCTCTGCGCCTGGAGCACACCCAATTGCGCCCCGGCCACCCGCACTTGCGCATAAGCGGCATCGCGGGTTGCGCGCAGCCGGTCGATATCGGCCTTGGAGACGAACCCTTTGGCGACGAGCTTGAGTGAACGGTCGAGGTTGGCTTGCGCCAGATCCGCATTGGCACGGGCCACCGAGACCTGCGCGGACTGGCTCGATTGCTGCTGGACCTGCACTGACCGGTCGATCACCGCCATCACCTGTCCGGCCCGGACCCACTGGCCAGGTTCAACCAGCACCGACAGGACCTGCCCGCCTTCGCCGGCAATCCCGACCGGCAGCTCACGCCGCGCGGCAAGCGTGCCGGTGGCGGAAATGGTGCCTTCAATCGTGGCCCGTCCCGGAGTGATCACGCTGACCACCGGGGCCTGGTCTTTTTTGTCGGCGTCTGCGGCAGCGCCCGAACCGGCGCGATGAACCATGAACCAGATCGCGGCCATGATCAGCAGCAGGACCACGCCTGCCACGATCAGGCGGCGCTTGCTGCGTCCCTGCCCCTGGTCATCCAGCAGCGGATTGCCGCCGGTGTACCCGTCCGCATCGATCCTCGATTCGTAATTCATCGCCGCAATTGCCTTCAATCTGGGAATTCGGCTGCCACCCGTGGCTCGCCGCCCCTGCCGCCGCAGCCAAACATCCGCCACGGCACCCTACTGTATTACAGTGCTATATCACCCGCGACAAGCCCCCATCGCAATCGCAATGCCGTTCCTGAAACGCGTGTCCAAGCAATAAGCAGGCGCGACCGGGCCAGCAATGGCGCGGTCGTCAAACGGCACTGGCGGGCCGTTGAACTGCAGCATTTGCGCAACTGTGCGCCAATCTCAGGATGCACAACGGCCGGGGAGAACCATGTTCGCCCCGGCCGCCGGTTGGTCGCTATGATGCGTTGATCAGTACTTGAGCTGACGCTCGTAGAGATCACGGTAATGCTGGATCCGCGTAACGCGCAATCCCTGCATGCCCGAGCGGTCGACCGCGCGCTGCCACGAGGCAAACTCTTCGAGCGTCAGGTTGTAACGCTCGCAGACCTCGTCAATGGTCAGCAGGCCGCCGTTAACCGCCGCCACGACTTCGGCCTTGCGGCGCACCACCCAGCGGGTGGTCGAAGGATCGGGCAGCGAATCAAGGGTCAGCGGCTCACCAAGTGGGCCGATCACCATTGCCGGGCGAATTTTCTGGTTCTCGATCATCACAATTCCCGATCGCCGGCGTGGACTTGTCCGGCGCTGTCAGCCCTCATGCCCCACGGCCCTTTGCGATCTGTTGAATCTTTGAGGTTAACAGGCTGTTTTCCGAACGACCCGTCGCACCCCGGCACCGGCCAATCCGAAAAGCTGCCAATGGGCAGCGTTCGGCCCGATTCGCCGTGCGCCAGTTCGCGCCGCAGGGCATGCGCCGCGCTGAGCCGCGCATAAAGCCCGGCCCAGTCACGCAAGGCCATATCGGCCCCGGGGACGAAGCCAGCTTGATCGAGGCCGCTGCATGCGATCCGAAGGTCATTGGATAGTTCCATGAGCCGCGGTCTAGGCGAACAACGTCAATATCGGGTAAAGCCCGAATTTACCCTGTGGTCACAATGCTTACCGAAATGCAGCGCCAGCGAATGGCCTGCTTTGCCATGCTGCGTCCACGCGTGTATGCGGCGCTGCCATGCCCGCCGACCCTGTCCTGACTGCCGATCCCGGCGCATCGTTCCAGCTCGAAGGTCCGCTGGCCGGGCGGCGGATCGTCGTGGCGATGTCGGGCGGGGTCGATAGCTCGGTGGTCGCCGCGCTGGCCGCGCGCAGCGGGGCCGAAGTTATCGGAATCACGTTGCAGCTTTATGATTACGGCGATGCCGCCAAACGGAAAGGCGCCTGCTGCGCGGGCGATGACATCCGCGATGCCCGCGCCGTCGCCGACCGGCTGGGTATCGTCCACCATGTGATCGATCACGAGAGCCGATTTCGCGACGAAGTGGTCGAACGTTTCGCCGACGATTACCTTAACGGGCGCACCCCGATCCCCTGCATTCGCTGCAACATGGGGCCCAAGTTCACCGACCTGCTGGCCATGGCGCGCGACCTTGGCGCCGATTGCCTGGCGACGGGGCATTATGTGCGCCGCGCCATCGGTCCCGCCGGACCCGAACTGCAGCGCGCGCTCGATCCGGCGCGCGATCAGAGCTACTTCCTCTACGGCACCACCGAAGCGCAGCTCGATTACCTGCGCTTCCCGCTGGGCGGGCTGCCCAAGCCCGAAGTCCGCGCCATCGCTGTAGCCGAGGGGCTGCGCGTCGCAGCCAAGCCCGATAGCCAGGACATCTGTTTCGTCCCCGATGGCGACTACGCCAAGATCGTCCGCAGCATCCGGCCCGAAGGCGCGCTGCCCGGTGACATCGTCCATGCGACAAGCGGCGAGGTGCTGGGGCAGCACCGCGGGATCATCCATTATACTGTGGGGCAGCGCCGCGGCCTGGAAATCGGCGGGCTGGCCGAACCGCTTTATGTCACCGGGATCGACGCCGCATCAGCACGGGTGCTGGTCGGGCCGAAGCGGTTGCTCGCGGTGACTTCGGCGCAGATAATTGAAACCAATCGCATCGGCCCGATGCCGGACGCGGCGCTGACCGCCAAGGTCCGCTCGCTCGCCAAGCCGGTGCCGGTAGTGGTGGAAGGCCAGTTCGGCGATGGCGCGTCAGCCACCTTGCGCTTCATCGCGCCGGAATACGGTGTCGCCCCCGGCCAAGCGGCGGTGATCTATGCCGGTGACCGCGTGGTGGGCGGCGGCTGGATCGATTCGACCCAGGCCTGAAGCGCAAATTCAGACCGGCTGCGCGATCAGGCTGCGCCCCGCGAACGCAACCTTGTCGATCGAAGGGGCGAGCGCGCACTGCCCCGGCCCGACGACTTCGCCGCAGACTTCGAGCGGGGTGTCGAGCGGCAGCACCAGCAACGGGCCATCATAACGCACGGCGGTTGCAGCGGGCGGCGGGCCGTCAAGCCGGTCGAGCCGGAAATGCGGCCCATCGACCAGCGCGACCTCGCCGGTGCGCGGGACGTGGCGGCGATTGGCTGGATCATAGGGACTGCCGTCCGCCACCGCGATCCCGGCATCAAGATGCAGTTCACGCCCGCGCCCGTAATCATAGAGCCGGTAAGTAATGTCCGAATTCTGCTGGGTTTCGATCAACGATAAGCCGGGCCCGATCGCGTGCACCGTCCCGGCGGGGATATAGAAGAAGTCGCCCGGCTGAACCGGATACCACGCCAGCAGCTCCTCGATACTGCCGTCGAGAGCGGCGGCGCGCAGCGCCTCGGGTCCGATCGGGGCCTTGAAGCCGATGGCGATCCGTGCCCCCGGCTGCGCATCCGTGATCAGCCAGCATTCTTCCTTGCCGCGTGATCCTTTGGGGGCTTGGGCGTCGGTGGGATGGACCTGGACCGAGAGATTCTCGGTGGTGAAAAGGTATTTGACCAGCAGCGCGTCAAGCGCGGCGCGCGGCGTGAACCACACCTCGCCGATGCGCTTGCCCGGCGGGCTATGGAATGGCGGCGGCAAGGCGTCGACACCCCAGGGCCGTTCGGACAGCGTGGTGGCGAGGAGCACGCTCACTGGTTGGCCGCTCCGCCAAGTTTGCCGACGAGCTGCGCACCGGCGCGCGTGGTGACCAGCACCTCGCCGCCATCGACCACCACGACCACGTCCGCCAGCCCGATCACCGAAACCCGCGGGCCATCGGTTTCAACCAAGACGTTGCGGCAATCGACCAATTCGGCCGGGCCGATCGCGGTGTTGCCTTGGGCATCGCCGCCGCGCGCCTGATGGAGCGCTTCCCAGTTGCCGATATCCGACCAGCCCATATCGGCCCGGACCATGGCGGCACGGTCCGTATTTTCCATCACGGCGTAATCGACCGACTCGTTGGCAATCTTGCCGAACTCAGCGGCGTCGGGGTGGAATTCAGGGCCTACCTCGCGCCCTTTGGCCACCGCCGCGCGGACCTGCGCGGCGATTTCCGGGCGGTGCGCAGTGAGTTCTTCGAGGAACGTGCCCGCGCGAAATGCGAAGATCCCGCCGTTCCAGGCATAGGTGCCCGCCGCAAGGAATTGTTCGGCGCGCGCCCGGTCAGGCTTTTCGACGAACCGGGCGACGCGGTAACCCGCAGCATCGATCGCTTCGCCCTGCTGGAGATAGCCGAAGCCGGTTTCGGGCGATTTGGCCTCAATCCCGAATGAGACCAGCCAGCCACGTGCGGCAAGGTCTGCAGCGGCGCGAGCCGCGGCCTGAAAGGCAGTGCAATCGGTGATATGGTGGTCGCTTGGGCAGACCAGCATGACCGCGTGTTCGGGCAGGCGCAGCGCCGCGAGTGCGATTGCAGCGGCGGTATTGCGCGCAGATGGCTCGACGATGATCCGCGCCTCGCTGTCACCGGCGAGTTGATCCTCGACATGAGCCAGATGCGCCGTTCCGGTCACGACGATTGGCGCAGCAAACCCGGCGCTGCGCGCGCAGCGCGCCACGGTCTGCTCGAACAGCGTTTCATCCCCCACCAGCGGCAGGAACGGCTTGGGCTTGGCCGCGCGGCTGCGCGGCCACAGCCGGGTCCCGCTGCCCCCGCACAGGATGACAGGATGAATTTGATCGTCAGCCATGGGGTAAAGGTGGCCCTTCTTCGCGAGCATTCAACGCCTTAACCACGCCACGGTTCCAGCTGGCAGCCAAATCCGGGGCGGTAAGTGGCGGTCTGGCTGGCGATCAGCGGAAACCGCGCGGTCACAGTCTTTGCTGCGGCATTTTCGGACAGCATGACCAGTTCCATGCCGGGTTCGAAATCCTTGCGGCAATCGCTGAGCTCGCGTCCGCCGAGATAGCGGCATGAGCAGGCGACCCGCGCACCATAGGATGCGCCGGTCCGGGCATAGGCGTGGAGCGGCGCCCAGAACCAGGCGATCAGTAGCGCAATCAGCGCGAGGCCAAGCCATAGCGCGCGGCGGCGCAGTCTTGCCCTGGGATCGCTTGCCGGGTTTGCAGTTGCCATTGCCATGCCTTTGCGCAAGGGATGCGCGCGATGTCCGCGCGCCGCTCGTTCCTTATCCTGCCGCTGCTTGTGCTGCCAGCCCTGATCGCCTGCTCGGGGCAAAGCTCCGCTCCGCCGCCGCCCGCACCGCTGGCCGAGGCAGCGATGAAAGCAGTGATCGACAAGCCGGGGGTTAACCGCGAGGCGCTGGCCCGCAGCGCGGACGCACTGTTCAGACAGGAACCAACCGCTGAAACCCGCGCATTGCTGGTCCTGTACCACGGCAAGATCGTCGCCGAGCGATTCGCCCCCGGCTATCACGAGAACACCCGGTTCATCAGTTGGTCGATGGCCAAGACGGTTACGGGCGTGATGATCGGGATGCTGGTCGCCGATGGCCGGTTGCGGCTTGATGAAGGGGTGCCGATTCCCGCCTGGCAGCGCCCCGGCGATCCGCGCGGCGAGATTACCCTGCGCGAACTGCTGCAGATGCATTCGGGCCTCAAGCACGATGAAGAAGCCGATCCGCCTTATGAGGCCGATACAGTGCGGATGCTGTTCCTCGACGGCCGCGACAACATGGCGGCCTATGCCGAAGCGCAGCCGCTGGAGGCCGAGCCGGGTTCGAAGTGGGAATATTCATCTGCCACTGCGGTGATCCTGGCCGATCTTGCCGCGCGGTCGCTCACCACCAGCACCGATCCCGGCGAGCGCGCGCATGTGGTCGGCGACTATTTGCGCACCCGGCTGTTCGAACCGCTGGGGATGAAAAGCATGGTCCCCGAATTCGATGCTGCCGGCACCCTGATCGGCGGCAGCCTGATCCACGGCACCGCCCGCGACTGGGCCAGGTTCGGCGAATTCATGCGCGAACGCGGCGCGATTCGGGGCGCGCAGCTGGTTCCGGTCGCATGGATCGATTTCATGACCGCCAGCTCGCCGCACATGATGGGTTACGGCGCGCAGACCTGGCTCAACAAGGCACCGCCGGGCGAAGCGGCGATGTGGCCGGGGCTTCCATCAAGCGTATTTTCCTTGAACGGCCACCTTGGCCAGTTTGTGGTCGTGTCGCGCGGCAATGCGGTGACCGTGGTGCGGCTGGGCAAGACCGATGAGGGGCAGCATGAACCGGTCCGGCGTGCTATCGCCCGGATAATTCAGCTATTTCCGAAAGAACCTGCGCAGTGACCAAGACCGCATTGATTACCGGAGTGACCGGGCAGGACGGCGCCTATCTGGCCCGCCTGCTGCTCGAAAAGGGTTACCGGGTGCACGGCATCAAGCGCCGTTCCTCCTCTTTCAACACCGGCCGGATCGACGATATCTACGAAGATCCGCACGTCCCTGCGCCGCAGCTTACGCTGCATTACGGCGACCTGACCGATGCGACCAACCTGATCCGAATCGTCCAGGAAGTGCAACCCGACGAAATCTACAATCTGGCCGCGCAGAGCCATGTCGCGGTCAGTTTCGAGACCCCCGAATATACCGCCAACTCGGACGGCCTCGGTACACTGCGCCTGCTCGAAGCGATCCGCATCTTGAAGCTTGAGGACAAGTGCCGGTTCTACCAAGCTTCGACCAGCGAACTGTACGGGCTGGTCCAGGAAGTGCCGCAGCGCGAAAGCACGCCGTTTTATCCGCGCAGTCCTTATGCGGCCGCCAAGCTCTACGCCTACTGGATCACGGTCAATTACCGTGAGGCATACGGGATGCACACCTCGAACGGGATCCTGTTCAATCACGAAAGCCCGCTGCGCGGCGAAACTTTCGTGACCCGCAAGATTACCCGCGCCGCAGCGGCGATATCGCTCGAGCGGCAAGACGTGCTGTACCTCGGCAACGTCGATGCCAAGCGCGACTGGGGCCACGCCCGCGAATATGTCGAGGGCATGTGGCGCATGCTTCAGCAGGAACAGGGTGATGATTACGTGCTCGCCACCGGAGTTACCACCACGGTGCGCCAGTTCGTCGAATGGGCTTTCGCCGATGCCGGGATCGGCCTTGAATGGCGCGGCAGCGGGGTGGAGGAGCAAGGCTTCTGTACCAAGACCGGCGCGCTGCGGGTGGCGATCGATCCGCGCTATTTCCGCCCGACCGAGGTTGATCTCCTGATCGGCGATCCCGCGAAGGCACGCGACAAACTGGGCTGGAGCACGACGATCGGGGTGCGCGACCTGGTCCGCGAAATGGTCGAGGCTGACCTGCTGACCATGCGCTCGGCGCCGATCGGCCGCGGTAACTGACCATGGGCGCGGTGCCGTTCGAGCTCATCGGCAAGCGGGTGTGGGTCGCGGGACACCGCGGCATGGTCGGCAGCGCAATTGTGCGGCGGCTCGCCAGCGAGGCCTGTGAAGTCATCATTGCGGGCCGCGACGAACTCGACCTGACTGACCAGCGCGCGGTGCTCGGCTGGATGCACAACCAGCGCCCCGAGGTGGTGGTACTCGCCGCCGCGCGGGTCGGCGGGATCCTTGCCAACGACAGCATGCCGGTCGAGTTCCTCCGCGATAATCTGCTTATCGAAACCTCGGTGCTGACCGGGGCCGAATCGGTCGGGGTGGAAAAGCTCCTGTTCCTCGGCTCGTCGTGCATCTATCCCAAGCACGCCGCTCAGCCGATCAAGGAAGAGGCGCTGCTGACCGGGCCGTTGGAGCCGACCAACGAGTGGTACGCGATCGCCAAAATCGCCGGGATCAAGCTTGCCCTAGCCTATCGCCGCCAGTACGGCTGCGACTTCATCAGTGCGATGCCGACCAACCTTTATGGCCCCGGTGACAACTTCGATTTGAATGCCAGCCACGTCATGCCCGCGCTGATCCGCAAGGTTCACGAGGCCAAGCTAAGCGGCGGAGAAGTGGTGGTCTGGGGCAGCGGCACCCCGCGCCGAGAATTCCTTTACGTCGACGATTGCGCGGATGCCTGCGTCCACTTGCTGCGTCACTATTCGGATGACAGCCACGTCAACGTCGGTTCGGGCAGCGATGTGTCGATCATGGAGCTGACCCGGCTGGTGATGGAGGTGGTGGGTTATAATGGACCGGTCGTGACCGATCCATCAAAGCCTGACGGCACGCCGCGCAAACTGATGGACAATGGGAAGCTCGCTGGATTGGGCTGGACGCCGAAAACCGCACTGCGCGATGGCGTCGCGAAAAGCTATGCCGCATTCCTCAACGGTGAGGGCCGCGGGCTCTAGCTGCCGCGCGGGTGCGGCACCTCGATGTCGGCGAGCAAGTCTTTCGCCGCCAGCCCGGTTTCGTTGACCAGCCCTTCGGGATCAGGATGGATGAGGATCTCGATCCCGGGGAATTCGCGCAGTAGTTTTTCTTCGATCTCGTCCATCACGTCGTGCGCCTCGCGCACGGTCATGTCCGGGTTCACCGAGACATGGAACTGCACGAAATCGCGGTTGCCCGATGACCGCGTGCGCAGGTCATGCAGCCCCTTGAGCTCGGGGTGCATGGCGACGACTTCAAGGAACTGCGCTTTGCGCGCATCTGGCCATTCGTGATCCATCAGCTGTTCGACCGCTTCCTGCGAGGCGTGCCACGCGCCCCAGCCGAGCCATAGCGCAATGCCGAGACCGAACACCGCGTCCGCGTTCGGCACCCCGGCATATCGGTCGAGCGCCAGGGCGGCGATCACCGCGAAATTGAGCACCAGGTCGGATTTGTAATGCAGGTGATCGGTCGAAATCGCGAGTGAGCCGGTGCTCCGGATCACCCGGCGCTGCCACAAAAGCAGCACCATGGTCGCGCCGATCGCCACGACCGAAACCGCGATCCCGTCGTCCGCGCTGGCCGGGCGGGCGCCGCTGATCCACTGCGAGCCGGCGCGCAACGCAAGAGTCAGCGCAGAGATCGAGATCAGCACGACCTGGAACATCGCCGCAAGCGCTTCGGCCTTGCCGTGGCCGAAGCGGTGGTTGTCGTCATCAGGCTGAGCCGCCACCCAGACCCCGAGCAGCGTCGCGAGGCTGGCGATCAGGTCGAGCACAGTGTCCGCAAGGCTGCCAAGCATTGCGGTCGAACCGGTTTCAACCACCGCCCAGATCTTGAGCCCGGCGAGCAGGCTGGCGACCGCTATCGAGGCCAATGCCGCGCTGCGGTTAAGCGCGCCGTGGCTGGTCATGGGAACAGCAGCCCACTGGTCCAGCCGCCATCGGAAGCGCGCTCAAAGCGGCGGCGCTCATGCAAGCGGAACGGACGGTCGAGCCAGAATTCCATCGCCGCCGGGGTCAGGCGAAACCCGGTCCAGTGCGGCGGGCGCGGCACCTTGCCAACCAGATGACGCGCGGTGACCTTGGCGATCCGCGCCAGGAACTCCCCGCGCGAGCCCAGCGGGTGCGACTGGTCCGAAGCAATTGCGCCCAGCTGCGAATCGCGGCTGCGGCTGGCGAAATAGGCATCGGCTTGTTCGGGCGAAACTTCGCTGACCTCGCCCTCGATGCGGATCTGGCGGCGTAGCGATTTCCAGTGGAACAGCATTGCTGCCTGAGGATTGCTGTGGAGCTCGCCGCCCTTGCGGCTGTGGCCGTTGGTGTAAAAGACGAATCCGTCCGGACCCCAGTCCTTGAGCAGCACCATCCGGACCGAAGGCGCGCCGCCTTCCGTTGCAGTCGCCAACGCCACGGCGTCGGGATCGTTGGGTTCGCTCTTCTTGGCCTCGGCGAACCATTCGCCGAACAGTGTGAAGGGCCCATCGGCGGGAATGGTGTCTTGGCTGTCGGATGTGGTGGTTGCGGTCATTGGGCAAGACATAGCCGCTGCGCCGCCGCGAAGGAAGCTTCACCAAGGGGCAAATGCACGCACCGCCTTGTCGCGAGGCCCGCGCCGCCCTAGCTAGCAACAATGGCCGATCCCTATGCAACTCTTGGCGTGGCACGCAGTGCGAGCGAGAAGGACATCAAGTCCGCCTATCGCAAGCTCGCCAAGGAGCTGCACCCCGACCGTAACACCGAAAATCCCAATGCGGCCGAGCGCTTTTCTGAAGTCACCGGCGCCTATGATCTGCTGTCGGACAAAGACAAGCGGGCAAAGTTCGATCGCGGCGAGATCGATGCCGATGGCAACCCCAGCATGGGTTTCGGGTATGGCCATACCGCCGGGCCCGGCGGCTTTAACGGCGGAGCCCAGCGCGGCTTTCGCACCGAAGACTTCGAAGGCTTCGGCGGCGCGGGCGGCGACGGCATCGATATCGGCGATATCTTCGAAGGCCTGTTCGGTGGCCGCGGCGGCGGCATGGGGGGCGCAGGGATGGGCGGGGGACGCCAGCGCGCCGCGCCCAAAGGCGCGAACGTCCAGTACAAGCTGGGAGTCTCGCTAACCGACGCCGCGACCCGGGCAACCCAGCGAATTACGCTTTCCGATGGCAAGACAATCGATCTCAAGCTGCCCGCCGGGGTCGAGGACGGGACCCAGATGCGGCTCGCCGGGAAGGGTGAGGCAGGACCTGGCGGCAGCGGCGATGCGATCGTGATCATCACCATCCAGCCACACGCCTGGATCCGCCGCGACGGCGATAACCTGCGGCTTGATCTACCGTGCAGCCTCGACGAGGCGGTGCACGGGGCCAAGGTCCGGGTCCCCACTGCTGACGGCGCGGTCATGCTGACGCTGGCGCCGGGGACCAGCTCGGGCAAAACCCTGCGCATCCCGGGCAAGGGGATGAGCCGCAAGGACGGCACTCGCGGCGACCAGCTCGTGACAATCGAGGTGCAATTGCCACAGGGCGATGAAGACCTTGCCAAGCGGCTCGAAGGCTGGCGCGATCCGCGCAACCTCCGGTCGAAATTCGGCGTCTGAGCAGGCACCGGCCGTGCAGGAACGCGAACTTGACGAAGCGCATCTTCCGCCGCTGACCGTTCCCGACCTCTCGCCCGAGGCCCGGCGCCAGCGCGCGTCGCGGCTGCAGGAAGCCTATGATGAGCACGTTGGCCCCGAAGGACGGTTCTGGCGCAGCGGGTTTTTCCGGATCGTCGCGCGGGTCTGGGCCGGGGCTTACAACGACGGCTTCATTCATGCCGGCAACCTCGCTTACATGGCGATCCTCGCGCTGTTCCCGTTCTTCGTGACGGTGGGCGCGGTGCTCAGCCTGGTCGGCGAGCAGGCCCAGCGCGAAGCCTCGGTCCACGCGTTCCTGATTGCCTTGCCGCCGATTGCCGCGCGCGCGCTTGAGCCGGTCGCGCGCGACGTGATCGTCGCGCGCAGCGGCTGGCTGCTGTGGGCCGGCGGGATCGTCGGGCTGTGGACCGTCGGGAGCCTCGTTGAAACGATCCGCGACATCCTGCGCCGCGCCTATGGCACCAAACCGACCCATGCCTTTTGGCGCTATCGGCTGATCTCGACCGGGGTGATCGTGGGAGCAGTGATCGCACTGCTGTTCGCCTTGCTGGCTCAAGTATTCATCGGGACAGCGCAACAGGTGGTCGAAGTCCGCTATCCGTGGCTCTCAGGGCTGACCAGTCTGCTCAACTTGTCGATGCTGCTCCCGCCGGTGATCATTTATGCTGCGCTGTTCGTGCTGTTCTTCACGCTGACCCCAAGTTCATACCGCAAGCGGCGCTATCCCAAATGGCCCGGGGTGTTGCTGGTGACAGTGTGGTGGGTTGGGGTAAGCTCGGCGTTGCCCAGTGTGCTGCACCGTTTTTTCACCTACGATTTGACCTATGGCAGTCTTGCCGGTGTCATGATCTCGCTCTTCTTTTTCTGGCTGGTCGGATTAGGGATGGTGGTGGGCGCAGAGCTCAACGCCGCGCTGGCTGAGAGCCCGGAGGAACGGGACTTGGTGGGCCAGGCAGACAACCGCACCAAGGGTAACCAGCGCAGTGCTTCAAGCGAATAGCAGTTAGAACGGCGGGAATAGCATGACGAAACTTTTGCAAGGCAAGCGCGGGCTGATCATGGGCTTGGCGAATGACAGGTCTCTGGCTTGGGGCATCGCCCAGAAGCTGACCGAGCACGGCGCCGAGATCGCCATTTCGTATCAGGGCGAGGTGATGGAAAAGCGGGTTCGTCCGCTGGCCGAGCAGCTTGGTTGCGATTTTCTGATCGATTGCGACGTCTCGACCGAGGCCGAACTCGACAAAGCCTTCGCGGTGCTGGCGGCGCGCTGGCCGACGATCGACTTTGTGGTCCACGCGATCGGCTACACCAACAAGGAAGCGCTGCGCGGCAACTATAGCGACGTCGGGCTCGACGATTTCCTGATGACGATGAACATCAGCGTATACAGCTTTACCGCAGTCGCGCGCCGCGCTGCACTGATGATGACCCCGCGCGATCCCGAAACCGGCGAAGGCGGCGGGGCGATGCTGACGCTGTCTTACTACGGCGCGGAAAAGGTCGTGCCCCATTACAACGTGATGGGGGTGGCCAAGGCCGCGCTTGAGGCGAGCGTCAAATACCTCGCCAACGATTTCGGGCCGCAAGGAATCCGGGTGAATTCGATCTCGGCCGGGCCGATCAAGACCCTGGCCGCGAGCGGGATTGGCGACTTCCGTTACATCCTCAAGTGGAACGAATACAATGCGCCGCTGCGCCGCAACGTGACGATCGGCGATGTCGGCGGCGCGTCGGTATACTTGCTGTCCGAACTGGCGTCAGGCGTCACCGGCGAGAACCACCATGTCGACGCAGGTTATCACACCGTCGGCATGAAGCAGGAAGACGCGCCCGATATCGCGCTCGGCTAAACCCTAGTTCGATTTGGGCGGGACTGGCGCAGCCTGGTCGTTGGGATCCTTGTCACCCTTGACCGCTTCGGCTTTGCGGCGATCTTCCATCTGCTGTTCGAGCACTTCGACCCGGGCCTGCGTTTCAGCTGCATCCTGATCCAAGGTCTCAAGCCGCTTGGCCCGTTCGGCCGCGACGAGCTCGGCAAATTTCACATTCGGGTCGAGCTTCTTTTCAGCGTAGGCATCGTTGATCAGCTTGCCTGAGCAGCCGGTCCAACCCCCTGCACCCACGGCCGAGCAGCTCTGGGTTCCGGTCTTGGTCACGGTTTCGTAAGCGATCACCTTGTTGTTCCACGCCTCGTTCTGCGGGTTGGCATGCTCGCGCAGGTTTTCGGGAATGCGGTATCGCTCGCCTTCCGACTTGCGCGCGCAGACCGTGATCGTGTCGTCAGTCGATACGGGGCACGTGTCATCGCCGTAAACGATCAGCGCGTTGACCTTGGGCTCGGGCGCGTCCTGCGCCAGCACGGGCGCGGCATAAAGGCCGGCAAGCACCAATGAGGCAAGCACTGCAGTGATCGGACGCATCGAACGGACTCCTTGGGCTGCCAAGCCATATAGGCATGCCTCGCGCTGAATAACAGATGAAGGGCGCAGCTGATTCCGGCTTCAGATCCGTTCAGCGAGCCGGATCGCCAGACGGCAGCCCAACCGGATCGCACCCGAGAGCAGCGGATAGGCCAGCGCCTGTTCGGCCCCGTTGGCCAGAGCTGCTTCAAGGTGCGCGCGTTCATCCTCGCGGAACTCGGCGATCATCGCGCCCAGTTCGGGGTCGGTTTCGCCCAGTTCTTCAAGCTGCGCGGTGTAGTGCCGGTCGATCTCGGTCTCGACCGCTGCGGTGCAGGCCATCGCCGCCTTGGGCCCGGCCAGCGCGGTTGCCGCGCCAAGGGCAAAGCCCGCCACGTTCCACAGCGGCTGCAGCGCGGTGGGCCGCACGCCGCGCGCTGCGATCAACGCATCGAACTTGGCGCGGTGCGCGGCTTCCTGTTCGGCCATGTGGCGGATTTCACCGGCCAGCGGCGCGCGGTCGCCCATTACTGCGAGCTGGCCGGCGTAGATCCGGGTCGCACCATATTCGCCGGCCTGATCGACCCGCAACATCCGCGCGCTGGTTTTGGGGTTCATGGCCGTGCTCCTCGCCCGCGGCGCAGCAGTGCAAGGACCAGCAGCGCGGCGGGAACCGAAATGAGGAAATTGAACCCTGCGAGCGAGATTCCCAACAGCGACCATTGCACCTGATCGCAGCGGATCAGCGGCGCGTTCATGATCGCATCAAGCGGATTGTCGCCAAGCTGGGTTTCGCTGGTGCAGGCTGTCAGCCCTTCCCACCAGCCGTATTCGACCCCGGCGTGGTATGCGCCGAGCAGACCGCCAATCAGGATGGCGAGTGCAGCCAGCCAGGTCAGCAACCGGAGCGATGGCCGAAACAGTCCGGGCACTGCCAGTCCCAGCGCGGCGAAATGCGCATAGCGCTGCCACCAGCACATCTCGCAGGGGACGAGACGGAAGACATATTGCCCGACGTAAGCCCCGCCGAGCAGCGCTGCCGGCACTGCAAAGGCCAGCAGGCGCGCTGCGCGGTCCGCCGCCATTCCTGCCGGCATTACGCTCACTTTCGCTTCGCCAGCGCCGGTGCCGTGCGGTGCAGCGTCTGGAGCGCGTAGTAGAGCTGGAAGTCCTTGATCCCCTTGGCCTTGAGCTGGTCAGGCGTCATCTTGAAACTTGGATCGGCCTGGCGGTCGTTTTCCAGCTTCTTGTCATCGAGGCTCGCTTCGTTGACCAGGTGGTGACGCAGGTCGCTTTCGCGCACCGACAGTTCGCTGCGCCGTGCCGCGTCTGGATCGGAAAGCTGCGGCACGCGGATATCGGGATCGATCCCGCCTTCCTGCACCGAACGGCCCGACGGGGTGAAATAGCGCGCGGTGGTAATCTTGACCGCGCTGGTGCGGCTGCGATCGAGGAAGAACAGCGATTGCACGCTGCCCTTGCCGAAGGTCCGCTCGCCCATGATCACCGCGCGGTGCTGATCCTGCAACGCACCAGCGACGATTTCGGAGGCCGAGGCGGAGCCCGAATCGACCAGCACAACCAGCGGCAACCCCTTGGCCATATCGCCCGGGAACATGCTTTCGGCCTTGAAGTATTCGTCTTCGGACGAATCGCGGCCGCGCTGCGAGACGATATCGCCCTTCGTCAGGAACAAGTCGGACAACGCCACCGCTTCCTCAAGCTCGCCGCCCGGATTTTCGCGCAAGTCAAGGATCAGGCCTTCGACCTTGCCGCCCGACTTGGCCTTGAGATCGGTGATTGCCTTGTTGACGTCGTTGCCCACATCGTGGCTGAATTCGTTAACGGTGATGACGCCGATATTGTCCTTAAGCTCCCAGGTAACGGGCTCAAGCTTGATCACGCCGCGGGTCACGGTCACGTCGAACGGTTGGTCGCGGCCGGCGCGGAACAGGGTCAGACGGATCTTGCTGCCCGCTTCGCCGCGCATCTGCGCCACGGCATCGTCAAGATCGCCGCCATAGATCAACTTGCCGTCGAGGTGGGTGATATAATCGCCCGCCTTGACCCCGGCGGTTTCAGCCGGACTGCCGCGCATCGGCGAGACCACCTTGACCGCGCCATCATCCATCACCACCGACAGGCCCAGCCCCGAATAGTTGCCGTCGATCATGGTGTTGAGCCGCTGCATCGTTGCCCCCGAAAGGTACGAGCTGTGCGGATCGAGGCTGGCGAGCATCCCGTCGATCGCGCCTTCCTCAAGCTTGCTGTCGTCGATCTTTTCGACATAGCGCAGCTTGACCAGTTCGTAGACCGTCGCAAGGCGCTCGAACTGAGCCGAGGAGCGGGCGTCAACCGCGGCAAGCCCGGCAGTGGTCGCCGGGATCAGGGACACAGCGCTGACCAGCAGTGCAGCGCGAAACAGGGGAACAATTTTCATGGGTCAAGCGCCTCTAGCATTTGTTCGCCTTCTATCGCGCAGCGCGGGTTAACGCCAGATGGCGATAGGGGCAGGAATAACAGCGGTTCACCTGCGGATGAAGTCAAGCGGATTGACCGGTTGGCCCTGGCGCCTGAGCTCAAGCGTGAGCAGCGGGCGATCGGGCCCGGCCCGGCCGAGCGAACCACCGGCGACAAGCTGGTCGCCAACCCGGCAATCAAGCTGCGTAAGCCCGGTGACCAGCGAGGTCCACCCGCCGCTGTGTTCGATGATCACGATCAGGCCATAACCGCGATAAGGTCCGGCAAAGGCAACCCGGCCCGCTCCCGGCGCCACCACTTGCGCGCCGCCGCCCGCCAGGACCGAAATCCCCTGGGATTGCGCTTGACCCGGAACAACCGTGCCAAAGCCGGTCACCAGCCGGCCAGCGACAGGCAACAGGTACCGGGCCGGGGCATCGCTGGGCACCGGGGCCGCGGCGCTGTCAGCCGGAGGCGCGGCCGATTGCGGCTGGGCCGGGCGCAAGATCGGGCCCGGCAGCGCGGCGAGCTGATCGCGCAGGGCCCCGGCCTTGGCGAGGTCGCCGACCAGCGAGGTCAGGTCGCGCGCCTGTTCGGCCAGCGCCAAGGCGCGTTCACTCTCGCGGTTGGCCGCGCCGCTGGCTTGCACCGAGGCGAGCCTTTGGCGTTCTTCGATCACACCGAGTTCGGCCCGGCGCCGGGCAAGCTCGGCCTCCCCGGCGCGAAGATCGGCGCTGGTTTGCTGGGCTTTTACGGCGAGCGCCTTGCCGCCCGCGATTGCCTCGCGCAGTCCGGAGGTCCGCCGTGCAACCTCGGGCAGAAGCGTTTCAAGCACCGCGCGGAGGAACACCGCGTCGCGCAGCGAGCCGGGCCGCAGCAACGAAAGCAGCGGCGGACGGCGGGTAAGCTGCTGCAATGCGGCGGTCAGTTCCACCAGCGGCTGCTGTTTCTGCGCAAGTTCGGCGCGCCAGCGGATTTGGTCCTGCGCGATCATCCGCAATTGCGCTTCGTTGGCGGCAATTTGCGCCTCGCTTTCCTGCACGCGGGCGGCCAGCGCTGCGGCTTCTTGCGCGGTCTTGTCAGCAGCTGCAGTGGCGGTCGCGGCACCGGCTTCGAGAACTTCGGCCCGCTGGCGCGCCTCTGCCCCCTGCTGCTGCGCGCGGGTCAGTGCGGTCGCGGCATCTTCGGCGCTGTCGATAGTGCGTGCAGTCTGGGCGATACTGCCACTGAGCATGGCGAGCGCGGCCATTGGCGCCAGCAGGAACAGGCTTCGCGATTGTGCGCGCGGCATCATGGCGGCCTTATCCCGAACGATGGTACGGATGGCCAGCAAGAATGCTGGTTGCGCGCCACAATTGTTCGGCCAGCATCGCCCGGGCGAGCATGTGCGGCCAGGTCATCGCGCCAAGCCCGAGCAGCAAGTCGGCCGAATCGCGCGCTGCCGCACCATGGCCGCCAGCCGCGCCGATTAGGAAGCGCGTTTCGCGCACCCCTTGGTCGCGCCACTTGCCCAGCAGCTGGGCGAAGTGTTCCGACGACAGCACTTTGCCGCGTTCGTCGAGCAGGACTTCACGGTGCGGCTTGAGGGGTGGCGGCAAAATCCCGCCCACATCGGGCAGTTCGGTCAGCCGGTGCGGCCAGGCCAGCCGCTTGGCATAGCGCTCATAAAGGTCGGATTCGGGCGATCTTC
Organism: Sphingomonadaceae bacterium; assembly: GCA_025356175.1. Classification (GTDB taxonomy): domain Bacteria; phylum Pseudomonadota; class Alphaproteobacteria; order Sphingomonadales; family Sphingomonadaceae; genus Novosphingobium. The sequence goes on along the minus strand of JANXUP010000200.1, from coordinate 6,648 downwards.
CGATCTTTCCGCGCGCGATTACATGCAGTTGCATGGAGGTATTTCCTTACCTCCCGTGGCGATCAGGCCGCGCCGCTGTCGCCAAACGCCCACATCCGTTCCAGGTTGTAGAAGCTGCGCACCTCGGGACGGAAGAGGTGGACCACCACGTCTCCGGCATCGACCAGCACCCAGTCAGCCGCTGGCAGACCTTCGATCCGGACATGGCCGAAGCCGCCGTGCTTGATCCGCTCAGCCAGCTTCTGCGCCATGGCCGCGACCTGGCGAGTCGAACGGCCCGACGCAATCACCATATGATCGGCGATCGAGCTTTTGCCTTCGAGCGGGATGGAAACGAGTTCCTGGGCCTGGTCGTCATCCAGCGACTGGATGATCAGCGCATGGAGCGAGCCGGGTTGGGTCTGGGGGAGCGGCAGCGGCGCGGCGGCCTGGGCAAGCTCTGGAAAATTGGGGGTCATTTAAGCGGGAACGGCTCCTCTGTGCGGGCAAGGCCAGCGATCATGCGATGTCTGGTGTGAGTGGATGGTGCGTAAGTGGATCGCGGGAGCGGCGGCCGGAAAAGCGGCTCGCCCATTCTGGATCGGCGGCCCGCAGAGCGGTGGCCGAGCGCGGATCAGGATCAAAACGCAAATAAATCAGCGCAGGTGCGCTCCATCCAGCCCGGGGTCTGAGACTGGCGAGCGGGCGACGAAATCGACCGAGCCAGGCCCCCGCGGGGCTCGCGAAGGCAGCGCCATCATAGCCCGGACGCGCGATAACCGCAATCGGCATGGTGCGGGCGATCTCGCGCCAGTTCCGCCAACTATGGAACTGGGCCAGATTGTCGCTACCCATCAGCCAGATAAATTGCACCTTGGGATAGCGCAGGCGCAGTTTTCTAAGGGTATCGAGCGTGTATCTCGTGCCGAGTTCGCGCTCGATCGCGGTGGGGCGGATGCGGGTCCCGCGCGCCAATTCGATGGCCGATCCCAACCGTGCGGCAAGCGGCGCCATGCCTGACTTGGGCTTGAGTGGATTGCCCAGTGAGACCAGCCACCAGACCTCGTCGAGACCCAGCGCCTGCATGGCCAGCAAGCTGATCCGGCGATGCCCGCCGTGCGCGGGATTGAACGATCCGCCAAGCAGGCCGACCCGCTTCAGGGCCGCACCTGTCCGCTGCCGCGCACCACCCATTTGTAGGTGGTCAGGCCTTCGAGCGCGACCGGCCCGCGCGCATGGAGCCGCCCGGTGGCAATGCCGATCTCGGCGCCAAGGCCGAATTCGCCGCCGTCTGCAAACTGCGTGCTCGCATTGGCCATGACGATCGCGCTGTCGACTTGCGCCAGGAACCGTTCGCAGATGGCCTGATCATCGCTGACCACGGCGTCGGTGTGCCCGGACGAATGGAGCGCGATATGCGCAAGCGCGGCGTCGAGCCCATCAACCACCGCAACCGACAGCACTGCGTCGAGGTATTCGGTATCCCAATCGTTGGCGCTGGCGGGCAGCACGCGCGGATCGAGCGCGCAGGCACGGGCATCGCCGCGCAGTTCGCAGCCGGCTTCGATCAGCGCTGCGACCACCGCCTGGCTCCCGGCAAGCTGCACGTCGAGCAGCAAAGTCTCCATCGCCCCGCAAACCCCGGTGCGGCGCAGCTTGGCGTTAAGCGCGATGGCTTTGGCCTTGTCTGGATCGGCGGCCGAATGCACGTAAGTGTGGTTGATCCCGTCGAGGTGCGCGAGCACCGGCACCCGGGCATCGGCCTGGACCCGCGCGACCAGGCTCTTGCCCCCGCGCGGCACGATCAGGTCGATCTGGCCGGCGGCCGCAAGCATCGCGCCCACTGCGGCACGGTCCTGAACCGGCACCAGTTGCACCGCGTCGACCGGCACCCCCGCCTCGGCCAGCCCGGCACTGAGCGCGGCATGGATCGCGCGGTTTGAATGGACCGCTTCGCTGCCGCCACGCAGCAGCACCGCATTGCCTGAGGCAAGGCACAGCGCGGCGGCATCGGCGGTCACGTTGGGGCGGCTTTCGTAAATGATCCCGATTACCCCGATCGGCACCCGCACCCGCGACAGTTCGAGGCCATTTGGCCGAACCGAGAAATCGATCGCCTGCCCCACCGGATCGGGCAGCGCGGCAATCTGTTCGAGTGCGTGGGCAATACCTTCGAGCCGGGCGGGATCGAGCCGCAGCCGGTCAAGCATCGCACCTGACAATCCGGCTGTCTCGCCAGCTGCAATATCAAGCGCGTTTGCCGCCAGAATCTGCGCCTCGACCTTGCGCAGCTGCGCGGCGGCTGCCCGCAGAGCAGCAGACTTGCGCGCCGGTTCAAGCAACGCCAGCTGGCGCTGCGCCAAACGCGCGCGCACTGCCATTTCGGCAATCAATTCGTCTGGGTTCAGTACCGGGTTTACCGCTGCGCTCATCCCGCGCGCCTAACACCCCCTGCCGCGCTTGTCACCGCCGCCAAACGACTCATCGCGCGAGTCTTTCGACTCGGCGAGTCCACGCTGCAATCGATTCGCTTACACTGATGCAAGCTGCTAGCGGACCCTCGCAAAGTTCAAACGAGGGACTGGGGTCGTCTTGAAAAGCACAGCCGCGAGCCGGTTCAATACCCGGCTGCGGACATGGTTCCCGGATCGCGAATTCTTTATGCGATCCGAAGGACAAGTCCGTTTCATCAAGGTCACGTCACGCACGCAAAAGCTTGCGGCAGGCGCAGTCGTGTCCCTGCTTTTGGTCTGGGCACTGACCATGGGCGCGATGGCGCTGTCGAGCTATCTCTCCAGCCGTGACCGCAATTCGCTGCTTGAGCGCGAAGCCAAGGTTACCAGCTCGGAAAGCCGCCTCAGCGCCTACGGCGATAACATCAACAAGGTTACCGACGACCTGAAGCGCCGCCAGGATTTCATCGAAAAGACCAGCCAGACGGTGTTCGGTGACCTGCCCAAGGACGCCAAGCCTGGCGAAACCGTTTCGGACAGCAGCAGCGAAGCATCGCAGACGGTCAAGAAAGTCAGCCTCGCGATACCGCAGGCAGCCGGGCTGGCTGAAATTGAAGCGCGCCAACTGGCCTACATCGAATCGCTGACCCGCGTCGCCGATCGCCGCTCAGCCACAGCCGAAGCGAAACTTGCGCGGCTCGGCCTCAATCCTCAGGAGGCGCTCGCATCGCTCAATGATCGGTCCGCGCAGGGTGGTCCGCTGATCGTGTTGGCGACATCTGCCGATGGCTCGATTGATCCGCGCTTCCAGCGCTATGCACTGTCTTTGGCGCGGATGGACGCGCTCGAACGGTCGGTCGATGCCCTGCCGCAAGCGATGCCGGCCAACTTCGAATACATCTCCTCAGGCTTCGGCTTCCGCCCAAACCCGTTCACCGGCGGCGGCGGCGAGTTTCACCCGGGGCTAGATTTCAAGGGCCCGTATGGCGCGCCCATCTATGCTGCGGCGCGCGGCACGGTGAGTTTCGTTGGGCAACGTTCGGGCTACGGCAACTGTGTCGAGATTGATCACGGCAACGGCGTGGTCACGCGCTATGCCCACATGTCCGCGTTCCGCACGCAGCTTGGCAAACAGGTCGTGCCGGGCGAGCAGATCGGCCAGATTGGCAGCACCGGCCGTTCGACCGGGCCGCATCTGCACTTCGAGGTCCGCATCAACGACCGTCCGGTCAATCCCCGCCCCTTCCTTGAGGCCGCCACCAATGTTCTCCAAAAAACCGGCGCGAACAGCGCCGCTCGCACAGCAGGTTAAAGCCATGGCCAATTCGACCTTTTCGGTGTTCGGCGCCGATATCCGCATCAAGGGCAATGTCGCCGCTTCGGCTGACCTGCACATCGATGGCCACGTCGAAGGCGATGTTTCGTGCACCAGCCTGGTCCAGGGCGAAAGCGGCGAGATCGTTGGCGGCGTGACTGCCGAAACCGCACGGCTTTCGGGCACGGTGCGCGGCACCATCACGGTGCGCGAACTGGTCGTGCTGAAAAGCGCACGGATCTACGGCGACGTCCATTACGATGCACTGACGATCGAACAAGGTGCACAGGTTGACGGGCGTTTTGCCCCGCGCGCGGTGGCTGATGATCAGGGTTCGGTAGTCGCGCTCGCCGCGAGCTAGAGCCCGAGTTCGTCCCGCAGCGCCTTGCGGTCGAGCTTGCCGATCATCGTCTTGGGCAGGCTTTCGCGCACCACCACCTGATCGACCCGTTCGTGCTTGCCAACCCGGGCGTCCAGCCAGGCCTTGAGCTCTGCCCCATTTGCTTCGTCCGACAGAGTAACAAACGCGCGCGGGCTTTCGCCGCGGTAGGGATCGGGGACCCCGATCACCAAGGCCTCTTTCACCGCCGGATGCTGCAATAGCACCGCTTCGACCTGGCTTGGGAAGACCTTGAACCCGCCGACCGCGATCATGTCCTTGATCCGGTCGACAATGCGGGCGTACCCATCCTCGTCGATCGTCGCGACATCGCCGGTGCGCAGCCAGCGCCCGTCCTCGCGCATGGCAAAGGCGGCCGCGGCTGCTTCGGGCCTCTGCCAATAACCCTGCATCACCTGCGGACCCTGGATGGCCAATTCGCCGGGTTCGCCGGGGGCCGCGTCGCGCAACGGATCGTCGCGGCCGAGCAGCCGGATTCGCGTGCCGGGCAGCGGCTGACCGATCGTGCCGACGCGCTCTTCGCCTTCATAGGGATTGGTCGATACCACGCCCGAGGTTTCAGTTAGCCCGTAGCCTTCGACCAGTCGCGATCCGCTCGCCGCTTCCCATTTGGCCTTGAGCGGAAGCGGCAGCGGCGCCCCGCCGGAAATGCATATCCTGAGGCTCGAAAAATCGGTCTGCGCCATCCGCGGATGATCGAGCAACGCTTGAAACATCGTCGGCACGCCGGGCATTGCGGTGGCCCTGACCCGCTGCAGGGTTGCCAGCGCCTGCTTAGCCTCGAACCGGGGCAGCATCGCGATGCAGCCGCCGTTGGCTACCGTCCGGTTGAGCACGCAAACGTTGGCGAAGACATGGAACAGCGGCAGCGCCCCCACGATCACGTCGCGTTCACCCGCGCGCGGATCGATCGCGGCGACTTGGCGGGCATTGGCCGAGAGGTTCTGGTGGGTCAGCATCGCGCCCTTGGGGGTACCGGTGGTGCCGCCGGTATATTGCAGCAAAGCCAGGTCGGTGAGCGGATCGAGCGCGACCGGTTCTGGCGCATCGTTGCCCAGTAGCGCGGCCCAGCGGGTAACATCGCTGCGCAGCGGGATCGGGGTGAGCGATTTGCGGCCGATCAGGGCGAGCGCAATGCGCTTGAGCGGGCTTAACATGGTGCCGAGCGGCGCCACGACCAGGTGTTCGAGCGCAGTGGCATCGAGCACCTTGATGGCCGTGGGCAGCAGCGCCGCCGAATCGATCGTGACCAGCAGTCGCGTGCCCGAATCCTTGACCTGCGCCGACAGTTCCTCAAGCGTGTAAAGCGGGCTGAAGTTGACCACTGTCATCCCGGCCAGCATCGCCCCGTAATAGGCCGAAACGTAGATCGGCACATTGGGCAGGTAGAGCCCGATCCGCTCGCTTTTGGCTAGGCCCAGCGCCTGCAGCCCGGCGGCGAAACGGCGCGCCTCGGCGTGGAGCTGGCGGTACGAGAAACGGCGGCCGAGGAAGTCGACCAGCGGCTTGTCACCGTTTTGCCGGGCGGCAGCGGCGAACATGTCGGGCAAGGTGAGCGGCGGGAAGGCCGTGTCCCAGGCACAAGGATGAGCGAAGTGCGGCAGCCAAGGCTCGCCTGCGGGATTATTGACAGCCATGTAAGCGGCTTAGCCCAGCTTGCCGGCCGCCGTCAGCAAAAACCTTTTGCTTATTCGGTCTCGCCAGCGGCTTCGGCGGCGCGCTTGGCTTCGAGCCATGCGGCAGCTTCGGCTTCCTGCGCGACTGCGCCAGCGGCCTTGGTCGAAGCGTCGCGTTCGGCACGCAGTTCCTCGATCAGCATGGCGCGGTCATCGCCCAGCCGGGCATCGTCACCGGCCTGATCGATCAGGCCCGCTTTCTTTGCAGCCTTGGCCACGATCGCATCGAGTTCACGCTGCGAGCAGAGCCCCAGCGTCACCGGATCCTTGGGCTGGATGTTGCTGATGTTCCAGTGGCTGCGGTCGCGGATCGCCGAGATCGTGTTGCGGGTGGTGCCGATCAGCTTGCCGATCTGTGCATCCGAAATTTCCGGATGGCTGCGCAGGATCCAGGCGATGCCATCGGGCTTGTCCTGACGCTTCGAAACCGGGGTATAGCGCGGTCCCTTGGTCCGGTTGACGTTGACCGGGGCCTTTTGCATGACCAGCGAATAACCGGCGTCGGCCTGGCCTTTTTCGATTTCCGACATGGTCAGTTCGCCCGAGCGGACCGGATCGCGGCCAGTATACTTCGAGCTGGCCAGATCATCAGCCATGGCCTGCACTTCAAGGATGTGCAGCCCGCAGAATTCTGCGATTTGTTCAAAGCTCAAGGCGGTAGTGTCGACCAGCCACGAGGCGGTGGCATGCGGCATGAGCGGGGTCGGCTGAGTCACGGGAAATCTCCGTCCAAAATAGATAGGGCCGCCCCATGCGGAGCGGCCGTTCGCGCAGGTATCTAGGCGCAAAGCCGCGGCGGGGCAAGGGTACAAACCCATTCTTAAA
>JANXUP010000186.1 GCA_025356175.1 Sphingomonadaceae bacterium | reverse complement strand
CCTGCTGAATAAGAATTCGGAGTAGATCGAGATGGCACATAAAAAAGCTGGTGGCTCCTCGCGCAATGGTCGCGATTCGGCAGGCCGCCGCCTCGGCGTGAAGAAGTTCGGCGGTCAGGAAGTGATCGGCGGCAACATCATCATTCGCCAGCGCGGCACCCGCGTGTACCCGGGCGTCAACGTCGGCATCGGCAAGGATCACACCTTGTTTGCGCTGGCCGTCGGCCGCGTCCGCTTCCACGCTGGCAAGCTTGGCCGCAAGTACGTGTCGGTCGATATGGCAGTCGCGGCTGAATAATACGGATGGTTTCCACAGGGCCATCCAGACGGGTGGCCCCGCCGGACTCAGTCCGGCCGAATGAGGGAGAGGGCCCCGCCCGTCTCCCTCTTTTCGTCTCTCCCTCAGCACGGCTTTTCCCGGACGCCCCGTTAGCGGTGCGTTCCGGCGCAAAGCGTAATGGCACTGTCATGCCTCCGCCCTAGATCGGCGAGGCAGGGCGAAAAGAGTTGGGAGACGTACCATGTTCATTCGCAGCGAAAGACTGTTCCTGCGCCCCGCCTGGCCCGAAGACTGGCCCGAACTGCTCGTCACGATCGGCGATGAAGCGGTGGTCAAGAACCTCGCCAAAGCACCGTGGCCCTATACCGCCGACCACGCCCGCAGCTTCGCGCAAAAGGCGCAGGATCCGCGCTGCCCGCATTTCTTCGTGACCCTGCCCGATAGCGCCGGACCGGCGCCGCTGATCGGTTGCATCGGCCTTGCTGCAGATGGTGACGAGGTTGAGCTGGGTTACTGGTTCGGCCGTGAATTCTGGGGTCGCGGCTATGCCACCGAAGCCGCCCGCGCTGTGCTGCGGCTGGCCAAAGTGCTGGGCCACTGCGAGGTGGTTGCAGGGCACTTCATAGACAATCCGGCTTCGGGCGCGGTGCTGCGCAAGGTCGGCTTTGCGCCAACCGGTCGGCTCCAGCGGCGCTTCAGTCTGTCGCGCGGTTACGAAACCGAATCGGTCGAACACCGCATTGTGCTGGGCAAGCCGAGCGATTGCGACGGCAGCGACGATGAAGCCGCCGCCATGCGAGCGGCGTAAGCAATCAAGGTCCTTTCCATTTTTGCCGAATGGCACAAATGGGAGGTGGATGGCCCGCAAGGGCCAGACGGAGGGGCTTCAGCGCGAGCGTCAATCCCTCTCCGTCAGTGCTTCGCACTGCCATCTCCCCATTTGGCTTCGCAAAATGGGGAGGAACTAGTTGGCCATTACCGCGTCCGGGAATTCGCTTTCCGTCTTGGCGATCAGCGCACGGTCGTCGTGGTTCCATGGGTGGAAGCCCGGCAGGAAGTATGCGCACCAAGCGGGAAACACGCGGCGCAGCACGCCGGGTGAGCCGATCAGGTACCAGGCGAGCTTGAGCTTCACCTTGGGTCCGGTGATCCCGTCCTGCGCGAGCAAGTCGAGCGTGTCTTTCCAGCGGTTGGCGACGAAATTCTTCGAGACGATCAGCATCATGATCGACTTCAGCTTCCAACGCTTCCACCTGCTCCAGTTGCGGGTGGCGTGGAGGAAGGTGTCGTAAGCGACGCCCTTGTGCTCGATTTCCTCCATCGCGTGCCAGCGCCACATCGCCGCGCTTTCGGGTTCAGCTCCGGCGAAATGCTTGGGATTGCAGAGGAAATCGTTGGCCATCATCGCGGTGTAGTGTTCGAGGGCGATGGTCACGGCGAGGTTGATGATCGCCGGGCGATCCTTGGTCATTGCCAGGTTTTCCTCAAGCCGGCGATCGATCTTGTCGAGATCGTAGCCTGCTTCGATCGCCGCCTTGTTGAACACGATGTGTTCGCGGGTGTGATTGATTTCCTGGCGAACGAAGGCGCGGATCTCAGCCTCGAGCTTGGGCGGAACACCGTCGCGGTGCGCCTTCACCGCCTCGATGAACATCGCCTCGCCGCGCGGGAAGGTGGCGGACAGCGCATTGTGCCAGTGCGTGGCGATCGGATCATTGTTGAGCCACCACTTGCCCGGCTTGTGCTCACGTCCGAAGCGTTCATCGCGCACGGTGATGGTCAGGTCGGCGGGGGTCGGAACCGCGTGCTTGCCCGAAAGGCCTGCCGGTTCTACGTCGAGGGGGAATTTGGTTTGAGCGTTCATGTCGCTCCATCTAGAGTAACTGACACTGATGTCAATAAGAAAACGCCTGACGCAAGAGGAAAGCCGCACCGTCGCGCTGGAAGCGGCGCGCGCATTGCTGATCGAGCTGGGTCCGCAGGCGGTAACGCTGAAGGCCGTGGCCTCACGGATCGGGCGCACCCACGCCAATTTGCTCCACCATTTCGGCTCGGCAGCGGGCTTGCAAAAAGAACTGGCGCGGCACTTGGCGACCACGATTTGCGCCACGATCGAGGATGCGGTGCTGGCTGAGCGATCCGGCGATGGCGATCCGCGCGAGGTGGTCGACTTGACCTTCGACGCCTTCGACAAGGAAGGTGGCGGCGCGCTGGCCACCTGGATGCTGATGAACGGCAACGAGGATGCGCTCGATCCATTGCTCGAGGCGATTCATGATCTGGTCGAGGACCTGGCCGAGTTCAACGGTGGCCTGATGCGCGAGATTACCCACACGCTGTGTCTGATGGCGCTGGGTGATGCCCTGATGGGCGGACCGCTGACCTTGTCGCTCGGTCTGCCGCGGAGCTCGGCGCGCGATACTGCCACGCGGATGCTGGTCGATGCGGCAGTGAAGGCCGGATTGTTCGTGCCCGGTCAGGCCGACTGAACGAAGACCGGGAGCCATTCGGGGCGGATGCCTTCGACCCGCAAATGATCGACCGCCAGCCCAAGTTCCGGGTAAGCCGCGCGCTGCCGGGCCGGATCGCTGGACGCCAGTGGCACCACCACAACCCGGCGGTTGACCTTGGCCCGCCAGTTCATCCGAGCGGTGTTTTCCTGGCCGACGTAGCAGCCCTTGGTGAAGGATACGCCATTCAGTTCG
>JANXUP010000170.1 GCA_025356175.1 Sphingomonadaceae bacterium | reverse complement strand
CATGCTGGAAGATCTTCAGGACGAAGCGGTTCGCGACCGTCTGCGCGCCGTTTGGAACGACCCGAAAGCCCTCGACCCCGCAATCAAGTCAGCCAAGATCACACGCGAAGTTGCCGATCTACTTGCTACCGTGTCGCGGCGGCTGGAAGGGCGCGGATACAATGCCGAGAGTGTCAGCGGGTTCCTCATGCGCATTCTGTTCACGATGTTCGCCGAGGATACGGGGGTGCTGCTGCCCAAGGACAGCTTCGTCACCTTCCTGCGTGAACATGAAGGCAATCCGCAGCACCTTCATCATTCGCTGTCGGCTTTGTGGCGGGCCATGGATAAGGGAGAGTTCGCTCCAGCGCTGCGTGTGCCAGTGAAGCAATTCAACGGCTAGCCCATCCGTCAAAATACAAACTGAGACACTACCGTTTGACGAGAAACCTTGCATCAGAATGGTAAGGCGTTTTCCTGCAAGGTTTTTGGTGTGGCTGAGGTTTGGCGTCCCACGCGCAATCGCTGGTCGCGCTGGGCATTAGCTGCGCTCGGCTTCTGCTCTTGGCACCGCGGCAATTTCGACAAAGTTGAGAACGGACTGTGGAGCACTTCAGCCCCTTATTTTCGCCCAAAGCAGCTGCGCTTCCTGTCGGAGTGGATAAGGAAACGCCAAGCGATTTCCGCCCAGCACGGAGCTGTGTTCGCCCGCATTTTTGAACACGTAGGTTACCCAATCCTGATTGAGTATTGCGAACGTAGGTTTCCGCATCCAAACATTTCGCATTTGGTGCAGACCGCTGGAAGACACCTTCTTTCGATACCCTTGCAAACCAGCGGCGGACTTGAGTGCGCGGCGAACCGCCCATCGTCCAGCCTCCGTTTCTGCAACATTCAACCCATGGGAACGGCTTACGCGGGTCAAGTGACGTCTCGCCTTCGCATCGAAGACAAGGTCGAGGGAAAGTGGGCGGATTTCTATCGCACCATGAGCGTGTGGGCGGGTCGGCCCCTTATCCGTGTCTCGGTCCTCCACAGCGAAATAAAACATAGGGATGTTGCCGCATCCATAGATCTTACGCAGTTGGCGCCCAATGCGATCCCGGAGATAAACCCGTTGATCCTTTCCGTCCGCTTCCAGCTTCTCCCTTAGATCATCGTGAAGGTGGACCTTAAATGGTCTGTAGGGCCTTTCGGCCAAAGCCAATGAAGCCACCTGAACTTTCATCCAAGGAGTAAGGAATCTCCACGCAGGAATCTTCGATCCATGTCCCTTACCAAGGGGGAATGCGCTCGTATCGTATCTAGAGTATAATGCTGGATTCGATTTTACGGCCGCCCTGAGCGCCGGATTTGTGACCGTGCGTAAGACCGCATCCCGCAGAATTCGAAGGATTCTGGCGTCTCTTCGGATGCGCTCGTCGCCCAGCTCCATATCCGAAAGAATGTCGACTGTTTGCCTGAATCGCTTCATTTGTGCGTGCTGGTGTCGTTGCGGGTGACTATGAAATGTCGAGTGCAACAAACTGTGATACAATTGTGTGTAACAGTCAAATCATTGGCGCAATAAACACTTGAAATCGTTGTTTTTTATTAAAATGGTGAGCCCTGCTGGGTTCGAACCAGCGACCTACTGATTAAAAGTCAGTTGCTCTACCGACTGAGCTAAGGGCCCTCACGCGGAGGCTCACCTAGGGGCGGGGCGGGGGCGGGTCAAGCGAGCATGAAGTTGGCGGAGCGAAAGTCCAGTGATTGGATCGCGCCAGAGTGGGGCGATCGCGGCGGCAGGTCCAAGCACGAAGCTGCGGTCACGGAACAACGGGTGCGGCACAGTCAACCCGGGCGAAGCCCATGCGCCTTCGCTCCACAGCACCAGGTCAAGATCGAGCACCCGCGCCGACCACCGCTGCCCGCCCCGGCGGCGGCCGAATTCCGTCTCGATTGCTTTGAGCCGGGCCAGCACTTGCGGCGGATCCAGCTTGCATTTCACCAGTGCCGCGCTGTTGGCATACTGCCGCCGCGACGGACCCAGCGGCGCGCTGCGCACGACCCGCGCAACGGCGACCAGCTTGAACGGCTTGCGGTCCAATTCGCGCAAGGCCGCGCGCAACACCTGCTGCGGAGCGCCAAACCGCGCGTGCCGCTGGTTTGACCCCAGCGCGATGAGGTAGCGCTGCGCCAATCAGATATCCTGCGCGATGCGCCCGTAAAGCTGCGGGCGGCGATCGCGGAAGAAGCCCATTCCGGCGCGGTGCCGCGCGGCGCGGGTGAGATCGAGGGTATGCACCAGCACGCCGCTCTCCTCGCCGCCGAACCCTTCGATCAGGTCGCCCCATTCGTCGGCGATGAACGAGTGGCCGTAGAACCGCTGGCCATCCTCGTTGCCGATCCGGTTGGCGGCGATCACCGGCATGCAGTTCGACACCGCATGGCCCTGCATCGCGCGGCGCCACATCCGGCTGGTGTCGAGGGTGTCGGCGTAGGGTTCAGAGCCGATCGCGGTCGGGTACAGCAGCACCTCGGCGCCCATCAGCGCCATCACCCGCGCACATTCGGGATACCACTGGTCCCAGCAGATCCCCACACCGACTTTGCACCCGAACAGGTCCCACACCTTGAACCCGTCGTTGCCGGGGCGGAAATAGTACTTTTCCTCGTAGCCGGGGCCATCGGGAATGTGGCTCTTGCGGTAAGTGCCCATGATCCCGCCGTCGGGGCCGATCATTGCCATCGTGTTGTAATAGTGCTGGCCGTCGCGTTCGAAAAAGCTGGTCGGGATCGCCACCTTGAGCGCAGCGGCGAGCTTCTGCATCGCCAGAACCGATGGGTGCTGCGCAGTCGGACGAGCAAGCGCAAACAACACCTCATCCTCGACCTTGCAGAAATAGGGGCCCGAGAACAGTTCAGGTGGCAGCACCAACTGCGCGCCTTTCGCCGCCGCCTGCTCGACCAGCGCGGTCACGGCGGCGATATTCTCGCCCTCATCAGGCGAGCCAAGCGGCAATTGCAGGGCGGCGACGGTCAGCGTGCTCATGGCAAGTGCGCATATTTCGCTTGTAACCCCAAGTCCACCATTGCCGAATGAGCCGAAGGACCCCAAATCGGGACCGAACCAGCAAACAAGGAGAATTCCCCATGGCTGAGGCCATTATCGCCGGCGGCTGCTTTTGGTGCGTCGAGGCAGTGTTCCGCTCGATAGGCGGGGTCAGCGCGGTCGAAAGCGGCTATATCGGCGGGACTGCGGCAAACCCCACTTACAAGGCGGTGTGCGGCGGGCAGACTGGCCATGCCGAGGCAATCAAGCTGACCTTCGACCCAGCCGTGGTCAGCCTGGCCGACCTGCTCGATATCCATTTCGCGACGCACGATCCAACCCAGCTCAACCGCCAGGGCGGCGACGTGGGAACGCAATACCGCACCGCGCTGTTCCCGCTGGATGACGAGCAGCGCGCCGAGGATGAGGCCGCGATTGCGCGCTGGAACGAAGCGCATCCGGGCCAGACGGCAGTGACCAGCATTGAGGGTCCTGCCACCTGGTATCCAGCCGAGAACTACCACCAGGAATACTGGGAAGGCGAAGGCCAGCGCAATCCCTACTGCCTCGCGGTGATCCCGCCCAAGCTGGCGAAACTGCAGAAGGGCTTTGCGGAAAAGCTGCGGGCTTAACGCCCCTTAACAACCTTGGCCGAAACGATGTGTCCCGCCTGGTCCTCGGGCCAGAAGTAGACGGGGCGCAGGTTGCCTGCCGCATAGCGCCCAACCTGATCGCCGAAGTGCGGTGACGCGGGATCGCCGCTTTCACCGCCGGCAGTGATCGCGCGGGCGCGCACACGCGGACCGAATTCCACCGCGGCGACGAAGCTGTTGCCGTAAGTGCCGTAGTAGCGCTTGGTCCCCGGATAGCGTTTGGCCCCGAAGGCAGCGAGCGAACCCCACTGCGCCGAGGCGAACGGGACGCCCACGCTGGGCTTGGCATCGTCGAAGGTCTGGACGATGCTGGCGTCGTTGCGCTGGTAGCGGTTAATCTCACCCCACGGCACCTGCCATGAACCGAAATCGGTTTTGAGCCGGGCCATCGCGCTGTCGAGCGCGGCGAGCTGGTCTTCGTCGCTGGCCTTGGCCATCCAGTCTGCAACGTTGATGCCCTGCGCGGGAGCGGCTTTCTGGCCGCGATCCCACAGCGCCTCGCCCCAGAACACCGCGAGGCTGGTCTCGGCCGAGGTCAGGCTCCAACGGTTATCCCACTTTCCGAGCAGGGCCACCGCTTCGGCCCGCGCCGGATGGGGGTGGCGCGCTTGCGCTGCAACAAGGCCGGGGATCATCCCGGCGAAACTCGGCATCCACGGATCGTAGGCCGCCTCCACGAGGCTATCGAGCGTGAAGGTTGGCCGCGCCGACAGCACCGCAATCGCATGCTGGGTGCGCGGCTGCCTGCCTTCACTGTCGAAATAGCGCGGATAAGCCGCCTGCTTGGGGCTGTCCTTGCCCGCGCCCCACCATGGTCCATCGTTGACGTTGAACACCCAGCCGTTGGCGGGATTGACCACCTGCGGCAAGCTGGCGAGGGTGTGGAAGCCGTGCCAGTCGGTCGCTGGATTGCTGCCGTCGACCGGTTTGGTGTAATCGAACCTGCCCGAGCGGATCGGCATGAATTGCGGCAGGAACAGCGCGAATTCGCCCTTGCTGTCAGCGAACAGCGTGTCATTCGAACTGTTCGCGGCGAGCGCGGCGACCTTCTTGAACTCGGCGATCGAATGAACCTTGGTGCGCAGGAAGCTTTGCTGGAGCGCCGCGACCGGGCGGTTCATCAGCGCGGTTGCCACCCATTTGCCTCCATCGGCGCGGGCGATCGGGCCGTGGCGGGTGGCATAAGTGGTGAAGGTGCGGTTGCCCATGGTGCCATCGGCCCTGCGATAGGCCAGTGTGATCCGCTTCTGCGAGACCGGCAGCACTTGCTTGCCATAATGATAGGCAAAGCCTCCGCCCGGACGCGCGAAGGTGCTCTCGGTAAACTCGTCGATGTTGTCGACCGTGCTTGAGGTGTGCATCCACCCGGCAGCCTCGTTGAAGCCCTGATAGACGAAGAACTGTCCCCAGGTGACCGCGCCGTAAGCGTGCAGGCCCGCATCGCTTTCGACCTGCAATTCAGAGCGGAAGAAGAAGCTGGTATGCGGGTTGATCAGCAACAGCGGGTGGCCATTGGCGCTGTGCGACGGCCCGATCGCAAAGCCGTTCGATCCCAACGGTTCCTTGAATTCAAGCCCGCGTTCGTTCGCAGTGAGCGCAACTTGCCGCCCGGTATAGAAGGCCTCAAGCTGCGACAGCGGCACGTTTTCAATATCCCCGCCGATGCTCCCTTCGGAAAAGCTCAGCGCCATCCACGGTTCGAAATGGGTGATGACCTTGGGATGCACCTCAGGATGATCGGCGAGGTATTGGTTGAGCCCCGCCGCCCAGCCCTGCATCAGCGCGCGCAGCCACGGCGGGCTTTTGGCATACTGCGCCTGAAGGTCGGCAGGATCAATCCACAACCGCTGGCGCAAGTCGGACCAGATCGCACTTTCGCCCTCGGCCTCGGCGCTGCGGCCAAGGTTGGTCAGGTAGTTCATTTCGATCCGGTTGAAGTCATCCTCGGCCTGGGCGTAGATCATCCCATAGACCGCATCGGCGTCGCTATGGCCCTTGATGTGGGCGATGCCCCAGTCATCGCGGCGGATTTCGGCTTGGTAAGCAGCGGCAGGCGTCGCCATGGCGAGCGCGGCGGCGGCGATTGGAAACGTGCGGTACATGATAGATCCCCTCAGCTGCAGCGATAGTGACACGCTGGCGGGAGAGGGCAAGACCCTTGGCGTCAGGCCTTGCGCCAGCGCGCGATGAAGAACCCGTCGACCCCGCCAGCTTCGGCGAGCATCCCTGGATCGGTGCGGACACAGCCATCGGTGCTTGGCACGATTCCGGCGGGTAGTTCGTCGGCGCGGATCGGATCGGGGTTTAATGTCACCGTGGCTGCCTGCATCTCGCCCTCTTCCGGTTCCAGCGAACACACCGCATAAATCAGAGTCCCACCGGGTTTGACCCACGTCGCTGCGCGTTCAAGCAGAGCGGCCTGCAATTCCGCCTGTTCGGCAATCTGGCGCGGGCCGATCCGGTGGAGCACGTCAGGATGGCGGCGGCAGGTTCCGGTCGCGGTGCACGGCGCGTCGAGCAGCACCGCATCGAACAGCGCGGGCGGCTCCCACGCCAGCGCATCGGCTTCGACTATTTCTGCTGTCAGCCCCGTCCGGGCGAGGTTCTGCTGGACCCGCTCAAGCCGCCGCGCGCTGGCATCAAGCGCGGTGACTTGCCACCCTGCTGCCGCCAATTGCAGCGTTTTGCCGCCCGGCGCAGCACACAGATCGAGCACGGTGCGGCCATTACCGGCACCGAGCAACCGCGCTGGCAGACCCGCCGCGAGATCCTGCACCCACCAGCCGCCTTCGTCATAGCCTTCGAGATTCTCAACCGCAGTGCCGCGGCCAAGCCGGACATGGCCGGGCACAAGCGATGTGCCTTCAAGACGTGCGGCCCAGACTGCAGTCTCGGCGGCATCGCGCAAGGTCAGGTCGAGCGGCGGCAAGTGACCCAGCCCCCCCGCGATGGCCGCAGCGCGCTCGCCCCAGCGTGAGGCAACTTCAGCAGGCAAGGTCGGCGCGGCAGGCAAAGCCACATTGCGCCTGGTCAGCGCCCCGAATACCCCGTGCGCCAACCTTCGCGGCCCGCCCACGAGCAAGGGCAGGGCGGTGGCGATTACCGCGTGCGGCGGGGTTTCCAGCCGTAGCCACCCTGCCAACATCAGCCGCAGCACCGATCGCGCCTTGGCATCGTGCGCCAGCGGCAGCCGCGTCGCGCTGTCGATCAGCGCATCAAGGTCAGTCAGCCAGCGTAGCGCCTCGCCCGCGAGCGCCTTGGCCAGCGCCCGGTCAGCATTGCCTTTGACCCCGAGCAGCGCAGAGTTAGTCGCCTGGTCGAGCGTCTCGCCCCGATTGAGCACTGCATCGAGCAATTTGAGCGCACCCTTGCGCGCGGGAAGGCCGGGAATGTCCATGGCCCTGCCCCTAGGGGAGATTGCAATCGAGAGCCAGCGGGCGCATTTATGAGACATGACCAAGCGCGCCACCACCCGCCCGGACAAGTTCGAAAAGCCCGCAAACTGGACCAACGAACCCGCGCCCGCGCCCGAACCAGTCCCACCCCCCGCCGACCCGCTCGACCCCACCCGCTACGGCGACTGGGAGAAAAACGGCATCGCGGTGGATTTTTAGAGCGGCTTGAACGTTACCTTCAGCCCGTCCTTGGGCTTGGGGATCGGCCACGGCTGCCATTCGGGCGCATAGCCGGGTTCCAGCTCGATGCGGTAGCGGGTCAGCAGGTGCGCGGTCAGCAGCTTGATCTGCATATAGGCAAAGTGCAGCCCCAGGCACATATGCGCGCCGCCGCCGAACGGGACCCAGGCGTATTTGTGGCGGCCCGCCGAGTTCTCGGGCGTGAAGCGCAGCGGATCGAACCGCCGCGGATCGGGCCAGTGTTCTGCCATCAGGTGGACGCTCGCCGGGCTGATGCCGACCCCGGTTCCGGCGGGTATCGTGAAGCCCTTGAAGGTGAATTCACGCAGCGCGCGGCGCGGCAGGCTGGGCACCGGCGGGATCAGCCGCAGCGCTTCCTTGAACGCCATTTCGGTGAGCTCAAGCTTGCCCAATTCCTCATAGGCGATTGCGCGGGGAACCCCGCCCGTTAGCGCCATGATCTCGGCGCGGACCTTGTCCTGCCATTCGGGATGCTTGGCCAGCTGCCACACCAGCGACGTCGCGCTGCTGGTGATCGTGTCATGCGCGGCCATCATCAGGAAGATCATGTGATCGACCACCTGGTCAACCGGCATCAGGCTGCCATCTTCGTGCGTCGCGGTTGCGAACTGGCTGAACATGTCCTGGCCCCGAGGACCTTTGGCGCCAGTCTTCCGCCTTCGCAGCGTTTCGGCGGTGAACCATTCGACCAGGTACTTGCGGCCCGCCACTCCGCGCCCCATCGCGGTGAACGGCAGCGGTTTGCGCACCACCCCGATCGAGGCCGCAACCATGTCGACAAAGGCCTTGTTGATCTTGTCCGCCTCGGGCCCGAGCGGCAGGCCCATGAAGCTGTCGGCGGCCAGATCGAGGGTGAGTTGCTTGATCGCCGGGTAAAACAGCAAGTCGCCGCTCCAGTGTTCAACCCGCTCCGCAATCCCGCGATTGAGCGCATCGGCATAATGCCGCATCGGTTCGGGCTTGAACGCGATCGACAGTGCGCGGCGATCGGCACGGTGATGATCGAAATCGATCAGCATCAGCCCGCGCGGGAACAATCGGTCGAGCACCGGGCCCCAGCCCTGTTCGGATGAAAACAGCTTGTCACGGTCGAACAGCACCAGTTCGTTGGCCTCCGCCCCGAACATCTGCACCCCGCGCCGTCCGAACCCGCGGTTGCGAAAGACATTGCCGTGTTTGGCGCGCATCCGCTCGCCGTAGCCGATCGGATCAGCAAGCAGCGCGAAGGTGGTGCCCACAATCGGCCAGCCGTCCTCGCCCGGAATGTGCTCGAGCGCGTGAACGGGCTGGGCCTGCGACCAATGCGTGAATGTGGATGACTGCGGTGCGAGAGTGGCCATGGTGTTCCTCGTTACTGACACCGATGTAACTTGTTCCGGTTAACGAATCCAGCCCGCTAATTCGCGCCGAACCAGGGCTTCGAGCATGTCCATCCCGGCTGCGGACGTGTTGAGGCAATCCAGCGCGGCAAACTGCTCGCCGCCCGCTTCAATGAACTGCTCGCGGCCGCGAATGGCCAGTTCTTCGCGAGTTTCGAGGCAATCTGCCGAGAACCCTGGTGCCGCAATGGCCAGCTTGCGCGTGCCCTTGGCGGCTTCGGCAGCAAGCACCACATCGGTCGCCGGTTCGAGCCATTTGGCACGGCCAAAGCGCGATTGGAAGCTGATCTCGATCCGCAGTTCCGGGTGATCGCCAGCCACCGCCTCGCGCAACAGCCGCCCGGTCTTCTGGCAGTGGCAATGATACGGATCGCCCAGTTCGAGCGTCCGCTGCGGCATGCCGTGGAACGAGAGCAGCAGCACTTCGGGCGTGAAATCGAGCGCGGCGAGCTGGCGCGAGAGATCGGCCTTGAGTGCGCCGATGTGCAGCGGGTCGTCGTAATAGGGCGGCAGGCTGCGCAGCGCGGGCTGCCACCGCATCATCGCCAGCCGGACCCCCACTGCATCAGCAACAGTCGCAGTGGTCGCGCCCGAATACTGCGGATAGAGCGGCGCGATAAGGATCCGTTCGCTTCCGGCATCCTTCATCCGCTGCACTTCGCTGCCCAGCGCGGGCTTGCCATAACGCATCCCATAGCTGACCATGATCCCCTCACCCAGCCGGCGCTGCAGGTCCCTCGCCTGCGCCTTGGTGATCGCGGCGAGCGGCGAGCCGTCCTCGCTCCACACCTGGGCGTAGGCATGCGCGCTTTTCTTCGGACGGGTGTTGAGCACGATCCCGTTAAGGATTGGCCACCACACCAGCCGCGGTATTTCCACCACGCGGCGGTCCGAGAGGAATTCCTTTAGATAGCGCCGCACCGCGCGCGGGCTGGGTTCGTCGGGCGTGCCAAGGTTGACCAGCAGCACCCCAATCCGCGGAGCGGCAATCGGCGGATGATCGGCGGGAAGCATCAGCCTTGTTCTCCATTAAATGGAAGCGCATGCGCCCGGATCGATCCCGACGAGGCGAGCGCATTGGCGATCGCGGGCGGGGCCACGACTGCGCCAAGTTCACCCGGATCGAACAGCGGCGCATCGCTGTCGATGAATTCAGTCACGATCTCGGGACAATCGGCGAGCAGGGGCAGGCCCAGCAGGCCCAGCCGCCCGATCGTGGGCAGACCCATGGCGTAGCGCGTGCTTGATCCAGCGGCGAGACCCAGCCCGAACAGCAGCCCGCCTTCGATCTGCTGGCGCGCGATATCGACGTTCACGATGCGGCCGATGTCAGCCACCGCGGTGAACTTGTCGACCCTGATCCCGCGCTCGTCGCGGCGCGCGCTGGCGACGACGGCAATGTGTCCTTCGGCCTCACCCAGCGTCATCTTCCAGCAGGCCAGGCCCTGCCCGCTGCCACCGGCCCCACCGCCCCATTCGGCAAGCGTCGCGGCACGCTGCAGGCAAGCGGCCAGGCGCGGCTGCGCGCCGAGCAGGAACATCCGGTAAGACAGCGGCTCACGGCGCACTTTTGCGGCGAGTTCATCGAGGAAGGTCTCGATCAGGAACGCGCCGATGCCGTGCGAATTGCCACGCAGCCGCCCGGTCGGCAGTTGGGTCTGCACCGGGACATGCTCGACTAGCAGATTGGGGATTGCGTAAGGCGGGGTCAGCCCGGCTGACGCCAGTGGATCGCTTCCATCCTGCAATTCGAGCGCAGCGAAGGCGCTGCGCCCGCCGAACAGCCGTCCGCCAAATTCGCGGGCGGTGGCCGGCATTGCTACCTTGATTGCAATCGCGGTCAGCGAACCGTCAGGTGCCACCTTGACGGAGAGCCGCGCCGCCGCAGGGGTGCGTGGACGGCCGGCCAAGTGCTCCTGCCAGCGCGACCAGATCAGCTGCACCGGGCGCTTGGCCGCCTTGGCAATCAGCGCCGCTTCGACTGCATGATCGTGCTCAAGCCGGGCGTCGAAGCTGCCGCCCGCCGGGAGCGGGTAAAGCGTGACATCCTCGACTGCGAAACCCAGCGCCTTGGCTACGGCAAGACGCACCGCCTGCGGTGCCTGGCTCGCGACCCACAGCTCGCAGCGGCCGTTTTCGATCCGCGCCGTGGCGCTGGCGGTTTCGACGGTGGCATGGAGTGCGGGCGCGATTGTATAGTCCGCGCTGAAATCCGGCTTGGTGCCGAGGGTTCCTTGCGCATCGCCTACCGCCACAACGGTATCGCCGTCTCGGTTGAGCCCCTCGGCCAGCGCTTGATCGATCCGGTCGCTGTCGGGCTTGCCGCGCGAAAGGAACCGCGGCGCGATCCGTGCCAGCGCCTTCTCCGCCGCCCACCAGTTGCTGGCGACGGCGGCGAGCCAGCCCTTACCGGCAATCACCTCGATCAGTCCGGGCTGGCCATCGGCGGCGTGCGGATCGTAATGACCCAGCTTCGCATCGCCAATCGGTCCGTGGTGGATCGCGGCGAAAGCCATGTCGGGCAAGCGGATGTCGCCGGCGAAGGCGTGGCTGCCATCGACCTTGCTGGGCAGATCAAGCCGCGCGAAATGCAACGGCGCACCGGGCGGGAATTCGCCCGGCCGCTCACGCGGTGCCTCGGCGCGGAGCACCGGCGGGTGCGGCGGCGAATAGCCCGTAGCATCGGCCACCAGTTCGCCGAATGAGGCCTTGTTCTTCCCTTGCAGGACCATGCCATTCTGGGCTTCGCATTCCTCCCAGCCCACTCCCCAGCGCGCGGCAGCGGCCTTGGCGAGCATCGCGCGGGCCCCGGCTGCAGCGGCGCGCGCAGCCATTTCGTGTGCTGCCAGCGAAGTGCCATCGGCGGTGGCGGTGAAGGCCTCATTCTCGGCAAAGCGCCGGGCGAGCAAGCTGTCGGAGCCGTCCGCCAGCCCGGCAAACAGCGGCAGCCACAGCGGCGCCCATTCCCCTGCCAGCACGGTATTGGCATAGGCCCCGCTGACCGGCGCCGGTTCGACCGCAATCTGCCGCCAGTCCGCGCCCAGCTCCATCGCCACGATCTGCGGCAGCAGCGTGGTGATCCCCTGACCCATTTCGAGCTGAGGCACGGCCACGCTGACCACGCCGTCCTGACCGATCTTGAGCCAGGCATCGAAGGCATATTCGCCTGCGCCAGGCCGCAGCGGCGGCGCAAAATGGCGCGGGGACAGCGCCCAGGCGGCCAGCAGCACACCCCCCGTCCCCATCCCGAAAAAGAACCCGCGCCGCGACAGCTTCATGAACGGTGTCCTAGCGGCTCAGCGCTGGTTGTCGAGCCATGTGCCGACGCGGCGGGCGAGTGCCGCAAACGGCCCGGTCGCAAGGTCTTCATGCGCGGCTGGCGGCTCACCGGCATCGCTGGCGGCGCGGAGCGCCAGTTCGAGCGGAATGCGGCCGAGGAACGCCATGCCCTGTGCCTTCGCCGCGGCCTCGGCGCCGCCCTGCCCGAACGGATCGGACATCTCACCGCAATGCGGGCATTGGTATCCCGCCATGTTCTCGACCATGCCGACAATCGGGACCTGGCCGATCTCGAACAGCTGCACTGCGCGCGCCGCGTCGATCAGCGCGAGGTCCTGCGGGGTGGATACGATCACCGCGCCGTCGGGCTTGAAGCGCTGCAGCATCGTCAATTGCACGTCGCCAGTGCCCGGCGGCAGGTCGACCACCAGCAGTTCGGCATCGCCCCAGTGCGCGTCGACCAGCTGGCCCAGCGCATTGCCCGCCATCGGCCCGCGCCAGGCGATGGCCTTGCCCGGCTCGATCAGTTGACCCATCGACAGCAGCGATACGCCCCATTTGCTCGGCACCGGAATCATCTTGTTATCCCGCGCCATGGGCTTGATTCCGGTGATCCCCAGCAGCTGCGGCTGTGACGGGCCATAGATGTCGGCATCGACCAGTCCGACCTTGCGTCCTTGCCGCGCGAGCGCGATCGCCAGGTTGGCGGCCAGCGTGCTCTTGCCCACCCCGCCCTTGCCCGAACCGACCGCGATGATCCGCCGCCGTGCCTTGTCAGCCACCATGGCCACGCGCACTTCGGCCACGCCGGTCTGATCGGACAATGCGTCGGTTACCGCAGTTTCAAGCCGCTCGCGCTCGATCTGATCGAGTCCGGCAGCATCGAGTACCACCACGGCGCGGCCATCGATGAGCCGCAGGGATTGCAGCCGGGCAGCGGCCTGCGGCGGGAGCAATTTGCTTAGGGATTCGGTCGCTTCGGTCATCGCGTCCCCCTAGCAACTAAAAAGCCCGCCGGGAGACTGTTTTTGTGGGCATGTCACTCCTATAGTGCGCCGCATGAGTGGTTCAGACAGGTTCGGACGGGGCAAGCCCCTCGCCATGGCAAAGAGCGACAGTCCGTGGGGCGGCGATCCGGACGGCGACGTCAAGACCGGGCGGGGTCCCGCAGCGACAGGCGGCGACGGTGCCGCGCCGGACGGTGAAGCACCGCGCAATCCCTGGCTGATCCCCGAAACCGAAACGCCGCCGCGCCGCTCTGCCAGCATCGATGATATCTTCCGGGGTCGCGGTGGCGGGCCATCGGGTCCGGGCAAACGAATCCGCACGGTCAATCTGCGCTGGTTACCCTGGCTTGCCGGTGGCAGCCTGATCGCTTGGGTTTTGGCGACTTCGGTGCACGTGCTGGCGCAGGACGAACGCGCGCTGGTCACCACCATGGGCAAGTACAGCGCAACCATCGGCCCCGGCCTGCACTTCACGCTGCCGTGGCCAATCCAGACCGTGCTGCGTCAGCAGACCGGCGCCGAAGTGCGCACCGTGATCCCCGAAAAAGAAGCCGAGGCATTGATGCCAACGGCCGACGGCGAACTGATCGACGTGACTTTTCAGGTGCGCTGGCGGATTGCCGATCTCAAGCAGTTTACCTTCAATGTGCCGGATGGCGAAGCGGCGATCCGGCGCCTGGCCGACGCCGAGATGCGGGCCGGTGTCGCCGAAATGCCTTTCGACGACCTGTGGAGCGGCAAGCGCCAGGCCGAATTGCAGCAGCGCACCATGGCCCGCGTGCAGCGCGTGCTCGATGCATGGCATGCCGGTGTGGCGATTTCCGCGATCGAAGTGACGAAATGGGCTCCGCCGGGCCAGCTTACCGACACGTTCCGCCGGATCAGCGAAGCAAAGCTCAAGTCCGACAAGAACCACGACGAGGCCGAACGCTACAGCGCGCAGCTGATCCAGATCGCTACGGCCAAGGCGCAGGATTTTGACAAGACCTATCAGAGCTACAAGATAGCCCCCGATGTGATCAAGCGGCGGATGTACGATGACATGACCGCCAAAGTGCTGAGCAACAATATCGTAGTGCTGGGCGGCAGCGGCGTGCCGGCCCAGCTGCCCGCCGCCGATACCCCCGCCTCCGATGCCAAATCCGCATCGCCGCCACCGCCACCAGCACAGGGAGGGCAGTGATCATGGCAAGGTCAATGCACCGGACCCGCGCCGCCCTGTTCGCGCTTGGCGCGCTGGCCCTGATCGGCGCGTCGAGCGTGGTAATCGTGGGTGAAGGCGATCAGGCGGTGATCACCCGTTTTGGCGCGCCGCTTAATGTGGTCAACCGTTTCAGCCCTTCGGCCAGCGGCGCAGGTGCTGTGCTTAAGCTGCCGTTTTTTGATCGGGTGATCTGGCTGGCGCGCGGGCTTCAGAGCTATTCGATCGGTGACCAGAAGGTCCATACGATCGACGAGCAGACCCTGCTGGTCGATGTCGATGTGACTTACCGGATCATCGATCCGGTCCGCCTGATCTCGACCCTGGGCGGCGGCGACCGGGTTGATGACCAGATCAAGGCGATCCTGCCCTCGCTGATCGAAGAACAGCTGTCGCAGCGCAATGCCGCGGTCATTGCCCAGCCGGGCAGCGGCGGCAGCTCACTCCAGATCCTGTCGGCGCTCGATTCCAAGCTGCGCGCCTACGGCGTGCAAGCAGTCGATTTCCGCGTCGGCCGGGTCGTCCTGCCCGAAGGCGGGCAATCCATCGCCTTCACCCGCATGGAAAACCACCATGGCGGCAAGGTTGCGGTCATCGATGTCGCCAGCGCCCAGGATGCGCAGCGGATCGTTGCCGAGAGCGAGGCCGAGTCTGCCAGGATCCTCCAGAAGAGTGCTTCGCAGGACCTGGCGTTCTACGATTATTTCAGTGCCATGCGGAACTATGAGGCCAACTTCGGCGATCCGGCACGCAAAGGCGCGGCGACTATCGTAATCCCGCCCGGCAGCGACTATCTCAAGCACTTCAACGGAAAGTAGCGCGCTAACCCAGTGCCATTCAAATTCCGTTCAGGCCCGGCAGCGTGAGACCGCGAATGGGTCAAGACACGCAACGCTTAGAAGCGAGGATCATATCAGTGCGATACGCATATGGAGTTACCACGGCGCTGCTGCTGGGCGGCGCGGCGCTTTCCCTCACCACTGGCCTTCCGGCCGGCGCCCAAGTGGCGCAGAATGACCAGAGCCGGATGCAGGATGTGGTCCCGCGCGCCGGAGCGCCAACCAGCTTTGCCGATCTGACCTCGCAGCTCCAGCCGGCGGTGGTCAATATTTCGGTGCGGCAGAAGGTGCAGGTCGATAATCCGCTCGCCGGTACGCCGCTGGGCCAGGTGATGGGCGGCGGCGCCTCGGCGCGGCTGGCCGAAGCGCAGGGTTCTGGCTTCATCGTTTCGGCTGACGGCTATGTCGTCACCAACAATCACGTGATCAGCCTCGACCAGAAGGGTGCGGCCGATGCGGTGATGGTGACCATGGCGGATGGCACCGAATACAATGCCCGGATCGTCGGTCGCGATCAGGATTCGGACATCGCGGTGCTCAAGATCGACGCCAAGGCGCCGCTGCCGTTCGTCCAGTTCGGCCAGTCGGGCAAAGCGCGCGCCGGTGACTGGGTGATCGCGATCGGCAATCCGTTCGGGCTGGGCGGAACGGTGACTTCGGGAATCGTCAGTTCGGTCAACCGCAACACCGGTTCGGGCGCTTACCAGCATTACATCCAGACCGACGCCTCGATCAACAGCGGCAATTCGGGCGGCCCGATGTTCGACATGAAGGGCCAGGTGATCGGGATCAACAACTGGATCGTTGCGCCCAGCGGCGGCAACATCGGGATCGGCTTCGCCATCCCCTCCGACACTGCCAGGCCGATTGTCGACAAGCTGATCGCCGGAAAGACAATTGAGCGCGGCTTCCTTGGCGTGCAAATGCAGCCGATCACCGACGAGATCGCGGATTCGCTGGGCCTGCCGCACAATCGCGGCGAACTGGTCCGGGTCGTGCCGCCAAACCTTCCGGCCGCCACCGCCGGGGTCAAGCCGGGCGATATCGTGCTCAAGGTCAATGGCGAAGCGGTTACCCCCGATCGCACGTTGTCGGGCATCGTTGCCGACCTGGCCCCGGGCACGCGCATCCCGATCGATGTGTTGCGCCAGGGCAAGCCGACGACGCTGACCGCCACGGTGGCCAAGCGGCCCAACCAGGAAGAGATGGCCAAGCAGTTCGGCCAGCCGCAGGTGCCCGAAAACCCGTTTGCCACTCCACAGAAGCAGGGTGACGGCAGCAGCGATTCGCTGGGCCTCAAGGTGCTGGAAATGACCCCGGCGCTAGCCCAGCGCCTGCAGGTTCCGCAAGGCACCAAGGGCGTGGTGATTGCCGAAGTCGACTCTGCGTCCGATGCGGCCAATCAAGGCCTGCAGCAGGGTGACGTGGTTATCTCGGCAAACTTTGCGCCGCTGAGCGGGCTGGCCCAGTTCGAAGCCGCGATCAAGGCGGCCAAGGCAGCGGGCCGCCCCAGCCTCACGCTGGAGATTGTCCGTCCGGGCCAGCCCGGTACGGTGTTTATCGCGCTGCGGCTGCGGTAAACAGCCTTAGTTCGGCGGGGGCGTGCGGTTTTCGCTGCTCCCGCCAGACCGCCCGCCGGGCTTGCTGCCACCGGTCGCCTCGTTAAGGAAATCGTCGTTGGCGGCTGGCGGCGGTGAGGCCGGGACCAGTCCTCCGCTGTTGCCGCCCGGCACCTCTTGAGCAGGCGAGCGCGGCCGCTCGATCGCCGGCTGCTTGGCCGGATCAATCAGGTTGCCCTGTTCATCGACGTAGTAATAGTCCTCGGGCCGGCCGCTGAAGTTGGCCTCGTCGTCGGGTTCGAGCTGCCAGCTCGGCAACTGTGCCTGGGTCTGGAACTGCTCGACCGGACGGCCGGCCACCGCAATCTTCATGTAGCTGGCAAAGGCGCGCGCCGGGGCGGTCCCGCCTTGCAGGCCGGGCACCGGCTTGTCATCGTCGCGGCCCATCCACACCCCGGTGGTAATCCCGCTCGAAAAGCCGAGGAACCAGCCGTCCTTGTTTGAAGTGGTGGTCCCGGTCTTGCCCGCGACGGGGCGGCCGATCTGCGCGGCGCGGCCCGTACCGATGCTGACTGCGGTCTGCAGCAGGTCGGTAATCCCTGCAGTCACGCTGAGCGGAACCAGCGAGGGTCCCTGCTTGGACGTGTGCTGGTAAAGCACCCGGCCCGCGGTGGTCGCAACCTTGGTGATCCCATAGGGCTCGATCGCCTGGCCTTGCGCTGAAACCGCAGCGAAGGCGCGGGTCATGTCGATCAGGCGCACTTCGTTCGACCCCAGCACCATCGATGGCACGGTCGAAATCGGCGTGGTGATGCCAAACCGCCGCGCCATCCCGGCGACCGAGGAAAAGCCCACTTCGTTGCCCAACTGCGCTGCGACCGTGTTCTTCGAATAGGCAAAGGCGGTGCGCACATCGATCTTGCCCGCGTAAGTCCCGCCCGAATTGCGCGGGCTCCAGCCCTGGATCGTAACCGGCTCGTCGACCACTTCGCTGGTTGGCGTATAGCCCGATTCCAGCGCCGCAAGGTAGACGAACA
Organism: Sphingomonadaceae bacterium; assembly: GCA_025356175.1. Taxonomy (GTDB): domain Bacteria; phylum Pseudomonadota; class Alphaproteobacteria; order Sphingomonadales; family Sphingomonadaceae; genus Novosphingobium. The sequence continues at coordinate 15,154 of JANXUP010000170.1, read as the reverse complement.
GCTTCCACGCCGAGCCGGGCTGGCGCACGGCATTGGTCGCGCGGTTGTAGTTGGATGTCACATAATCGGTTCCGCCGACCAGCGCGAGCACCGCGCCGTCGCGGTCCATGCTGACCAGCGCACCCTGCGCTCCGCCCGGCACGTTGCGCGTGATCGAATCGGTCGCCGCGCCCTGCAGCTTGGGATCCAGCGTGGTCCAGACCTCGATCGGTTCGGTGTTCTCAGGCAGCAGGATGTCGAGCTGCGGCAAGGCCCAGTCGGTAAAGTAGCGCACCGAGTTCTGGCCGCTTTCCTGCGCGAATTTCAGTCCCTTGAAATCGGCGTCCTGCGCCGCGCTACTACTGACCTTCTTGTTTTCGACCATCAGCCCGAGCACGACCTGGCCGCGCCCGACGGCGGCTTCGGCATCGGCGGTCGGCGCGTAGTGCGACGGCGCCTTGACCAGACCTGCGATGATCGCTGCTTCTGGCAGCGACAGCTGGTCGCCGCTATGGCCGAAGAACTTGCGCGCAGCGGAATCGACCCCGTAAGCGCCGCCGCCGAAATAAACCTTGTTGAGGTATAGCTCGAGGATCTGCGATTTCGAAAATTTCCACTCAAGCGCCAGCGCCAGTACCGCCTCGCGCAGTTTGCGGCCGAAGGTCTTGGTGTTGTTGAGGAACACCGTGCGCGCCAGCTGCTGGGTGATGGTCGAGCCGCCCTGCCGCCAGGCACCGGTCTGGGCGCGAATCTGGAACGAGCGCGCGACCCCGATCGGATCGATGCCGACATGCGAATAATAGCGCTTGTCCTCGGTCGAAAGGATGGCGTCCTTCATCACCTGCGGGATTTGGCCCGCGCTCAGCCATTTGCCATAACTTGGCCCCAGCGTGACCAGTTCGCTGCCGTCGCGCGCGCGCACCACGATCATCTGTTCGTTCTGGTTGGCCTTCAGTTGATCGAAATCGGGCAGGGTCCGCGCTGCCAGCCCGACCGCGACCACCAGCGAGACGAGCGCGAGCAGGCCGAGCGAGCCGCCCCACACGAGCAGGCGGCGGACGAGCAAGCGCCACCCGCGTGGCGGCTGCTTCTGAGGATTGCGGGGACGTCCGCCACTGGGCGGCGGCGTGCGCCGGATATCAGACCTGGCCATTGGGCTCGTTCAATCCTCCAGCCGGGCAAGGCCTGCACGGCACGCGTCTCATAGGCCAATAAGAGCGCAGGGTTAATGGGGGAAATATGGAGATTGCGTGCACCCGCCGCACTCCCTGCCCGGCCCGGCTAGTGCAGGTACTCGACCATCAGTATCGAACCGTTGTGCGAAGCAACCCGCATCCGCGTGCCGGGTTCGGCATCGGGACCCTTGGCGATCCATTCGCTGTCGCCCAGCTTGACCCGCCCTTCGCCGCCTTCGATCACTTGCGTCACGACGACGGTCTCGCCGATGGCGCGTGCGCCGCGATCGTTCATCATCGGATCGGCCGCAACAATCGGGTTGGCCCGCAACCAGTTGCGCCCGATAAAAACCGCACCCACTGACAAAACTGCGAACAGCACCACCTGCAATGGTACCGACAGCGGCACAAGCCAGGTCGCCAGCCCGGTAATCACCGCCGCGCCGGCCATCCAGATCAGGAACACGCCCGGAATGGTCATCTCGCCCACTGCCAGGACCAGGCCGAGCGCGAGCCAAGCCCAGTGTGGATCAAACGTGGTGCCCAGCAGGTTCATTTGTTAGTTCCGCTGCCATCACCCAGTGCATCCTTCACCAGCGCCCCGATCCCGCCGATCGAACCGATCAGCTGGGTCGCCTCGACCGGGAACAGGATGGTCTTGGCATTGGGCGAATTGGCGAAGGCAGCGACCGCCTCGGTATATTTCTGCGCAACGAAGTAATTGAGTGCCTGGGTGCCCGAAGTGGCGATCGCCTCGGACACCACCTTGGTCGCCTGCGCTTCAGCCTGCGCCGAGCGTTCGCGCGCCTCTGCATCGCGGAAGGCGGCCTCCTTGCGGCCTTCGGCGGACAGGATCGCGGCTTGCTTTTCACCCTCGGCCTTGAGGATTTCAGCCTGGCGGAACCCTTCGGCCTCAAGGATGTTGGCCCGCTTTTCACGCTCGGCCTTCATCTGCCGGGCCATCGCGTTGGAAATGTCGGCGGGCGGGCGGATGTCCTTGATCTCGATCCGGGTGATCTTGACCCCCCACGGCTCGGTCGCGTGATCGATCACGGTCAGCAGCTTGGCGTTGATCTCATCGCGCCGCGACAGCGTCTCATCAAGGTCCATCGAACCCATCACGGTGCGCAGGTTGGTGGTGGTCAGCTGCATGATCGCGACAACGAGGTTCGATACCTCATAAGCCGCCTTGCCCGGATCGAGCACCTGGAAGAACACGATCGCATCGACCCCGACCATCGCGTTGTCGCGGGTGATGATCTCTTGTCCGGGGATATCGAGCACCTGTTCCATCATGTTGATTTTGCGGCCGACCCGGTCAACGAACGGGATGATCAGGTGCAGCCCGGGCTGCGCAGCGAGCGTGAACTTGCCGAGCCGTTCGATCGTATAGACATAGCCCTGGGTGACGACGCGCACGCCCATCAGCAGAAAAATGAACACCAGCCCCACCAGGGCTATCAGGACGCCGGGCATGTTTATTTTCCCTCCAAAAAACTCAAACGAATCTTAGCGGTTCCGTTGGCGGCGGCAAGTAAATCCGGCAGCTCGGCCAGAGGCGGATATTTAACCGCCAAGTAACCATATCGGCGTAGTGCTGCGGCCATGATCCAGCATAACCCGAAAGAATTCTCCCAAGGCTTCTGGGGTTCGGAACATCCCGAAACCGCAGCCCTGCGTGTCCAGAAGGACTACGTCGACACCATGATCGCGCTGAAGCGCGAGAACATGGACCGGGTCTATCTCTATCTCACCGGCTTGCTCGACAAGGCCAAGGATGAGTTGGGCCTGTGCCGCAGCGGCGGCGGCAGCGGCGATTCCCGCCGCATGGCCCTGCGCCAGCACATCGATGAAATAGCCTCGTACCTCAAAGGCCAGGCGCTCGATATCGAGCGGCCGCAGACTTACCCCGAAGCGGCGGGCCCGCAATACAAGGGCCACTACGTGCTCGAAGACGTCCCGGCGTTCTTCGGCCGGGTCAAATGCGTGCTCGACCAGTGGTACGACAGCCACCTCTTGTCGGTTTACGACGAGGTGGTGATCCTGGTGAACCCAAAGAGCTCGCCGGGCTCCAGGAGCGAGGGGCAATAGCCCCCGTTCCAAAAACCCCGTTCGTGCTGAGGAGGGACTGAGCCCGGAGCGAAGCGAAGGGTCGAAGACCCGTCTCGAAGCACCGCGCGCGCGGCCGAAGCACCGCGCGCGGCCTATGGTCCTTCGAGATGCCGCAGAGCGGCTCCTCAGGACGAACGGAGCTGGGTGCTAACGAGCATCCGGATCTGTTACAAATTCCCGAACAGCGCCAGAACCCGGGCCCAGGCCCGCTGCGCTTCGCCCTTGTCATAAGTCGGCGCATCCAATGTGCACCAGCCATGATCGGCGTTGTAGACCTCGATCTCGGCTGGACGGCCCGCCGCCGCAGCCACAGCCTTAAGCGCATCCTTGTCGCCCGGCGCGCGGGTATCGTCGTTGCGGGCGATGGCGAACAGGTAGCTCGCCTGCGTACTGGCGATCAGCTTGTGCGGGCTATCGGGCGCCTGGGTCACCAGCCCGCCGCCGTGGCACGATGCCGCCGCCTTGATCCGCCGCGGCACCGCCGCTGCGGCACGCACCGTATAGGGCCCGGTCATGCAATAGCCGATCGTCCCGATGCCGCGCTGCCGATTGACCGCCGCCTGCTTGTCGAGCCAGGCAGTGAAGGCCATCGTGTCGGTGGTCACGCCTTGCGGGGTAATCGCCGCAATCATCGGCTTGAGCTTGGCCTGCCCCTCGGGCGTGCGCCATTCGGCCATTGACGCCAGGATCGGCGCCTTGGCCGAGCGGTAGTAGTGGTTGACCACCAGCACCGCGAAACCCGCCGCTGCCAGTTGGCGGCCCATTTCCATGTAGGCGGGGCGCAGGCCTGCAATATCAGGCCACATGATCACCGCCGCGTGCTTGCCCTTGACCGGGCGCACGAAGAACGCATCGGCGGTGCCGTCAGCCGTGGTGATTGAGACTGTGCTTTCAGCAAGGCCGGCGCGGGCCTTCGCGTCGCTCTCACTGCCGGCACATGCGGCGAGCACGCCAGCCGCGCTGATCGCGGCGAACTGGCGGCGATTGAGGCCGTTGGCAGCAAGTGCCTCATCTTCCTCATGAGCGGTCAGATCATCACACATTTTCGAGCTCTCCTCGTCCCGCCCAGTGCTTCCGAAACTAGCCAAGCTACGGGTGAAGACAATCGCGATTTGCGTGCTTGCCTCAAGGTGCATGTTAATCGCGTAATTAAATGGTGGATTCGTCGGCGGTGTGAAGGCATGCTGCGCGCCAAGACCGGCTATCAGGCTGGCGCATTTTCGGAGAGGACATCCATGCGTTCGAAGGTTCTGGCACTCGCCCTGCTGTTGCCGTTGGCGGCTTGCGGCAAACAGGTCTCGGCTCCGGCCACGCAAGGCGTTACCGATGCCGCGATGAGCCAGCCGCCAGCGGGCGAGTGGCTGACCGTGGCGGGCGATCATAACGAGACGCGTTATTCCCCGCTCGACCAGGTCAACGACAAGAACGTCAGCCAGCTGGGCCTTGCCTGGTCGGCCGACCTCGATACCGCGCGCGGGCAGGAAGCCACCCCGCTGATGCACGACGGAGTCCTGTACGTCTCCACCGCGTGGTCGATGGTCAAGGCCTATGACGCCAAGACTGGCGCGCTCAAATGGTCTTACGATCCCAAGGTGCCGCGCGCCAAGCTGGTCGACGTGTGCTGCGATGCGGTCAACCGCGGCGTCGCGCTGTACGGCGACAAGGTTTATGTCGGCACGCTCGACGGGCGGCTGGTCGCGCTGGACCAAAAGACCGGCAAGGAAGTCTGGTCGAAGCTGACCATTCCCGAAGGCTCGCACCAGGCAATCACCGGCGCGCCGCGGATCGTCAAGGGCATGGTGGTGCTGGGTTCGGCCGGTTCGGAATACTTCAGCCGCGGCTATATCGCGGCCTATGACGCCCAGACCGGCAATCAGGTGTGGAAGTTCTATACCGTGCCGGGCGATCCATCCAAGCCAGCCGAGGGCAAGCACCTTGAAGCCGCAGCCAAGACCTGGAGCGGCGATTTCTGGAAGACCGGCGGGGGCGGCAATGTGTGGGACGGGATCACCTATGATCCCGTCACGAACCTGATCTACTTCGGTACCGCCAATGCCGAGCCGTGGAACCCCGCCAAGCGCGGCGGCACCAACCAGAAGGCCGGTGACAGCCTCTACACTGCCTCGATCGTCGCGGTGAACGCCGATACCGGTGCATATGCATGGCACTTCCAGGAAACCCCGGAAGACCGCTGGGACTTCGATTCAACCCAGCAGGTCATCGTCGCCGATCTCGATCTCAATGGGACCAAGCAGCATGTGATCATGCACGCGCCCAAGAACGGCTATTTCTACACACTCGATGCCAAGACCGGCAATTTCATCTCGGGCAAGCCGTTCGTCCAGGGGATCAACTGGGCCTCTGGGCTCGATCCGGTGACCGGCGCGCCCAAGATCAATCCCGAAGCGCGCTATGAAGTTACCGGCAAGCCGTTCCTTGGCTTCCCCGGCGCGATCGGTGCGCATAGCTGGACCCCGATGAGCATGAGCCCCAAGACTGGCCTCGTTTACATCCCGGTCAACAACACTCCGCAGGTTTATGCGCCCGATCCAGACTGGAAGCCCGGCACCACCGGCTTCCAGCTCGGCATCGATGCCAGCGGCGGCAATATCCCTGCCGACAAGGCCGTCCGCGCCGGAACCATGGCGGCAATGACCGGGGCACTGGTTGCGTTCGACCCGGTCACCGGTACCGAAAAGTGGAAGGTGCCTTACACCAGCCCGACCAACGGCGGGATCCTCAGTACTGCGGGTAACCTGGTGTTCCAGGGCACCGCGCAGGGTGAATTCCGCGCCTACACCGCCGATGCCGGCAAGCAGCTGTGGTCGTTCCCGACCCAGAGCGGGATCCTTGCCGCACCTATGACCTATACCATCGACGGCGAACAATATGTCGCGGTGCTGGTCGGCTGGGGCGGGGTGTGGGACGTTTCGGGCGGTAAGCTGGTCAGCAAGATGACCCCCAACATCAGCCGCCTGCTGGTGTTCAAGCTGAACGCCAAAGGCCAGCTCGCGCCGATGCCCGCCATGGCGGACCGCGTGCTCGATCCGCCGCCGTTCACCGGCACGCCCGCACAGCTGGCGATGGGTTCGAAGATCTACACCAACAGTTGCAGCGTCTGCCACGGCAACGTCGCGGTGGCGGGATCGCTCAATCCCGATCTTCGTCACTCCGCCGCGCTCGGCAATCCCAAGCTGTGGCAGCAGATCGTGCATGACGGGCTGCTAAGCCAGAACGGAATGGTCGCGTGGAAGGACCAGTTCTCGCCCGACCAGATCGAGGCGGCGCGCATCTACGTGGTCAAGCGCGCCAACGAGGACAAGGCACTGGGCGACAAGTAGGCGCTAGCTTGCCCTGACCGTCAGGCACGCTATGGCCTGACGGTCGGAAGCAGGGGAACGCGAGTGGCCGAGGGCGCAGCAGGCAAGGCAGGACGCAGCGTCGATTGGGACAGCCTGCCCTATGGCGGCGACCTGTTCGGCGAACTGCAGTTGGCGGAAACTGCGCCTGTCCCGGCAGGGCCAAGCAAGCGCGCACTGCTGTTCCCCGGCCTCGCACTGTGCGGGGTGGCGGCAGCTGCGGCGGCGTGGCTTTCCGAACATTACGGCTTCCCGCTGATCCTGCTTGGGTTGCTGGTCGGCCTTGCGCTCAACTTCATCTCGCACGACACCAAGAACCATCCAGGTCTCGATTTCGCCTCGCGTACCTGCCTGCGCTGGGGGATTGTAGTGCTCGGCCTGCAAGTCACCTGGGCGCAGATCAGCGCGCTTGGCCCGCTGCCGTTCGCGGCGCTGGGCGTGGTCATGGCGATGACTTTCGCTGCCGGACTGCTGGGTGCGAAACTGAGCGGACAATCGAAGTACGCCGGCATCCTCGCCGGCGGAGCCACCGCGATCTGCGGAGCCAGCGCGGCGCTCGCGCTGTACGGGGTGATCGGCAAGGACCGGTTGAGCCAGGCGCAGTTCGCGCTAACCCTTGTGGGTGTATCGCTCGCCAGCGCCTTTGCCATGTCGGTCTACCCGGCGCTCGCGGGCGAGCTGGGGCTCAGCAATGGCCAGGCCGGGTTTCTGATCGGCGCCTCGATCCACGATGTCGCGCAGGCAATCGGCGGCGGTTATGCCTTCTCAGATCCAGCCGGCAATTACGCCACGATCGTCAAGCTCGCCCGGGTGGCGAGCCTCGCGCCGCTGGTGGCACTGACCAGTCTGGCGATTGGCCCGGCCGGAGACGCTGCCGGGCAACCGATCTGGCGGCGGCTGGCGCTGCCGTGGTTTATCGTCGCGTTCCTGGTGGTGGTGGTGGTCAACAGTCTCGTGACGCTGCCGCAACCGGTGGTGCAATGGGGGCTGATCGCGTCCAAGGCGCTGTTGCTGCTGGCGGTGACCGCCACCGCGATGCGCAGCCGGATGGACCTGCTGCTCGGTATGGGCTGGAAGGCCGGGGTACCGGTGGTGACCGCAACGCTGGTGAGTTTCGGCTGCGCGCTGACGTTTGCGTACCTGCTGCTTTAGATACAAAAATCGAGCGCGCCGGTAACCGGATTGCGCCGCCGGTTGGCCACCATGCGGTCATAAAGCCCGGAAATCTGCTGGCTGCCGGTTTTGACGAACAGAAACGGCAGGAAAGCGTGAACCATGCAGGCGAGGCCAGCGAGCACCATGCGCGCACCAAAGCCGGTCGCGGTGACGAGGTGTTCGCCATAGCTTTCGCCGACGCTTTCGGGATGATCGGTAAACAGTCGCATGGTCGACATCGGCATTCCCCCGTTGAAACTATAGCCTGCAGAATAGCGCGACAGAATCGCAAAATCATCTCCTGAATTATGGTTATTTCCCGAATATGCGGTTATCTTGTCCCACATATGAGCGAAACAACGCAACTTGATACCATCGACTGGTCCATCCTTAGCGTGCTGCAAAGCGATGCCTCGCTGCCCGTTCACGAGGTGGGCGAACGCGTCGGTCTGTCGAGCAACGCTTGCTGGCGCCGCATCCGGCGACTGGAGGACTCCGGTATTATCGCGCGCCGCGTGGCGCTGCTCGATCCCGAGAAGCTGGGCCTCGCCACCACCGTCTTCGTCGCAATCCGCACCAACCGGCACGACCCCGCCTGGCTCGAAGCCTTTTCGCGCGGCATCGCGGAAATCGATGAGATCAGCGAATGCCACCGCATGGCGGGCGAGGTCGATTACCTGCTCAAGATCGTGGTCCGCGACATCGCGCACTATGACCGCATTTACCGCAAGCTGATCGCGCGGATTCCCGACATCGCCGATGTCAGCTCGACCTTCTCGATGGAAAAGATGAAGGCAACCACCGCCCTGCCGCGGCCGAATTAAGCCTAGAAGTCCGCAACAACCTGCACGGTAAAGGCGCGCGGCGCGGTGTAGGTCCAGCCGCCGCTGGTCGAAACTTGCCAGCCGTAATTATCGAACAGGTTCTGCACGAGGGGCCGCAGCAGGAAGGTGCCCGGGCCCAGTTTGAAGCGATAGCGCGCGCCAAGATTCAGTGTGGTGCGCGGGGCGGCGAAGAGTGTGTTGGCGCTGTTGCCGACCCGGCTCGAATAGCTGTTGAGTGCGAGATCGAAAGACCATGCGCCCTTCCCGCCGCCCAGTCGCCAGTCGAGATTGATCACCCCATGGCGTCGCACTTGTCCCACCGGGCGCGGGCCAATTTGGCCCGAGGATACCGCTTCACCCGTGATCTTCGGGTCGAGCAGAAGCAGTCCACCCACCACGCTGAGCCCCGGCAGAACCTGTCCGGTGAGCGAGAACTCGACGCCGCGATGGGTGAGATCGCCGAGCTGGCGATAGCGCAGCCCGGCGTCGAGGTTGTAATAGGGCTTGGTGATGGTGAAGCCCCCGGCGATCAGCGTCAGATGCCGAGTAATTGCCAGCTTTACCCCAGCCTCGACTTGACGGGTATGGATCGCCGGTGGCGCTTCGGCGCGGTTGACCGCAACATCGGGAGCGATCAGCGCCTCTTCCTGTCCAGTCGCCGCCGCGCCATAAACGGTGATGCCCTTGGCCAGCAATATCGAGGCGGACACGTTCCAGGTGATCGGGCTGTCGCGGCTGACCGGGTCGGCTGCCAGCGGGTCAGCGAAGTCGACCGCCTTGGTGTAGCGCGATCGCGACAGCCCGGCATCGAGCGAGAAGCCGTGATCGGAGACCAGCCCCCAAGCCGCGCCATAAGTCAGTTGGTCGACCCGGTCACGGTTCTTGGTGCCAATGCTGTAGACCGGCTCGGGAATGTTTGCATTGGTGAGCAGGCTTGAGGGTCCGTACTGGAACGAGGCGGTGCCGCCGAACCGGCGCACCTTGTGCCGTCCGCGCAGCGACAGCAGCACCTGCTGGTGCAAGGATCCGTTCTGCCATTGCTTGACCAGCCGCGTCTCGCCCGAAAGCGAGGCATCGAACGATCCCGCGTCGGCAACGATCCGGTGCCCGCCGGTGGTGCCGTTCGCCAAGACTCCGGTGTAGAGATCGGCAAACGCCTTGTGCTGGTCGCGGCGCGTATAGAACAGCCCGCTCTCGAGCCGCAATCCAGCTGCAAGCGCGAGCTTGGCCACTGCGCCCCACACCCAGGTATCGGCGCTCCGGCCGGTCCAGCTTGGGCTCAGATCCTCGCCACGCTTGAGGGCGGGCGGTCCACCAGTGCCAGCGAGGAAAAAGGTCGGCCGCGCCTCGTCACTGCGAAAGCGGAAATCGCCGGTGAACAGCAGCACCTCGGCTCCGGGTTGCGGCCGCCAGGCCAGTGTCGTGCCGACGGTCCGGGCTTGTCCGGCGCCCCCTTCGGTGCGTCTGAACTCACGGAAACCCACGCCGGCAGCGATGCCCAGTCGCTCGCCATCGAGCGGCTGCTTCACCTCGAATGAGCCGCCAAGTCCGAGCGAGTTCGATGAACCCGTATCAAGCGTGAAGCTCTGCACTGCTGCCGCGCGCGGCTGCATGACGGAAAAGTCTGCGATGCCGGTCGGTGCGGGAAACGGATAGTGCAGCGCGGCCGGGCCGACACGGATCGTATTGCCGTCGATCACCCGGGTCGAGAGCTTGTCAACCTGATCGAAGTAAAGCCCTTCGATGCGGACGTTTCCGGCATCGACCGGGCTGAATCCCCGCACGTCGTCGCTCTCGTACAGCCCGCTCTTCTCGTTACCCACGGTCTTCCCGAAGGCGTCGCCTGATTGGGTTGTGACATTTTCCGAGGCACGCTGCGCATTGGCCGCATGCGGCATCAGCGCCAGCCCCCCAGCCAGCGCGGCCCCCAGTTGCAATGTGAAACGCACGCGCCGCCCATAGCGGACCTGTGCTTGTTGAAAAGCCCCTAGAAGGTTTTCTCCGCGTCGCCGCGTTCGGCGGGATCTTCGTGCAGCCAGGCCGCGTGGCGCGGGGCGCGTTTGGTCGCGGCCCAGTCGTTGAGCATGACCGGGGCGAGTGCGCGCAGTTCGGCGTATTGATCCGGCGTTCCGATATTACACGCGAGTTCGAGCCGGTGGCCGTTGGGATCGAAGAAATAGATCGAGCGGAAAATGCCGTGGTACGTCGGGCCGAGCACCTCCACCCCCTGCGCCTCGATATGCGCCTTGCCTTCGAGGAGTGTGTCGAGGTCGGCGACTTCGAAGGCGATATGCTGGACCCACGCCGGGGTATTGGGATCCTTGCCCATCTCGGGTTGCAGCGGCAGTTCAAAGAAGGCGAGCACATTGCCGCCGCCGCAATCGAGGAAGATGTGCATGTAGGGATCGAATTCGCCAGTCGAGGGCACGTGGTCCTCGGCGAACGCGGTGACGTAGGTCATGCCAAGCACGCGCGCGTACCAATCGACCGTCTCCTTCGCGTCCTTGCAGCGATAGGCGACGTGGTGGATGCGCTGAAGGGTCGGTGTCATGGTCTTATCCTCCAATTCCAAGTCCCGCTCAGCCTGAGCCTGTCGAAGGCCGCGCGCCGAGCGAGTTGCCCCAAGTCCATCTGCCGCGCGTGTGTTTCGACAGGCTCAGCATGAGCGGACAAGGGAGTTAATCCGCAGCGTGCAAAACCCCGCGCTTCATCTGATCGCGCTCGATCGACTGGAACAGCGCAGTGAAATTGCCCTCGCCGAAGCCTTCGTCCTTCTTGCGCTGGATGAATTCGAAGAACACCGGACCGATCTGGGTCTCGCCGAAGATCTGCAGCAGCAGCCGCGGATCGTCGTTTTCGGTCGAACCATCGAGCAGGATGCCGCGCCTTTGCAGCTCGTCGACCGGCTCACCGTGACCGGGCAGGCGCTCGGCCAGCATTTCGTAATAGGTCGTGGGCGGGGCTGACATGAACGGCACGCCCAGCGCCTTGAGTTTGTCCCAGGTCGCAATCAGGTCGTCGCAGATGAGGGCAATGTGCTGGATCCCCTCGCCGTTGTAGGCGCGCAGGAATTCCTCGATCTGGCCGCCGCCAGCCTTGCCTTCTTCGTTGAGCGGAATGCGGATCTTGCCGTCGGGCGCGGTCATCGCCTTGCTGGTAAGCCCGGTATATTCGCCCTTGATGTCGAAATAGCGGATCTCGCGGAAACCGGCGATGCGCTCATAGAACGAAGCCCAGTGGGCCATGCGCCCGCCATAGACGTTATGGGTCAGGTGATCGATCAGCTTGAGCCCAGCCCCTGCCGGATGGCGATCCGCGCCCGGTTCATAGACGAAGTCGATATCGTAGATCGACAGGTCGCCGAAAGCGCCGCCCTCGTAGCGGTCGATCAGGTAGATGATCGAGCCGCCGATCCCGCGGATCGCGGGCAAGTGCAGCTCCATCGGCCCGGTCTTGACCTCGACCGGTTCCGCCCCGCGTTCAAGCGCCGCGGCATAAGCCTTGGCGGCATCGCGCACGCGCCAGCCCATGCCGCAAGCAGAAGCGCCATGTTCGGAGGCGAAGTAGGCGGCCGGGCTGCGCGGTTCGTAATTGGCGATCAGGTTGATCCCGCCCTGGCGCCACAGCTGCACGTCTTTCGAGCGGTGCCGGGCAATGCAGGAGAAGCCCATCTTCTCGAACACCGGTTCGAGCATGCCCTTCTCAGGCGCGGAGAATTCGACGAATTCGAACCCGTCGAGGCCCAGCGGATTGTCGAACAGGTCGGCCATGCAATTTGCGCTCCAGCGATGAAATTGGTTGCAAATGAAACTAATTGCATCGCCTCACTGAGTCAAGCTTGGTGCGCGGTGATCAGGTCTCGATAATGGGCAAAGAGCTGCGCGAAATGATCGCGCATGGTTTGCACCTTGCGGGTGCTGCGCGGCCAATCTTGCGCGGCCAGCAAGCCGATCGCGCCCGCCAGCGCCTGGCAGTTTGCAGCCTTGTACACCAGTCCGCCGCCGCTGATGCCATGGTCGGCAGCGGCGCCGCGATCCGGCACGATGACTGGAGTTCCGCTGGCCAGCGCCTCTGCCGTGGCCAAGCCGAACGTTTCGGCATCGCCGCCATGAATGACGGCATCGGCGCTTGCGAGCATGGCGGCGAAGCGAGACCGGTCGCGCACCGGGTCAAGCAGCCGGATATGCGGATTGCTGCCGATCGCGCGCAGCACCTGCGGCTTTTCGCGGCCTTCACCCAGCAAGATCAAGCCCAGCGGACGTTCGCGCGAGGCGCGCTTGACCGCTTCGATCACCACCGACCAGCGTTTCTCGGCCGAGAGCCGCCCGATGGTAAGCAGCAGGCCCGCCGTCTCGGGCAAGCCCAGTTCGGCGAGCAGCGCGGCACGCAGTGCCGGATCACGGTTGGCGGGTGAGAAAACCCCTTCCTCCACGCCCATCGGGATCAGCGAGGTATGGTCCACGCCCCCTGCCACAAGGCGGTCCTGAAGGTCGCGGCTGGCACAGATCACGCTGTCGTACTTCTGCGAGAGGCCCCGGATATGGCGCAAGTAGGGGGCGAACAACCGGTCCGTCGTGCTGCGCGGGAGCAGCGGATCGAACCAGCGGTAAGCATAGGCCGTCATCGGATCGGCGTGCATGAACAGGCTGCGCGGTACGTTTCCGCGCCACTCCGCCACCCACGACGGACTGCGCCACGGCGAGCCAACCTCGACCAGATCTGGTTTCAGCTCGTCGAGAGCGGCGTGGAGCGCGGCCTTGTCACCAAAATACCAGTAATTCTTGTCGACGATCAACCGCGGGCTGGGGATCATGACGATCCGTGCCTTGGGACCGCGCTCGATCACTTCGTACCGATCACCGGGAGCGAGGATCACAATCTCCGCACCGAGTTCGGGCCCGATCTTGAGCTTCTGCTCGACGTAGGTCTTCACCCCGCCGCCATGGGGCGTGTAGAACGCGCAGACGTCGACCAATTTCACCTAGTTGGTTTTCAAAGGAGCGACACCCAGCCCGTTCTTGTAGTTCATCACCACCGAGATCTTCGAAATCCCGCCGCCGTTCACCACGACGCGTGAGCTCTTCACGCTGGGCTTGCCCCAGCCGAGGTGCGGGTTGGACGAGAACCCGATCCCGTCGATTTTCCACTGAAAGTGGCGATCCATGTTGCGGTCGTGCAGTACCGATACCGCATAAGTCCCCGGCCCCGGAATGCGCACGCACAGCACCACCGGCCCCGATTGCGGAGTTGGCACCTCAACCCGGCGGAAAGTCTTGCCCGCAGCGATCAGCACGTTGTCGTCAGCAAGAAAATCCTGCTCGTTACCCGGATAGATTTCGAGCTTCATGGTGCCGGTACGGTCCTTCATCCCGACCGCTTCGACCAGCAAGGCCGGGCCAGGCTCGCCCGCACGGCACCGCCCTTCGGCCTTGCCGAGGTCAGGCGAACTCTTGAGCGCCGGACCGGCCGCCAGCAGCAGCGGCAGCGCCAGGGTTACAGCAAGAGGCTTCATTTCACTTTCTCCGCATCGAACAGGCCGGTGAGGCCGAATATGGTTCCAATCATCAGGTGTGCAACCAGCAGCAGCACTGCCATCATCGCCATCAGTGCCGCAACGTCCGCCCCCTTGCCCAGTAACAGCACGGTAATCCCGGCAAAGACAACATCCTTGTTGGGCATCAGCGGCAGCCTTGAGATCAGCATCCGCAAGGTTGCCAGGACCAGCCACAGGGTAATCGCCACGCCGGGCAATACTGCATGCCACATCACCGCCGAAGCAATCAGGATTACTATGATGCGCACCAGATGTGCCGCCGAAATGAACCACAAGTCAGCTTTGGGCAGCGTGAATAACTGGCGCCGGAACAACAGGATGCCGAGCGAGGTCAACAACACCACGCCGAGCGAGGCAAACGCAGTGGTTCCTTCCATGCCGAGCTGCCCGCCCGAAACGTAGGGCCAGGCGAAAGCCAGCATGACCAGCGTCGCGCCGTTCCCGACCAGCGCAGAAAGGATCGTCATGTCCTTGATCGCGCCGAACGGGGCTTCGGACAGCCGCGTCCGCGCCCGCGCCCAAGCGTAAAATTGCGCCTCGCCGAGATAACCGAGCAGCAATTCGTTGGCGACGAGTTTGCGCAATAGCGCGCCGATCCCCGCCACTGGCATCACCCAGAGGCGGCGATAGACCACCCATTCACTGATCGGTCCCGCCAGATAATAAACCGCAAAGCCAATCCAGAAGACCGGGCTGGCAGGGATCAGGCCCTGCACTTTGGCGAAATCGAGATCCTTGAACTGCAGTGCCACGGCGACCAGCAAGGCGAGCGACACACCCATGCTGGCAAGCGCCGCCCAGCGGCGGTTGCGCGGCGAGGCGGCTTGCTCCTCGCTCATCGCAGCGGCCCTTTGCGGGTAGAGAGCGGGCTGCCCGGACATAGCGCCGCGCCGTGGCGGGAATGCGCTGAACCGCCGCTGAATTCGATTGCCGTCACGCTGCGACCAGGCCTTCGAACTGTGCTCGGTAGCGCGCTGCTGCGGCGGGAATGGTGAA
>JANXUP010000135.1 GCA_025356175.1 Sphingomonadaceae bacterium | reverse complement strand
CAGTTCCAGAACCGCCCGGCCGGCTGGCCTGAGACCCGATATGAGGTCAAGGCACGGACGGTGTATGATCACGAGGTCTGGTACTTCCGCTATCGGAGAATGCCATGAAGATGTTGGGCCTGATCGGCGGGATGAGCTGGGAAAGCTCGGCGCAGTATTACCGGCTGATCAATGAAGGGGTGCGCGCCGCGCGCGGACCGACGGCATCGGCACGGCTGCTACTGTGGTCGTTCGATTTTGCCGAGATCGAGGCGCTCCAACGCGCTGGTGACTGGCCGGCCCAGACCGTGCTGATGATCGATGCGGCACAGCGGCTTGTCGGAGCGGGGGCAGAGCAGCTATTGATTTGCACCAATACGATGCACCTGATGGCGGACGAGGTCGAGGCGGCAGCCGGCATCCCACTGCTGCATATCGCCGATCCGGCCGGCGCCACAGCCCGTGCGGCGGGCATGACGAAAGTCGGGCTGCTCGGCACGGCCTTCACCATGGAGCAGGCGTTCTACCGCGACCGGCTGGCGCAGCGCCACGGGCTTGAGGTGCTGGTTCCAAACGAAGCCGACCGCGCGCTCGTTCACCGGGTGATCTACGACGAGCTGATCGCGGGTGTGGTCAGCGAATCATCCCGCGCAACATACCGGGCGGTGATCGCGCGTCTGGTTGATCGCGGCGCCGAGGCAGTAATCCTCGGCTGTACCGAGATCATGCTGCTGATCGGCGCCGAAGACAGCACGGTGCCGCTGTTTGATACCACGGCGCTCCACGCCGCTGCGGCGGTCAACGCACTGCTTGAGAGCGACTGAGGCCGGGAACCATGTTCGCCCCAGCCGGTTGATCCGGCAAGGAGTGCAAGGGATGAGCCTGATCGCCTACACATTGCTGCTATTCGGCTGCGCGGATGACGGGGCCGACTGCGAACGCATTGCCGCACCCGAACAAATGTACGCTGCCCCGGACCAATGGGAGGCGCAAGTCGAGACGGCACTTGGCAGCGACATCGCGCTTCGCGCCGATTACCCGGTGGTTGAAGCGCGCTGCGTCAAGGTTCCGCACAAAGTGCTCGCCAAGGCGCGAGGACCGCGCTCCGTTGCCATGCGCTAATCATTCCAGCTGATATTCAAATCGGTTCAGCAGGGGGATGCTTACGATTAGCCTGCCCCGCGAATTTCTTTGTCGCGGGTCATTGCTGCGGCGATTAGGTCCCGGACCAAGACAGTCGTGGAGGTTCAGGCGTGCTTGAGATTTCGCATTTCAATCTTGAAGCGCTGCTCCCGTTCATCGCAGTGGGGTTTGCCGCGCAGCTGGTCGATGGCGCGCTGGGCATGGCGTTCGGGGTCATCTCCAATACACTGCTGGTCGCGGTTTTGGGCATGCCGCCGGCGCTTGCCTCGCAGCGGGTGCACATCGTTGAATGCTTCACCACGGCGGTTTCAGGGATCAGCCATCTGTTCCACGGCAACATCGACAAACGGCTGTTCTTCCGGCTGTTGATCCCCGGGCTGATCGGCGGGGTGCTGGGCGCTTACGTGCTGACCTCGATCGATGCCGCCGTAGTCAAGCCATACGTGCTCATCTACCTTTCGGCGATCGGCATCTACCTCCTCGCGCGCGGGCTGCTCTATCCGCCCAAGCTGCGCGAGGCGCGCTTGATCGCCCCGCTCGGCCTGTTCGGCGGGTTCCTCGACGCCGTCGGGGGTGGCGGCTGGGGGCCGGTGGTGACCTCGAACCTGCTGATTCAGGGGGCCGATCCGCGCAAGGTTGTCGGTACGGTAAATTCGGTTGAATTCTTCCTGACCTTGGCAGTCTCGCTCGCCTTCATCTGGAATATCGGCGTGGCCGACGTAGCTGGCGCAACGCTGGGCCTGCTGATCGGCGGATTGCTGGCTGCCCCGATCGGTGCCTGGGCCGCCAAGCACTTCAATCCCAAGGCGATGTTGGTGCTGGTTGGGATCGTGCTGACTCTGACCAGTCTTTACGGGGTTTACCGGGCCTGGAGCTAGCCAATCGTCGCGGCGACGGCGAGAGTCCGCCGCGCCTGCTCAAGATGCAGCAGCTCGACCATCCGGCCCTCAAGGCGGATAGCGCCCATGCCGGCGTTGTCCGGGTCTTCAAACGCCGCGACCAAGTTGCGCGCTGCCTCGATTTCCATTGCGCTCGGCGAGAAGACTGCGTTGCACGGGCCGATCTGGTCGGGGTGGATCAGCGATTTGCCATCAAAGCCGAACTCCAGACCTTGCTCGGCCTCGCGCTGCACCACTTGGGAATCACGGAATTCGTTGCAGACCCCGTCGATTACGATGAGGCCGTGCGCCCGCGCAGCGCAGACTGCCGCGCTGAGGATTGGCAGGAACGGTGCCCGGCCGGGCCTGATCTGCGCGCGCATGTCTTTGGCCAAGTCATTGGTGCCAAGCACGAAGGCGGCAAGCCGGGTCGTGACCCTCAGCGCAGCGAGTGCCGTTAGTTCGGGCACCACCGCACAGGTTTCGATCATGGCCCAGAGCCGGGTCGTGGCGGGTGCAGAAGCCAGCGCCGCGTCATAGGCGCGCAGGCCCGCGCAGTCGTTGACCTTGGGTACCAGCACGGCGTCCGGCCCCGCCGCTGCGACCGCAGCCAGGTCTGCCGCGCCCCACGGGGTATCGAGGCCGTTTACCCGGATCACCAGTTCGCGCCGACCCCAGCCGCCAGCGCTGACTGCGCGCACTGCAGCGTTACGCGCTTCATCCTTGGCCTCGGGCGCGACTGCGTCCTCAAGGTCGAGGATCACCACATCGGCTTCGAGCGTGCGCGCCTTGGCCAGCGCCTTGGGGTTTGAGGCGGGCAGGAACAGCGCGCTGCGGCGCGGGCGCAGGTCCATGCCGCTCAGCCCGCCACGCCCGCAGCTGCGAGGACGGCCAATGTCAGGACATCGGGCGCAATCGCGGTCATCGGCGCGATCTGCACCGGCTTTTCCATGCCCAGCAGCATCGGTCCGATCGTTGCATTCCCAGCCAGTTCGCGCAGCAGCTTGGCCGAGATATTGGCCGATTGCAGCCCCGGCATGACCAGCACGTTGGCCGGGCCCGACAGGCGGCTGAACGGATAGTTCTTCATCACCGCCGGGTTGAGCGCGGCATCGGGAGCCAGCTCGCCTTCGTATTCGAACCCTGGTTGTTCGGCATCAAGCAGCGCGACCGCATCGCGGATGTTTTCCAGATATCGGCCGGGCGGGTTGCCGAAGGTGGAATAGGAAAGAAACGCCACGCGCGGCTCATGCCCCAGCCGCCGCGCCACCGCTGCGGTTTCCTTGGCAATGACCGCCAGGTCGGTCGCGGTCGGGCGTTCGTTGACCGTCGTATCGGCCAGGAATACCGTATAATTCTTGCCGATCATCAAGTGGATGCCGAAGGGCAGGCGGCCGTCCTGCGGATCGAGCACGTGGCGCACTTCGCGCATCGTTTGCGCGAAGGTCCGGGTGATGCCGGTGACCATGGCATCGCCGATGCCCATCTTGAGCAGCAGCGAGGCAAAGACGTTGCGGTCCTGGTTGACCATCCGCTTGACGTCGCGCTCCATGAACCCGCGCCGCTTGAGCCGCTCGTACAGCAACTCGACCATGGCCGGCACATAGATGCTGACCGCCGAATTCTCGACCTGATAGCTTTCGGGATGTTCAACGCCCAGCTCGGTCAGCTTGGCGCGGACCGCGTCGGTGCGGCCAACCAGCACCGGTTCGCCATAGCCGAAATCGCGGTACTGGATCGCCGCGCGGAGCACGATCTCGTTCTCCGCCTCGGCAAAGATCATCCGCTTGGGATTGGCTTTCACCCGGTCGTAGACTTCGGTCAGCACCGAGGTGGTCGGGTTGAGCCTGGCTTTTAGCTCGGTGCGGTAGAGATCGAAATCCTCAATCGGCTTTTGCGCCACGCCCGAATCCATCGCTGCCTTGGCGACGGCCGACGAGACCACTTCCATCAGGCGCGGGTCGAACGGGGCGGGGATGATGTAATCGGGCCCGAAGTGGTACTTCTGGCCATAGGCGGCGGCGACTTCCTCAGGCACCTGCTCGCGCGCCAGCTGGGCGATGGCATGGGCCGCAGCGATCTTCATCTCTTCGTTGATCGCGGTCGCCCGCACGTCGAGCGCGCCGCGGAAGATGAACGGAAACCCCAGCACGTTGTTGACCTGGTTCGGATAGTCCGAGCGGCCGGTGGCGACGATCGCATCGGGGCGCACCGCCTTGGCATCGGGCGGAGTAATCTCGGGATCGGGATTAGCCATCGCGAAGATGATCGGGGCCGGGGCCATGTCCTTGACCATGTCCTGGGTGATCGCGCCGGCGGCTGACAGGCCGAGCACGATATCGGCCCCATGCATCGCTTCCTTCAGCGTGCGTTTTTCGGTGACGACGGCGTGAGCGGACTTGAACTGGTCAACACCCTCGCGGCCAACGTAGATCACTCCCTTGGTATCGCACACCATGACATTCTCGTGGCGCACGCCCATCGATTTGATCAGCGCGGTGCAAGCCAGCGCAGACGCGCCGGCTCCGTTTACCACCACCTTGACGTCCTTAAATTCACGGCCGGTCAGAAAGCATGCGTTGACGAGGCCCGCGGCCGCAATGATCGCGGTGCCGTGCTGGTCATCGTGCATCACCGGGATCTTCATCCGGTCGCGCAGAGCCTGTTCGATCACGAAACATTCAGGGGCCTTGATATCCTCAAGATTGATCCCGCCGAAGCTCGGTTCCATCATCGCGATGGCTTCGATCAGCGCATCGGGATCTTCGCTGTCGAGCTCGATATCGATCGAATCGACGTCGGCGAAGCGCTTGAACAGAACTGCCTTGCCTTCCATCACCGGCTTGGAAGCCAGCGCGCCCAGATTGCCCATGCCGAGGATCGCCGTACCGTTCGAGATCACCGCGACGAGGTTGCCCTTGGCGGTATATTCGTAGGCATCGGCCGGATTGTCGTAGATCGCCTGGACCGGCACGGCGACGCCGGGTGAATAGGCCAGCGAAAGGTCGCGCTGGGTCGCCATTGGCTTGCTGGCGATGATCTCGATTTTACCGGGGCGGATGGTTTTGTGGTAGAACAGCGCCTCGCGCTCGGTGAAGCGGACGTTGGCTTCTTCCCTGGAGGTATCTTCTGACACTGGTATCTCCCGCAATGGCCTTTGCCCTAACGGAAGGCGGCGCGACGCGATAGGGGAAAGCTGCGCGGTAATCCGTCGCAAATGGAGCTTATCCGCGCTAGGCTAGCAACATGCACGCCCCGTCCGGCAATCCAGCCGTCACCCCGATGATGACGCAGTACCTCGCGCTTAAGGCCGAAGCACCCGATTGCCTGCTGTTTTACCGGATGGGCGATTTCTTTGAACTGTTCTTCGACGATGCCCGCGCTGCGGCGCAGATCCTCGATATCGCGCTGACCAGCCGGGGCGAGCACCTCGGCGTGCCGATCCCGATGTGCGGGGTGCCGGTCCATTCGGCCGAGGGTTATCTGGCGCGGCTGATCAAGGCGGGCTGCCGGGTCGCAATCGCCGAACAGACCGAACGCCCGGAGGAGGCGAAGAAGCGCGGCGGATCAAAGGCCTTGGTGGCGCGCGATATCGTCCGCTTTGTTACTGCAGGTACGCTCACCGAGGAAGCGCTGCTCGAGCCGCGCCGCGCCAACCTGCTCGCCGCAGTCTGCGAAATGCGCGGGACCTGCGGGATCGCTGCCTGCGATATCTCAACCGGGCGGATGGAACTGGAAGAGTGCCCGCCCGAGCGTCTTGGGGCCGTGCTCGCGCGGCTGGGTGCCAGCGAGGTAGTGGTCAGCGACCACCTAGCCGATGCGCCCGCCGGGGCGATACCCCGTGCCGCGCGTGAATTTGCCAGCGAGGAGGGCGAACGCCGCCTCAAGGTGCTGCACGAGGTCGCCACACTCGACGGGTTCGGCGCGTTCACCCGGCCGATGCTCGCCGCTGCGGCGGGGCTGATCGTCTATCTCGATCACGTCGGGCGCGGCACCTTGCCGCTGCTGCTGCCGCCGATTGCGCGGAGCGGCGAGGCGCACCTCGCCATGGACGAGGCGACCCGGGCAAGCCTCGAAATCATGAGCTCGAGCCAAGGCGGACGGCGCGGCAGCCTGATTGAGGCGGTCGATCGGTGCGTAACCGGTGCCGGTGCGAGGCAATTGGCGGATGACTTGTCTGCGCCGCTCACCGACATGGCCGGGATCGAGGCTCGGCTTGCCATGGTGCGGTGGCTGCACGACGATCCGCTGCTGCGCGGCGACCTGCGCACCGTACTGCGGGCGCTGCCCGATCTGTCACGCGCGCTCGGCCGGATCGTTGCTGGACGCGGCAGTCCGCGCGACCTCGGACAATTGCGCGACGGCCTTGGCGAAGCGCGGCGCATCCACGACTATTTGATGGGGCGCACCGATCGGCCCGCGCTGCTCGATGCCTTGCTGCCCAGCCTGACCGGACACGCTGCGCTGACCGACCATTTTTCGCGGGCATTGGTCCCCGCTCCGCCAACCGAGCGGAGCCAGGGCGGCTTCATCGCAGCGGGTTATGATCACGCGCTAGACGAGTTGCGCGATATTTCGGGCAATGCCCGCCGCGCGATCGCCGCGCTTGAAGCCCGGTACCGGACCGGGACCGGCATCGCGACGCTCAAGGTCAAGCACAACGGCGTGCTCGGCTATTTCATCGAAGTCCCCGCCCGGCAAGCCGATGCGCTGATGGTCCCGGACAGCGGATTCACCCACCGCCAGACCATGGCCGGGGCGGTGCGCTTCAATTCGCTCGCACTTCATGAAGAAGCGAGCCGGATCGCGCAGGCGAGCGGCCATGCGCTGGCCGCCGAGGAAGCCCATTTTGAGGAACTGTGCGAGCGCGCAGTCGCCGCACGCCACGCCATAGCCCGAACCGCTGAAGCGCTCGCCCGGATCGACGTTGCCGCCGGGCAGGCCGAACGCGCGGCCGAGAGTGGCTGGTGCCGCCCGCAAATCGTCGCCGACCCGGTGATCGAGGTCAGCGGCGGCCGCCACCCGGTGGTCGAAGCCGCGCTGGATGGCCGGGGCGAGCGCTTTGTCGCCAATGACTGCAACTTGTCCGATACAGACCGGCTGTGGCTGATCGGCGGCCCCAACATGGGCGGCAAGAGCACGTTCCTGCGCCAGAACGCGCTGATCGTGCTGCTTGCGCAAGCGGGCGGTTTCGTGCCTGCCACTGCGGCCCGGATCGGGCTGGTCGACCGTCTGTTCAGCCGGGTCGGCGCATCAGACAACCTCGCACGCGGGCGTTCGACTTTCATGGTCGAGATGGTCGAGACCGCTTCGATCCTGGCCCAGGCGACCAGCCGCAGCTTCGTCATTCTCGACGAAGTCGGGCGCGGCACCTCGACTTACGATGGTCTGGCGCTCGCCTGGGCGGTGGCCGAGGCGGTACATTCGGCGAACTGGTGCCGCTGCCTGTTCGCAACCCACTATCACGAACTCGCGCGGCTGGCCGAAAGCTGCGAGGCGCTGTCGCTGCATCATGTCCGCGCGCGCGAATGGCAGGGCGATCTGGTTTTGCTGCACGAATTGGCGGAAGGTCCGGCGGACCGGAGCTATGGCCTGGCCGTGGCCAAGCTTGCCGGAGTGCCCGAGCCGGTCATCGCGCGGGCGCGTTCGGTGCTGGAACGACTGGAAAAAGGCCGCGCGGAAACCGGCGGACTTGCGGCGGGATTGGGCGACCTGCCGCTGTTCGCAGCGGCTGCGGGCCAGCAGGTGGAGGTGGTCGACACATTGCGCGAAAGGCTCGCGGGGCTCGACGTCGATGCCCTGACCCCGCGCGAAGCACTTGACCTGCTTTACCAACTTCAGCGTGAGGCGGCTAAGCTTCCTTAACCTTGCGGGGTTATAATTGCCGCATGTTCGGTTTTGGCACCAAGATGTCGCAGGTTTTCTCCAGCCGCTGGAAAGCGGTGACCTGGGGGCTTGGAATCATGCTCACCGCCTATTGCACGGTGCCTTCGCCTGAACAGACCGAACAACAACAAGCCCAGGCGGCGCAGGCAAGTGCCGCTCACAAGTCGCCTTGGGCGAAGAACTGATCAGCCGAGCTGTTCGAGTGCTGCGGCGATGATGGCCGGCTTTGACCAGCGCTGCACAGCGCGCTCTGCCGCCGCCTTGCCGAACCTTTCACGCTGCACTGGGTCATCCGCCAGTGCCGCAATTGCGCCAGCCAGCACGGCAGCATCCCCCGGCGGGGTGATCGCGCCGCAGCCATCCACTTCGGCGTAGAGACCGGTTCCGGGTTCGGTGGTCGCCACGACCGGTCGGCCCGAAGCAAGCATGTTGGTCAGTTTCGAGGGCAGCACGAGGTCGGCCGCTCCGGCAATCTGCGGCAACAGGTGAAGGTCAGCCATGGTCAACATCGCCCCCATTCGTGTCGCCGGCTGGAGATCGTGCAGTTGCACGTTGCCAAGGCCGCTCGCCAGCCGCTCAAGCTCGGCGCGGTAGGGACCTTCGCCGCAAATCACGAAGGCGATGTCGGCGCGGCCTTTCAGCAGGCGTGCGGCTTCGACCAGGATTTCGATCCCCTGCTTGCGCGCGATATTGCCCGAATAGAGCGCCACGACCTTGCCAGTCAGGCCCCATTCGCGCCGGATCGCTACGGCACCGCCCGGGTCAGGCGCAAAGCGCGCGTCTGACCAGTTGCGCATTTCGAACACACGTTCGGGCGCGACACCTTTGGCAATCAGCTTTGCGCACATCTGCGGGCTGATCGTGGAAACCCGGTCGCCAAGCTGCAACAAGCGGTTTTCCACCCACCGCGCGAGCCGGTCAGCGATGCCGGATCCATCCATCAACCCGGTGGCCAGCGCCGTCTCAACCTCGAAGTCCTGAACGTGAATCCACAGCCTGGCCCCGGCGAGCCGCGCGGCGAGCCAGGCGGTCGGGACTCCGAGCAGCGCCGGGGCAACCGTGAAGACCAGATCGGGCCGCTCCTTGCCGCGCATTGCAGCCCGCAGTGCCGGAACCAGCGACGAGACCATGAAGCTGGCGAGGTGGATCACGCGCTTCAGTCCGCCAGGCTGAGCGGGCACATAAATCGGGCAGCGCGTAACCGCGACCTTGCCGTCGTACTCATGCCGCCATCCGCCGCCGGCATATTCCGCAGCGACGCGCCATTGCGGGTAGTAAGGCTTGGCGACCACAGCGGAAACTTCGGCCCCCGCCTCGACCAGCGCTTGCGCCAGACCTTGCGTATAGGGACCAATCCCGACCGGCTCAGGCGCGTAGTTGAGCCCGACGATCAGCACGCGGCCCGGTGCCTTTATGTGCATCATCGGTCAAGCCAGCTGCTGAGCGCGGCAAGCTGGCGCGACTGGCGGCGCACATCGGCGCGGGCCAGCTCGGTCAGGCTGCGCCAAAAGCGCGATCCGGCCCAGCCGATCATCCCGCCTTCGTGCTCCATCGCGCGCGTGACCTCGGCTTGGTCATGCGCGCCGCGCCGTCCGCGCAGCCGCTGGAACAGCCGCGCCGGGCCAGACTTGATGGCGGCTGCGGCCAGCCCCGCGCTGCGCCGCGTGTCAAGATCCTGCAGCAGCAGGTCAGGTGCCGCCGCGATCAGCTCGGCCGGCGGCGGCGGACCGCTGTCGGACGTGAAGTCGATACCGGCGCCGGAGCGATAGCTTGCCACCAGTTCGAGCACGAGCCGCGCGCCGCTGCGCCAGCCTGCGCTGCTGGCGTGCAGCCAGAACGCCGGCCAATCCACTGGTGTCGCGCGCAACAGGTAATCGATGTCGGGCAGGAGCAATGGCCCGCAGTCAAGCCGGTGACTGTAGACTGCATGGACAATCAGGTGCGCGAGCGTCTCTTCCGGAGTGAGATAGGCAATCCCGTCTGCGTCGCGGACGACCCCCGCAGTTCCGGGCGCCTGCTGCACCGGGCTGGCATGATCGAGCCGCCCGTCGGGTTCCCATAACCGGTGGTGCAATTCCACTACCGTCCCGCGCGGCGCGATCAGCGGGGGCAAATGCTTGTCGAGCCGCACCGCCTGCTCGAGCGACATCTCGGCGGGCCCATAGTCCCGATAGCCCGCAGCCTTGAGCGCAGCGTAAGCGGCAAGCACCTGATCCTGCGGCACCAGCAAGTCGATATCGCGCATCGGCCGCAGCGCCGGCGCAGGGTAAGCGTGAGCGCTGAGCCAGGCCCCCTTGAGCGCGATCGGAGTAATTCTTGCTGCTTCGAGCAAGCTCGCGCATTCACGCAGCTCATGCCGGGTCAGCATTGCTTGCAAGGCTGCGAGCCGGTGCGCTTCGTGCCAGTCTGCGCGCACTGCTGGCGGAATTCGCGCATCGCTGGCGTGCTGGAAGTGGAGCAGGGGCAGCAACCGATGCTGCGCGGCGAGTGCGTTCAACGCCGCCCAATCGGCAGCGCCAAGTCCATCGAGACCCGCAACTTTGCCGGTCCCGACCATGGCCAGCAGAATGCGCCGCAGGGCACGGATTTCCACGGCGCGAGCGGGTTCAGTTGGTGCGCTTGGGCACGGAGAAAGTCCCGGTGATGCGGCCGCCGCGCGGCGCACTGCCCGAGGTGCCAAGCGCCGAGGAGCCGCCGCCGACATTACCGTCGACGCTCGACAGCCCGGTGTCGAGATCGATCACCAGCCGTCCGCCGCTAAGCCGGTCCGAACCGCGTCGCAGGATCACGCCGCCGGCCATGGTGATGATCCGCCGGTCAAAGTCGTAGATGGCAACATCGCCGCTTGCGCTCTGGTCGCCGCGGGTGACGGTGACCCCGCCGGTCGCGTCGAGCCGGTGAATCTTGAACCCGCCGCCGCTTGAAAAGGCGATGGTGGTGCGGGCCGCGCGCAGGGTCAGGCCAGCCTGGGTGATGACCACATTGCCCGCCAACGTCGCGCGGTCCTGCTTGCCGAGAAGCTCGCCGTGATCGGCCGCGACCTGAACCGGGGCATTGCTGTCCTGCCCCCCAAAAACCTGTGCTGCGGAGGGAGCAAGCGCAAGCAAAGCGGCGCTGCAAATCGCAAAGCCCGCCAGCAGAGAGCGAAGCGCGGTGCGCTTCAGGCCGGGGAGGGGAACCGAACTATCGCTCATCGCGGCATCCTGAGTTGCTGAAGTTGCATGTTCATCCGCACGTTGCCGTCCAGCGTGACGATCCGCTGGTCAAGGTCGGCACTTACCCGGTCCGCCCGGAAAGTGCCAGCCGGAACCGCTCCGCTGACCCCGCCGCTGCCACCAACCTTGCGGCCCTTGAGGTCGATCGCGACGTTGTCGGTCGTCATGCGATAGCCGTCGGCGGCGGTGAAGATCACTGGGCCTGCGACAGTTACGGTCTCGTCGCGGTAGTTGTAGGCGCCGTTTTCGGCAGTGAGTTCGGCCGGCCCGTCGGTGAGCCGCAGCCGCGCGGCGAGCATGTCCATCTTGACCACCGGATCCTTGATCGAGACCTGCACGGCGTTGCCTGCAGTGAGGGTAAACGGGCGGCCATCGTTGTCGATCCCGCGGTACATCGCATTGGCAACGCGGAGCCGTTCGGTGGTCAGCGCCACCTTGTTGCGATCAAGCAGGAAACTGATCTCGCGCCGCGCAAACAGCGGCCCGATGATCATCGCGGCGAGTACTACGCCGACCGCGCCCGGCAGCCACACCGCGAGCAGCTTGATCTTGCGGTCGTGCCATCCGCCAGGCGCTGCCCAATGCTGGCGCTTGTCGCGAATCCGGTCAGCCTGAAGGCTCATGATTCGTGGCTGAAAATGTCTTTGTCGGCCCAGCCCATCAGATCGAGCCGCGCGCGGTGCGGCAAGTAGGCGAAGGCAGCTTCGGCGGCAGCGGTGCGGTGTTCGCGCGTCAGCCGTTCGGTCAGGATCGCGTACATCGCGTGGAGATAGCGCACGTCGGACGCCGCATATTCGCGCTGGGCTTCGCTGAGGTCCGGTCCGCCCCAATCGCTCGACTGCTGCTGCTTGGACAGCTCCTTGCCAAGCAGTTCGCGGACCAGATCCTTGAGCCCATGCCGATCGGTATAGGTCCGCACCAGCTTGCTGGCGATCTTGGTGCAGAACACCGGGCCAGCCTCGACCCCCAGGTAATGCTCGATCGCGGCAAGGTCGAACCGGGCGAAATGGTACAGCTTGATCCGCGCCTTATCGCCCAGCACCGCCTTGAGGTTGGGCGCGTCATAGCTCGAGTCCGGACCGAAGCGGACCAGGTGCTCGTCCCCGCGTCCGTCGGACAGCTGGACCAGGCACAGCCGGTCACGCGGCGTGATCAGCCCCATGGTTTCGGTATCGACCGCGATGGGGCCTTCGCCCATCACGCCCTCGGGCAGATCTTCTTCGTGCAGATGGACAGTCATATATCCGGGTGCTTAGGCTTACTTGCGCAGGGTGGGAAGCCCCGGAAATGTCGGAGAAAGAACTTGGGATCAGGCGATGCAGTTCCCGACAGCTGGCGCACGGTGCTGGAGCCGGTGCTGGCCAGCGCGAAGTCGCGCGCGCTAGGCGGGTTCCTCAAAGCTGAGGAGGCGGCGGGCAAGGCGATCTATCCGCCGCGCGGCACCCGGCTGGCGGCGCTTGAGCTGACCCCGCTGGGTAGCGTCAAGGTGGTGATCCTCGGGCAGGACCCGTACCATGGGTTTGGACAGGCGCACGGCCTGTCATTCTCGGTGCAGGACGGGGTGCGGGTGCCGCCCAGTCTGGTCAACATCTTCAAAGAGCTAGAGGCCGACCTCGGCCTGCCGCGCCCCACCACTGGCGAGCTGTCAAGCTGGGCGCGGCAGGGCGTGCTGCTGCTCAACAACGCGCTGACGGTCGAGGACGGCAAGCCCGCCTCGCATCAGGGCAAGGGCTGGGAAGAGATCACCGACGCAGTCGTCGCCGCCGTCGCCGCCAAGGCCGAGCCCTGCGTGTTCATGCTGTGGGGCAATCACGCGAAGAAGAAGGCGGCGAGCGTCCCCGGCCTGATGGACAGCCACCACCTGGTCTTAACCGCCCCGCACCCCAGCCCGCTTTCGGCGCACACCGGCTGGTTCGGCAGCGGGCATTTCGGCAAGGCAAATGTGTTTTTGGAAGCACAGGGGCGTGGGGCGGTGGATTGGACGATTTCCTGAACGGTTGGACAGACTGGAAAGGGTCCAAAGGGAAAAACGAAGCGTCAAATTGCACCAAAAAAACTGCAACTTTGGCTTGGGGCCCTGTCCTGTTGGATCGAACCCGCAAAGCCCTTCCCATTGGGGGAAGGGTTGGGGTGGGGGTTCCGCCCTCTCAAGCGTGGAACCCCCACCCCCAACCCCTCCCCATCGGGGAGGGGCGATTCGACCTTTTCAGGATCAACTCTAGTTCGGCGTTCCTGTCGGCGCGCGAAAAACAACGGGGTCAAAGCGCACCGGACAGGATTGCAGATTTCAGAACGTGTAGGAAAATCGAATGTCGGTTATGCCGAGCGATGTTTGAACTCTGGCGGGATCGTGAATTGCGAGCAAAAATCGCAGGATTGTTGTCCGGTTGTGCCGGTTCCACCTTCTTCACCTTTTTTGTTGTCGTGCAGGTTTGGACTAGCACCGCGCCCAGCGAGCCAAACGAGATAGCTGGTGCCATATTCGAGCACAATGAACATGGCTCGATCACCTATTTCACAGCGTTCCAGTCCACGAGCGCTGCTTTGATGTTTTGGATCAGCTTCGCAGTCATCGCCCTCGCTATCTTCACAATGCCCAAGCGCTGAATGAAGGTACGAAGACTTGCTGGCTTACCCTTGGGAGCGGGCTGGACGAACGACGATGACAAAGGCCATTCTCGATCGTGGGGAATCAGGGCGGCATTAGTTGCGGTTCCCATCTTGTGGATTTTAGGTCCGCCACTTGTCAGATTGCTAAATCACAACGGGATCGTTTTCAGTTTTTGAGCGTCCGCATACCGCCATCCCTGCCGTCGATACTGGATTCAGTCACCCCAACAACGCATCCGCCAATCTCTGCCCAAATTCCGGCCCCTGCTCAGGGTAAAGATACGGCTCGATCAGCTCCGCCTCGATCACCGCCAGCGCACCGCTATCCAGCCGCACCATGTCGATCCGGGCGTAAGTCGGCGGAGCGTCAAAAGGAAGCATCGCCATCACCGCTTCGGCGGCCTCGCGGTCGGCGGGGGCGGGGTCGAGCGCCAATTCGCTGCCGCCGTAGAGCGACTGGATGCGATAATCGCCTGCTGCGGCGCGCTTGATCAGCGCATGGCTGAGCGCGCCGCCGATGAAGATGAAACTGAGCTCGCCCTCACGCTGGATCGCGGGGAGGAAGGGCTGGATCATCGC
>JANXUP010000121.1 GCA_025356175.1 Sphingomonadaceae bacterium | reverse complement strand
GGAATGCGATTCGAACAATTCGAAGAAATTGCCGGTCTTGGGAAGCAGGCGTTGGAACCAGGCAAACATCGGGCTCACTTTCGATTTATCGGCAACCAGCGCAAGGATCGACTTGCGCTTGGCGGCCTTGGAGAATTCGGCGGCATTGAAAGAACGGATCAGATTGGCAAGGTCGGGCTCATCGACCATGTCGGCAGCTTCGCCCAAGCTAAACCAGCGTCGCGTGCGCTGGCTTGCTTCCTTCCATTCAGCCAGTTCCTGGCTGACCGAAAGCGGGTAAACGTCAACGTCGATCATCAGCGAAGCCCCGGTCTTGCGGGTCTTGCGATAGCGATATTCGCCCAGCGAGATCGGGCAGATTGCCCCGGTTACCCCGGCCTCTTCATGCGCTTCCAGCGCGGCGGCAAGATGCGGCGCGCCGGTTCCCGGATTGCCTTTGGGCACAACCCAGCGCTTGGTCTCACGCGACGTGACAAGCAGCACGCTGACCGTTCCGGTGTCACTGGTGCGATAGGGCAAGGCGGCAATCTGGCGAATGATCCGTGGTTCCTGATCGGGTGGTCGCCGATAGCCCTAATTGCTCGTCGCAGGAGCGCAACCGCAGTTGCACAAATCCCCACAGGATGCGCCGCCGCCTGGCGCGGCCCAAAGGCTCCGATCTATTGATCTCGCGACAATTCAATCAGCAATCGCAAAAGACATGGACTGCACCTGTTTTGGAACATAAAAGGAACACATGGCGCAGAAATCGATTCAGGAAAAACTCGCGATCCTCAGCGATGCGGCAAAATACGACGCCTCGTGCGCGTCTAGCTCTGCGCCCAGCCGCAATTCGGCAGACGGCAAGGGCCTGGGTTCGACCGAGGGGATGGGCATCTGTCACAGCTATGCCCCCGACGGGCGGTGCATCTCGCTGCTCAAGATCCTGATGACCAATTTCTGCATTTTCGACTGCGCCTATTGCATCAACCGCGTATCGAGCAACGTCGCCCGCGCGCGCTTTTCGGTTGAGGAGATCGTCTGGCTCACGATCGAATTCTATCGCCGCAACTATATCGAGGGGCTGTTCCTTTCGTCCGGGATCATCCGCTCGCCCGATGACACCATGTCCGAAATGGTGCGGGTGGCGCGGGTCCTGCGGCTGGAGCATGGCTTCAAGGGGTATATCCACCTTAAAACCATCCCGGACGCTGCGCAGGAGCTGGTCGACGAGGCTGGCCTTTATGCAGACCGGTTGTCGATCAACGTCGAATTGCCGACCGACGCCAGCCTCGCCAGCTTTGCGCCGCAAAAGAATGCGGGATCGATCCGCAAGGCGATGGCCGGCGTGCGGCTCAGGCAGGAAGAGGCCGCCGAGCCGACCCTGCAATCACGCCGCACCCGCCGCTTCGCGCCGGCCGGGCAGAGTACCCAGCTGATCGTCGGTGCCGACGATGCCAGTGACACCACGATCCTGCACGGATCGCAGCGGCTTTACAGCAGCTACAAGCTCAAGCGGGTCTATTATTCGGCCTTCAGCCCGATTCCCGATGCAAGCAACGTGCTGCCATTGATCAAGCCGCCCTTGATGCGCGAACACCGCTTGTATCAGGCCGACTGGCTGCTGCGATTTTACGGGTTTTCAGTTGAGGAGATCGCCAGCGGCAGTAACAACGGGATGCTCGATCTGGCGATCGATCCCAAACTTGCCTGGGCGCTGGGCCAGCGAGGTCAGTTCCCGGTCGACGTCAACCGCGCCGATCAGGCGATGCTGCTGCGAGTGCCGGGTCTCGGCGCGAAAGTCATCGCCCGGATATTGCGGGCGCGGCGGTTTAAACGGCTGGGTTTTGCCGACCTCTTGCGGCTGGGCGCGCGGATGAAGAATGCCAAAGCGTTCATAGTGGCAGCCGATTGGCGCCCGTTAGCGCTCAGTGACCGCGACGATCTGCGCAGCCTGTTCGCGCCGCCGCCCGAGCAGTTAAGCTTGTTGTGAGCGCGGTGCTTGAACGTGTGCTGCTGCCCCGGCTCGGCTTCGCGGCGGCCTGGCGCGAAGCGGCGCGCGGGCTTTTGTTGCGCCGGGTGCCGCCCGAACAGGTCGACTGGCAGCGCGCGGATGATTCGCCAGGTCTGCCGCTGTTCGGCGCAAATGCCGATACACCGGTCATCGGCGATGAAGAATTCCGGATGCCGCGCGTTTTGCTGGGCCTGATCGAAGACGTGCTATGCGCCAATGTGCCCGACCGGTTTTCGCTGCCGTATCGCGCGGTGTGGCGCGCGCAGGCCGAGCGCCACTTGCTCGGCGATGAAAGCGATCCTGACATGGCCCGGGTACGGGTGCTGTCCAAACTGGTGCACCGCGATGCACACAAGATGAAGGCCTTTGTGCGGTTTTGCGAAGAGGCGTCACACGGCGATCGCCGCGCCTTCGCTGCGTGGTTCGAACCCGATCATTTCATTGTCGAAGCCACCGCGCCGTTTTTCGCGCGGCGGTTCGGCGATGTGGACTGGCGGATCGAAACACCCAGCGGCTGCGCCGTTTGCACAAACGGTGCGCTGCGTTTTTCCGCCGAGACCCAGAAACCTGCTGCGCTGGCCGACCCCACCGAGGATCTTTGGCGAACATACTACACCAACATCTTCAATCCGGCGCGGTTGAAGGTGAAGGCGATGCAATCGGAGATGCCCAAAAAGTATTGGAAAAACCTGCCCGAAGCGGGACTGATCCCTGGCTTGGTAGCGAGCGCCGAACAGCGCGTGATCGCCATGCGCGGGGCCGAAGCTACCTTGCCCGCGGCGCGATCGTTGCGGATGGAACCGTACCAGCAGCCCGCTGCGATGGCGGGCGATGTGGCGCCAGATCGGCGGGATCTCGAACAGCAAATCCTCGACTGCACGCGCTGCCTGCTGCATTGCAACGCGACCCAGGCGGTGCGCGGCGAAGGGCCCGACCGGGCGGCGATCATGGTCGTGGGCGAGCAGCCGGGGGATCAGGAAGATCTTGCCGGAAGTCCGTTCGTCGGTCCGGCTGGACGCGAGCTTGACGCCGCATTCGCCGCCGCCGGGCTCGATCGCGCGAGCACCTTCGTGACCAACGCGGTCAAGCATTTCAAACACAGCATGCGCGGCAAGCGCCGGATTCATGAACGGCCGGGCATCAGCGAGATCGTCGCCTGCAAATGGTGGCTGGAACAGGAAGTCGCGCTGGTCCGCCCCAGGATCATCGTCGCCCTGGGCGCGACTGCCAGCCTGGCGGTCATTGGCAACGGAACGGCGATAACCGCACGGCAGGGGCAGATCGAACAATCCCTGTTCGGCCCGCCGGTGATCGTGACCGGTCATCCGGCGGCGATCTTGCGCATGCCCGAGGCCGCGCACGCCGATCGTCTGCGGCATGAACTGGCCGGCGCGCTCAGAACTGCGAGCAGAGCCGTCTGATTGCCGGACTTCGGCCGCTCATGTCACTTGCCCCGCACAAAAATAATGTCCCCCGCAATAAGAACTGCGGGGGACAAGTTGTCTTGGACACGTGCAAGGCGGGGGGGCGGGAGGGGTTAGCCGTTGCACGTACCATTGCATAAATGCGCAAACGCAAATTGGGTTCCCGGAATTATTCAGATGTATGGACGAACGCCGCTGCCCGATCCTTCGTAGTGCGAAAATTCGCGGGCTACGTCGACATCGGGGATCGAAATCGAGTTCACGGTCCAGTTGACCAACTTCAACTTGCGCAAGGCCTGCAAAGTCCGGTTGGTGTGGACCAGTGACAACCCCAAAGTATCACTGATCTGGCTTTGCGTGATGCTGATTGGGAAAACCCCTTTCTTGTCCAGCCCCGTGGCCGCGGCCCGTTCGATCAGGAATAGCGCCAGAAAAACCATTCGCTCCTTCGCAGTGCGGCGCCCGATTGAAACCAGGTGTTCTTCGAGAGCGGCTTCTTCCTTCGCCGCGAGCCAGGTCAGGTCGAAGCCCAGCTTTGGCTGCTCGGCGAACAGTTCGACCATGCGGTCGCGCGAAAAGACGCAGAGTGTTGCGGGGGTCAGAGCCTCGCACCCGTGGAGCAACGGATCATCGAGTGCCCCCTGCAAGCCGATCAGGTCGCCGGGGAATACGAAATTGACGATCTGCCGCCGCCCATCTTCAAGGATGCGGTAGCGGAACAAAACCCCTTCGAGCAGCGTGTAGACGTGCGGGCTGATCGATCCCTGCACCAGCGACTGCGTGCCCTTTTCGATCTGGAATTCACCCTGCTTGAACCCTTGCATGAATTTAAGCTGGTCCTTGTCCAGCGGCCGCAAGCCTTCGCAATGCAGCAACGGGCAATCGATGCAATCGCGCTTCCAAGGTGTTTTGGCGGTCATGTCATCAGCCCTATGTCAAATGGTAGCGCGGCGAGCACCGGGAACGGATAAAGACGACCAAATCATAGGAGAGCAGCCGATGCCTGGTTCTGCCGCCCAAGCGTTGCGGTTTCGAAGTCATGCCGTACTTATCGCCGAACCCAACCCGCTTTTCGCACTCGATCTTATGGCCACTTTTGGGTCATGGGGAGCCGAGGTGGAGATGCTGCGTGATCTCGATGAAGTCAGCCAGCAGTTCACGTCGTGCGCGCTGACTGCTGCCATTGTTGACGTCAACTTGCCTCTTGAAGGGCAGGAACGACTGATTGATGCGCTCCGTGAGAATCGTGTGCCGACCGCACTGACAACGACTACGCTGCGCAAATCCATTTCCGATCGATTTCCCGGGTATGCTGTTTTCGAAAAGCCGGTCGATTTCACCGCTCTGGCCGACTGGTTCAATGATCTCTGATACTTATATCCCGGTGGCGGTGTTACGGGCATTTGTTGCTGCCGCGGGCATTCGGGGTTAGGCGTAGCCGCATCAACGGTCTGCGACCTGTTTCGTTCCTGAAAAGCACGCTTTGGCGGGAACCAAGTGGGTCTCGCCGCGTTGACGAACCAAGGTTTAATGGGAGTGTGGTTTTCATGGCGGTTTCTCAAGCTGTCGTTTTGCATTTGCCTTACTTACGTCGCTACGCCCGGGCATTGACGGGGTCCCAGCTGGCCGGCGACGCCTATGTCCGCGCGACGCTGGAAGCGGCTCTTACTGACAAGAGCGTACTCGATCAGATCAGCGCGGGCCGCGTTGCACTCTATTCGGCGTTCAACAAGATCTGGTCGGCGGGGAGCGGTTCGCTGTCACGTCTCGATGACGGGCAAGACGGCGCACTTGCCACCGCTGAAGAGCGGCTGGCGGCGATTACGCCGGCCAATCGTCAAGCCTTGCTGCTGACGACAATCGAAGACTTTACGCCTGCCGAAACGGCGCAAATCATGGATATCAGCGAAGCCGATGCCCATGAACTGGTGCGCGGTGCGATGGAAGAAATCGACGCCGAATCGGCAACCGATGTGCTGATCATCGAAGACGAGGCGCTGATCTCGATGCAGCTTGAAGAGCTGGTCGAGGGGCTTGGCCATACCGTCTGCGGCACCGCCACCACCCGTGATGAAGCAGCGGCTATTGTTGCCAGTCGCAAGCCCGGTTTGGTGCTTGCGGATATCCAGCTGGCGGACGGCAGTTCGGGGATCGACGCAGTCAACGACATCCTCGATGAATTTTCGGTGCCGGTGATCTTCATCACCGCTTATCCAGAAAAATTGCTCACCGGCGATCGCCCCGAACCGACTTACCTGGTGACCAAGCCGTTCCTTGAAGCGGCAGTCAAGGCAGCGATTAGCCAGGCGATGTTCTTCCGCTCGACCGCAACGATCGCCTAAACAGCAAAAGCCCACTTGCGCCAACGTTTGCCGCAGCGCGCGGGAACCGGGCCTATGCGCCGTCTCCGCGCTTTCTGGTCATGGCAAATTTGCTCAGCTGGCGGATCGGGACACAGAAGCGAACCTGTGCGCCGCTTGATGCGAATTCGATCCTGATGGCGGAGTGCAGCTCGCGCGATAGCACCTTCTCGATGAGATCGCTGCCAAAGCCGCGCTTGCGGTTCTGCGGCGGGGGCGGCCCGCCGCTCTCGTGCCAATCGAACAGCAAGTGATCGACGCCGCTTGGCGTCCAGCGCAATGATACCCGGCCCGCCGCGTTGCTGAGCGCGCCGAACTTGGCCGCATTTGTAAACAGTTCGTGGATCAACAACCCCAGCGAAAGCGCATCGTTGGGGGCAATCAAGGCGTCCGCGCCTTCGAGCACGATGCGCGGAGGATCGCTTTCAAAGTACGGTGCCATTTCGGCCTGAATAACCGAGAGCACGCCGGTTGGCCCCCAGCTGGTTTGCGTCAGCAGGTTGTACGTCGCCGAGAGCGCGCGGACCCGGCCATCGAAATCCGCGACGAATTCATCCAGATCGCTGGCATTGCGGCGCGACAGCGACAGGATCGAAAGGACATTCGCGAGGGTGTTCTTGACCCGGTGATTGAGCTCGCGGGTGAGTGTTTCCCGGATTGCATCCTGTTCCTGACTCACTTTGAGCTGGTGCCGGTCGAACAGCGCTTGCTGGATCGCCAGGCGAACGATGAACAGCAGCAGCGATGCAATGATGAGCCCGGCGAGCAAGATCAGCATCCCGGTCTGGCTGAGCATGCCCGGGCGGGCGAACGACGATTTGATAACCCAAGTACGGTCGGCGACCTGCGCATAACGGACAATCGCGGCCGTGTCGGAAACCGGATTGCCCTGGCGGAAAATCAGACGATCCGGCCCAACCTTTTCGTCGTAGACTTCCAGGTTAAGCTTGCTGTCTGCCTGCCCGATGACCGAGGCGAGCAGGAACCGGTCCGCGCGCATCCCGCCGGTGATAAATCCCTTGAGCGGTCCTTGCTCAGCGCCGCTTTTATCGATCTCGTAGACCGGCGCCACCAGGATCAGACCAAGCGCATCGCCGCCCTGCAGCATGCGAACGCGGCCGCTGATGCTGGGTCGGCGGGTCTTTACGGCCCGGTCGACCGCATCGCGGCGCACTGGCTCGGATCTCAGGTTGAAGCCGATTAAGCCGTGATTGGCGGGGGTGATTGGCGCAATGTACTTGATTGCATCAACATAGTCGGTGCCGGGAGCGCTGGCTTTCGGCCACGCCCGAAAGTTGGTTGCGCCGCCGTGCTGCATTGATTTTTCGAATGCAGCGACTTGCCCCGGCGGCATCCGGACGGACCAGCCTAGCGCCATGATTCCCTGGAAGTCGTTGTCCGCTTGCAGCATCGCGGCAAAGCGGTTGAAGGTTTGCTGGTCCACGTCCGTGCCGGTTTCGAACAGCACCGCGCCAGACATAAGATAGCCCTGCGCTGCAGAGACGCGGCGTTCGAGGTCCTGTCCAAGGGCATTCACCCGCTCGGTCACTTCGGTGCGCCGCTCAACCCGGCTGGCATGCTCAGCCGAGACCACGACCATCACAGTGGCTACGATGGCCAGCACGAACGCGACGACCGGCACCACGCGCGGATAACGGATCAGGATTCCCGATGCATACTGGAGTCGAGGCAAAAGAGGCCTGTCGGTTACCAAAAATTGTTCCTGTCCGGCCGGTTATGATGCCATGCAAACCTGTCAGAACACGTCCGCCAGCAAAGGAACGATCTGCTTCGTCAAGCGTTCCAGCAATTCGGAGGGAGAAGACACGATGGCAAATCGGCAGACTCGCGGATTTTCTGCAGTGTCCCCGCCGCATGTCAAGATGTCTGGTTCAAAGACGAATCTCGTTCCGAAACAGATGTTTGAGTTTCCAGCGCGCAGCGTATTCGGAACAAGCCAGTGGCCGCGACCAGCAATGGTCCCCGGTCCGGTTTCGCCAATGCGTTGCCAAGGAATTTTGGACGGATTAAGCCTTGAATTACTCGTTTCATGACCAACCGGAGCAGCTCTTGACCAAGCGCGGTAACAGCCCCGAAGCCGGTGCGGGCGGTGCAGCTTCGGCAAAGAAGTCACAGCGACAGGCGGCAGCTCCGGCACAGCCAGCTTGGGCGAAGGGCCTCCAGCGCTTGTATAATCAAGTCGTCGAAGAAGACTTGCCCGATGATCTGGCGCAGCTTCTCGACAAGCTCGACCGTGCAGCCGATGGGCAATGAACATTCGGCAGCCGACGCTGCCCAGTTCAAGCGGCAGCTAGCCGCAACGATCCCCCACCTGCGTGCGTTTGCGCGGTCGCTGTGCGGCCGGCCTGACTTCGCGGATGACCTGGTCCAGGAAGCGATGCTCAAGGCGTGGGCGGCTCGTGACCGGTTTGAGCCGGGGACGAACCTCAGGGCTTGGACCTTCACGATCCTGCGCAACTGCTACCTGACCGAAATGCGCCGCAACAAATTCGTCGGCGATTATGATGAAGGGGTGGCGGAGCGGACGCTGCAAGCGCCGATGGGCCAGGAAGACCCGCTGCACCTTGCAGACATGCGGCGGGCGCTGATGACCTTGCCGCGTGAACGGCGCGAGGCGATCCTGCTCGTCGGGGCTGGCGGCTTCAGCTACGAGGAAGCAGCCGAAATTTGCCAGACCGCTGTCGGCACGATGAAGAGCCGGGTCGGCCGGGCGCGGGCCGCGCTCACCGAGATGCTGGAAGGCGGGGCGATGCCGCCGCGCACCCCTGGTAATGAAGGCTCGGCGCACGAATCGCTGATCCACGACCTGGAAGTGGCATCGACCGGAAACTTGCGCTGAACCCAATCTCAGTGGCCGTCTCGCGCGCCAGGGCCGTCAGGTTGCCATCGCCAGCAGGGCTGAAATTCGATCGGCTTCGGCGGCCGGCTTGTCGGTGCGGATCCGGTGGATCCGCGGGAAGCGCATCGCTAGGCCCGACTTGTGCCGCGAACTGGCATGGATTGAATCGAACGCGACCTCGAGCACGAGCGTCTTTTCCACCTCGCGGACCGGGCCGAACTTGGCCACGGTGTGCTCGCGCACGAACCGGTCGAGCATCTTGAGCTCTTCGTCGGTAAAACCCGAATAGGCTTTACCGACCGGGAGCAGCTCGCCGCTCTCGCTCCAGCAGCCGAAGGTGTAGTCCGAATAGAACGAAGCGCGGCGCCCGTTGCCGCGCTGGGCGTACATCATCACGCAGTCGGCGGTGAGCGGATCGCGCTTCCATTTGTACCATTCGCCAACCTTGCGCCCGGCTTGGTACGGACTGTCGCGGCGTTTGAGCATTACACCCTCGATGGCCGCATCGCGCGCTCCGTCGCGCAGCTGCGCCAAGGCGGCGAAGCTGTCGACTTCGAGGACCGGCGAGAGGTCGAACCGCTCGGCGGGGAGGTGGTTGCTGAGTTCCTCGAGCCGCTCGCGCCGCCGCGACCAGGGCTGCGCACGCAAATCGTCCTGGCCAATCATCAGCACATCGTAGAGCTGCACGAAAGCTGGGTATTGTTCGAGCATCTTCCTGGTGACGACCTTGCGGCCCAGGCGTTGCTGTAGCGCGTTGAAACTCGCCGGCGCACCTCCATCTAAACCGCCGCCTTGCACGGTCCCGCGAACCAGCATCTCGCCGTCCACCACGGCATCAATCTGAAGCGCGGCGACCAGTTCAGGAAAGGCCGCGCTGATTTCGTCGCCGCCGCGGCTATAGACACGGGTCTCGCCGCCAAGATGCGCGAGCTGGACCCGGATGCCGTCCCACTTCCACTCCGCAGCATAGGTCGCAAGGTCAAGATCATCGCCGCCGAACGGGTGCGACAGCATGAACGGACGGAAGAATGGCGTTGCCGCAATGTCTGGCTGCGCACCGCCCTCGGCTGCCCAGGTGAACAGTTCGATGTAGGGCGGTGAGAGCGCATGCCACAGTTCGTCGACCGTATCGATCGGGACAGT
Source organism: Sphingomonadaceae bacterium (assembly GCA_025356175.1). Taxonomy (GTDB): domain Bacteria; phylum Pseudomonadota; class Alphaproteobacteria; order Sphingomonadales; family Sphingomonadaceae; genus Novosphingobium. Next base: position 3,311 of record JANXUP010000121.1, on the reverse strand, counting down.
AAAAGCCTGAGCAAAGGCGGTCTTGGCGAGCCGCGCCGAAATTCCGATCCGCATGCCCCCGGTGGCCAGCTTGAGCATGGCATAACGGCTGTTCGCGTCGAGCCGGTCCAGCAGGCCGGCAACAATCTCAGGCGCGGTGGCGCGGGTGGCATTGGCAAGCGCGGCCACCACTTCATCGACGCTCGGGTCGCCGCGCTGGGCCGGCGCGCCATCGGGCCAGATCAGCGCCACGGTCTCTGCGGTGTCGCCAACATGGAGCCGCGATAGCCGCAGCAGTTCGGGATCGACCCTGGTGGTGGCCACGGCCCGGATCGTCGCGCTCTTGACCGCCGGGAAGTTCAGGCTGTCGGTCAAGGCGGCCAGCGCCCACCCGCGCTCAGGATCGGGTGTAGTCTTCAGGTAGTCCGCGATGGCCGCAAGCTTGGCATTGCGCGACCGGGTGTAGATCAGCGTATCGACCAGCTGGGCGAACCGGCGCATCAACTGTCGTCCTCTTCGTCGCGGCCGACCAGCGCGAGCGCGCGGGCGCGCATCTGGTGCAATTCACACCAGCGCAGCAGGCCTTCTTCGCTGCCGTGGGTGATCCAGGTCTCCTGCGGGGCAAGCTGGCGGATCGTGGCGGTCAGTTCGTCCCAGTCGGCATGGTCGGAAACGATCAGTGGCAATTCGACGTTGCGCTGGCGGGCGCGCCCGCGCACCCGCATCCAGCCCGATGCCATGGCAGTGATCGGATCGGGCATGCGCCTGCTCCAGGTATCGGTCAGCGCGCTGGGCGGGCACAACACGATCGCCCCCCGCATGTCTTCGCGCGTGGTCGCCGAAACCAACCGCAGTTCGCCCAGATCGACGCCGAAGTCTTCGTACAGCTGACACATGCGCTCCAGCGCGCCGTGGATGAAGATCGGCTCATTCCAGCCCGCGCGGCGCAGTACGGCGATCATCCGTTGCGCCTTGCCCAGCGCATAAGCGCCGACCAGGATGCAGCGGTCTGGCTCGGCCGCGCGCCGGGCGAGGAGCTTGGCGATCTCTTCTGCGAGCGGAGGATGGCGGAAGACCGGCAGGCCGAACGTGGCCTCGGTGATGAAGACATCGCAGGCAACCGGTTCGAACGGCGTGCACGTGGGATCGGCCCGGCGCTTATAATCGCCGCTGACGACCACCCGTTCGCCGCCATATTCCAGCAGGATCTGGGCAGACCCAAGCACATGCCCCGCCGGATGCAGGCTGAAGTGCACGCCGCCGCGTTCGAACCCGTCGCCATATGCCAGCGCGGTCCCGTCGGCGGTGCCGTAACGCAGGGCCATGATTGCCAGAGTTTCTGGTGTCGCCCAGACCTGGCCGTGGCCGCTTCGGGCATGGTCGGCATGGCCGTGGGTGATCACTGCGTTGGGTTGCGGAGCGGCGGGGTCGATCCACACGTCGGCAGGCGCAACGTAGATGCCATTGGGGCGGGGTTCGATCCAAGTGGCCGGCATGGGGCAAGGTTACCTGTCTTGGCTGCGATTGGCCAAAAAAAGCGGTCGCCGAAGCGACCGCTTTGATTTCTTACCCTGACGGGTAAGCTACACTCGGTCGGCTAGGTGCGGGGGCACAAAGCCTGCCGTAGGACAATCCCGGGAGGAGGATGCCGTTGATTGAACCGGGTGCGATAAACTTCTCGGCGATTACCGCGCTGAACCGCGACGCACCATGTTGACGATCGCCAGCAAGACAACCGCGCCAAGGAACGACGAGATCAGCGAGCGAATGTCGAGCGCGCCGCTGGTGATCGGAGCACCGCCGATGAACGGGGTGATGACGTAACCGGCCAGAACTGCGCCGACGATGCCGACAACCACGTTGAGGACGATCCCCTGCTGTCCATCGGTACGCATGACGATGCTGGCAAGCCAACCGATCACGCCGCCGACGATCAAAGTGATAATCAAACCCATAGTCTTTCTCCTGTTGTATGGCTGAGTAACGACTGGTCCGGCGATTTGGTTCCAGACCCCCGCTGCGCTGCTCAATCGTCGTGCAGTGCCAGCAGTGCTTTCTCTTCTGGGTCGAGCCATTTGCTCGGACGGGGTGCGGCAGGTACCGCTCCGTTGGTCGCGACCTCCAGGACATCGGGATGAATGTAGCTTTTGCGCGCGATTGCGGGGGTGTTGCCCAGATCGGCGGCGACCGGTTCAGCCAGGTCTTTGACGGTCGGCTGCCGTCCGCGGCGGACCAGCCGCATTGCCTCGCCCAGCGCTCCCGCCGATGCGTGCCAGGTGCGGAAAAACTTCGCCGAAAAGTTCGGCCCGATCTTGTCTTGGATATAGCCGTTGATATCGCCCGGGGTCACCGCGCTGATCGAGCCATCGGGGCAGCGGTACTGAAACACCGCCTGGCCGGGCAGCTTGTCAAGTGCGCGGACGATCTTGACCACCCGCCTGTCATGCACTTCGACATTCTGCTGTTTACCGGCCTTGCCTTTGAAAGCGAAAGCAATCCGATTCCGCTCCAGCGTCATGTGTCGGCGCAGCAGGGTCGTCGCCCCGAAGCTCTTGTTGGCGCGGGCGTAGGCCAGGTTGCCGACGCGGATGCGGCATTCATCGAGCACGCGGATCACTGCGGCAATGACCGTGGTCTTTTCGGATGGATTACCGGCTAGATCGCGCTCCACCGCAGCCCGAAGACGCGGCAGGCTTCGCCCAAATTCGATGCAGCGGTCGAACTTGTCGGCTTCCTGCTCGGCCCGGAAGTCAGGATGGTAGCGATATTGCCGCCGTCCGCGCGCGTCGTAGCCGATGCCCTGGATCGGACTGTCAGGGTCCGGACTGAGCCAGCAATCGATATAGGCCGGGGGCAAGCCGATCCGGTCAAGCCGGCCGATTTCCTCGGGCTTGACGATCTTGCGCCCGCGCGGATCGAAGTAGCGCCAGTGCTTGCCGGCACGTTTCCGGGTGATGCCGCGCTTGCCCGCACTGTGCTGTGAAGCCATTTCCTGTCGATACTCCAATGCCTGACAAACCTTCAGCATAGACGGGCAAACGCGCCGCTTTCGCCAAGGTTCCGATCACTGGCCTTGCTGAAAGGCTCGAATGAGCGTAAGGGAGCGCCGCTACGTCGCTTGAGACGGGACTTTGGGCGCTTCGGCACCCTTTCTCTCCTATTCACGCCTCCTGCTCCGCCGGCACAGTGCCTGCGGATCATTCTGATATCCGTGAAAGGAACAGATTATGCCCGTGGGCACCGTTAAATTCTTCAATACCGACAAGGGTTATGGCTTCATTGCACCGGACGATGGCGCACCTGACAACTTCGTGCACATCAGTGCCGTGGAA
>JANXUP010000081.1 GCA_025356175.1 Sphingomonadaceae bacterium | reverse complement strand
ATGCCCGCCTATCGCTCACGCACGTCCACTCATGGCCGCAACATGGCCGGTGCTCGCGGGCTGTGGCGCGCGACGGGGATGAAGGACGGTGATTTCGGCAAGCCGATCATCGCGGTGGTCAACAGCTTTACCCAGTTCGTGCCGGGGCATGTTCACTTGAAAGACCTGGGGCAAATGGTCGCGCGCGAGATTGAGGCGGCGGGGGGCGTGGCCAAGGAGTTTAACACCATCGCGGTCGATGACGGGATCGCGATGGGCCACGACGGGATGCTCTATTCGCTGCCGAGCCGCGAACTGATTGCCGACAGCGTCGAATACATGGTCAACGCCCACTGCGCCGATGCGATGGTCTGCATCTCCAATTGCGACAAGATCACGCCGGGGATGCTGATGGCGGCGCTGCGGATCAACATTCCGGTGGTGTTCGTCTCGGGCGGGCCGATGGAGGCGGGCAAGGTGGTGCTGAACGGCAAGGAAGTGGCGCTCGATCTCGTCGATGCGATGGTCGCCGCCGCGGATGAGCGGATTTCGGATGAAGATGTTGAGGCGATCGAAAAGGCCGCTTGCCCGACCTGCGGCTCATGCAGCGGGATGTTCACCGCCAATTCGATGAATTGCCTGACCGAAGCGCTGGGACTCTCGCTGCCCGGCAATGGCTCGCAGCTCGCCACGCACTCCGATCGCAAGGGTCTGTTCCTCGAAGCCGGGCGGCTGGTGGTCGACTTGTGCCGCCGCTATTATGAGCAGGACGATGCAAGCGCCTTGCCGCGCAATATCGCCTGCTTCGCCGCGTTCGAAAACGCGATGAGCCTCGATATTGCGATGGGCGGATCGACCAACACCGTGCTCCACCTGCTCGCCGCCGCGCACGAAGCCGAAATCGATTTCACCATGCGCGATATCGACCGGCTCAGCCGCAAGGTGCCGTGCCTGACCAAGGTCGCCCCGGCCAAGAGCGACGTCCATATGGAAGACGTCCACCGCGCTGGCGGGATCCCCGCGATCCTGGGCGAACTGGCGCGTGCCGAACTGCTCCACACCGACCTTCCGACGGTCCACAGCCGCTCGATGGGCGAAGCGCTGAGCCGGTGGGATATCAAACAGACCAATTCTGAGAGCGTGCAGACCTTCTTCAAGGCCGCGCCCGGGGGCGTACCCACCCAGACCGCGTTCAGCCAGAGCCGCCGCTGGGACGAACTCGATCTCGACCGCGAGAATGGCGTGATCCGCAGCAAGGCCCACGCCTTCAGCCACGACGGCGGGCTCGCGGTACTCTACGGCAACATCGCCAGCGAAGGCTGCATCGTGAAAACCGCCGGGGTGGATGAGAGCATCCTAAAGTTCGCGGGGCCAGCCAAGGTCTACGAGAGCCAGGACGACGCGGTTGCCGCAGTGCTGACCGGGCAGGTGGTTGCCGGCGACGTGGTGGTGATCCGCTACGAAGGGCCCAAAGGCGGGCCGGGCATGCAGGAAATGCTTTACCCGACCAGCTACCTCAAATCGAAGGGATTGGGTGCGGCCTGCGCCTTGCTCACCGACGGGCGGTTTTCGGGCGGCACTTCGGGGCTGTCGATCGGACACGTCTCGCCCGAAGCCGCTGACGGCGGAACGATCGGACTGGTGCAGCCGGGCGACCGGATCGAGATCGATATTCCGGGTCGCACGATTCACCTCGACGTCAGCGACGAGGAACTGGCCCATCGCCGCGCCGCGCAGGAAGCCAAAGGCTGGCTCCCGGTCGCAGCGCGCCCGCGCAAGATTTCGGTCGCGCTCAAGGCCTATGCGGCAATGACCACCAGCGCCGCGCGCGGTGCGGTCCGCGATGTGACCCAGCTGAGGATGAAGTGATGGTTGGGCGAACGTCGGTGCGCGGGCTTCGACAAGCTCAGCCTGAGCGGGCTTTTGATTTTGATCGAACCCAACTTCCGCTCAGCCTGAGCCTGTCGCAGGCCGCGCGCTGCCTCGGCCCAATTCTCCTGCTCGCCGCTTGCAGCAAAGGCGGCGTCGGTACGAAGGCGGAGGACGGTGAAAGCATCGCTTGCGCGCTTGGCGGATCGCTGCAGTTCAGGCCCGATTGCACGGTTGAACGCAGCGAGGCTGATGGCACGCAAGTCATCGTGGTGCGGTTGCCCGACGGCGCCTTTCATCGCTTCGAAGTGAGCAAGGACGGCCAGCAGCTGCTCGCTGCCGATGGCGCCGACCAGACCAAGTCTGCGCTGAAAGAGGGCCGTTTCGAGGTGATCCTCGGCCAGGACCGATTTGTCATTCCGGCCCGGACCAGTGCCGGAAAATCCTGATCAGATCCTGACTGCGGCGCAGATGCGCACCGCCGAGCAGGGGCTGATCGAGGCCGGAACTTCAGTCGACGAACTGATGCAGCGTGCCGGCCGCGGCGCGGCGGAGTGGGTCTGGCGCATGGCCGCAGGGCGCAGCGTAACCGTACTGTGCGGCCCCGGCAACAACGGCGGCGATGGCTATGTGATTGCCCAGGCGTTGCGCGAGCTTGGCGGGGCTGTGACGGTGGTTGCTGCGGCCGAACCTGCCACCGATGCGGCACGAAATGCGCGGACGCTGTTCAAGGGGGACGTGCTTGACGCATCGGCAGCCGTGCATGGCGAGGTGCTGGTCGATTGCCTGTTCGGCACCGGCCTGACCCGGCCCCTAGATAAAGAGCATCTGGCACTCCTCACGCGCCTTGCGGCGACGCACCACCAACGCATCGCGATCGACCTGCCGAGCGGGATCGACAGCGACAGCGGCGCGGTGCTCAACGACGGGTTGCCCGTGTTCGACCTGACGCTGGCCCTCGGCGCTTGGAAATTCGCCCATTTCTTGATGCCAGCAGCGGCGGGGATGGGTCACGTCCGGCTGGTCCCGATCGGCATTGCGGCGCAGGCGTGTGCCGCGCAAGTCATTGCCCGGCCTCAGCTAACTCCTCCTGCCATGGACGCGCACAAGTACACCCGTGGCTTGTTGGGGGTTGCCAGCGGCGCAATGCCCGGTGCGGCAATCCTTGCCGCGCGGGCGGCGCAGCACGCCGGTGCGGGCTATGTCAAATTGCTGGGGGAGGGTGGCACGACGCCCGCCGATCTGGTCCATGACGCGCGACCGTTGGTTGAGAGCCTCAATGACAAACGCTTCAATGCGCTGTTGATCGGGCCGGGATTGGGCCGGGAAGCCGCCGCACGCGAGGCGTTGACGCTGGCCCTGGCAGAGCAGAAACCGACGGTGCTCGATGCCGATGCACTGATGCTGCTCGCGCCTGGCATGCTGGCGGAGCACAGTGCGCCCTTGATTGTCACACCGCATGAGGGCGAATTGAAAGCGCTAGAAGCTGTCTTTGGGTGCAGCGACGACGGCAGCAAATTCGATCGCGCGCTCGCCCTCGCCAATGCCTGCGGGGCGGTCGTGGTCGCTAAGGGGCCAGACAGTGTGGTCGCTGCGCCCGATGGCCGGATCGCATTGTTTTCGCGTGCATCAAGCTGGCTGTCCACCGCGGGGACCGGCGATGTGCTGGCCGGAACCATCGCCAGCCGGCTCGCGAGCGGCGCTGATCCATTTGTCGCCGCTTGTGACGGGGTATGGCTTCACGGTGAGGCAGCGCGGCTCGCCGGGCCGGCCTTTACCGCGAGCGAACTTGCCGGGAGCATCAAGGCCGCCTACGCGGCCACGCTGTGACTGACCAAGCCGAAGAAATCATCCGCATCGCCGCCAAGGGCGACGGCATCACCGCCTCGGGGAGGTTCGCCTGGGGAGCTGCGCCGGGCGACCTGCTGCTGGCCGATGGCAGCCTTAAGCTCGGGCCGCACCACGTCACCCCGCCGTGCCGCCACTTCGGGCGCTGCGGCGGGTGCCAGTTGCAGCAGCTCGACGAGCAGAGCCTGGCGCAGTTCGTCTCCGCGCGGGTCAGCAATGCCTCGGCCTCGCAGGAGCTAGGTGCGGAGTTGATCGCGCCGCCACACTTGTCGCCGCCCGCCTCGCGCCGCCGCGCGTCGCTGCGCGCCGAAAGCTCGCAAGGGCGAGTGGTGATCGGCTACCACGAGGCGAAATCGCACCGGCTGGTCGAGCTGGTCGAATGCCCGGTGATGCTGCCCGAATTCGTGGCGCTGTTGACCCCGCTGCGCAAGCTGCTGATCGCGGTTGGCACAGGCAAGGGGCAAGGCAAGGGCCGGCATGCGCATGCCAAGCTGGCTGCCGATGTGGATCTGGCCTTGACCGATCAGGGCATCGACCTGTGCATCAAGGGCCTGACCATCGATGGCCTCGGGCCCACCGAAGCGCTGCTCGATTTCGCGCGCGCGCATAGCCTGGCGCGGTTGGCGCTCGATCAGGGCTATGGGCCCGAGGCGGTGTGGGAGCCTGAGCCGGTTACCGTCTCGCTATCTGGAATATCGGTTCCGTTTCCGCCGGGCAGCTTCCTTCAGGCGACACTTGATGGTGAGCGGGCGCTGGTCGGCGCGGTAACCGAGTGGCTGGCAGGCGCGGGCAGCGTGGCCGATCTGTTCGCGGGGCTGGGTACATTTTCATTCGCGCTGGCCGGGCAGGGCAGCAAAGTCCTCGCCGTCGAGGCCGCGCGCGATGCGCACAATGCGTGCAAAAGTGCAGCGGGACGGGCGCAATTGCCCATCCATTCGCTCCACCGCGACCTGTTTCGCAACCCGCTGCTGGCCGAAGAGCTCGACCGCTTCGACGCCGTGGTGCTCGATCCTCCGCGCGCCGGTGCTCGCGACCAGATCGAGCGGCTGGCTGGCAGTACGGTCGCCAAAGTAGTCTACATCAGCTGCAATCCATCGAGCTGGGCGAAGGATGCGCGGACTTTGGTCGACGCGGGGTATCGTCTGATACAACTGCGCCCGGTTGGCCAATTCCGCTGGTCGACGCACGTCGAGCTGGCAAGTTTGTTTGTGCGGGGAGTTGCGGCGTGAAATTCTTTGTCGTGACCATGAGCCACCCCGATGGTCCGGGCTGGGGCGAGCATGTGATGCCGCATGTCGAGTATCTCAATGGTTTGATTGCGACGGGCAAACTGCGCGCCTCAGGTCCGGTGGTGGGTGGTGCGCTGCGGGCAGGGCTGCTGCTGTTCACGGTCGAGACCCGCGCCGAGCTCGACGCGCTGATCGCCGCCGATCCGTTCGCGATCGAGGGCTTGATCGAAGAGCTCATTGTAACCAAATGGAACCCGCTGTTCGGGGCTTTTGCGGGCGAGGCGGCGCCGTATTCGGCCACTTGATCCTCTCCATTTTGCGTAGCCAAATGGGGAGGTGGCAGCCGCGAATCGGCTGACGGAGGGGTTTCTGGGCGAGCGTCGATACCCCTCCGTCTCGCCTGCGGCGATCCACCTCCCCATTTGTGCCCTTCGGCAAAAATGG
>JANXUP010000011.1 GCA_025356175.1 Sphingomonadaceae bacterium | reverse complement strand
GATCTTCTCGACTTCAGCCGGAACGTTGCCCAGATCATCGTTGGTCACGCCGTTGAAGAAGCGCCATGCACCCGAAACGCTCAGGCCATTCGCCAGCGCGTAGGTTACGCGCAGCTTGTGGCGCCACTTGGGCAGCGGGGTACCGCATGCGCGTGCCCCGAACAGACCAGCGCAGCTATCGACCGCACCGCCCGCGATCCGGGTGGTGTCGAACTTGTCGAGGTAGGTACCAACCATGTCGAAGGTCAGCGACGACGAACCCAGCTCCATCTTGTAGAGCGCGGAGACATCGATACCGCGGGTGTGGACTTCGCCCAGGTTCAGCGTGCCATTCGACACGAACCCATTGCCGTACCACAGTGAACCACTGCCGACCGAACGATGGATCAGCGGGCAGAAGGTTGCGGTATTCACACCGGCAATGCACTGCGAGAGGATGAAGTTGGCGCCGTAGCTCGAGATTTCCTTGGAAATCTTGATGTCATAGGCGTCGACGGTGAAGTTCAGGTTGCGCAGCGGGCTGATTACCGCACCAACCGTCCAGGTCTTGCCAATTTCAGGTGTGAGACCGGCATTACCCGCAACCTGCTGGTCGTACTGGTTCGCCGGGTTCTTGTCGATCAGGCCATACTGTGCAAGCGTCACACCGGTCCGCTGGCAAGCCGCAAGCGTTGCGGTCGGGGCAGCCCCGGCGCAAGGATCGCTACCCGCAAACAGCCCAATGTTCGGCGAGCTGAACAATTCGAGATTGTTCGGCGCGCGAACGGCGCGGTTGTAGCTGGCACGGAAGCGAACCTGCTTCACCGGAGCATATTCGAGCTGCACCTTGTAAGTGTCGGTCTGGCCAACAAGGCTGTAGTCCGAATGACGGTAAGCGGCAGTGACGCCGAGGGTTTCGATCCCCGGTTTGTCCGTTACGAGCGGCATCGAAGCTTCGATGAACTCTTCCTTGACGCTGTAGCCTGCGTTGATGTCACGAACGCCGAACGGAGTGCCCTGGCCGGCAAGGTCGCCGGTCGAGAACTCGATGTCGTTGGTCAGTTCGGTGCGTTCCTTGCGGTATTCGACACCTAGCGCGACCTGGAAGCCCGCGTCGGCAGCCGGCGACTGAATGCCGTACTTGCCAAGATCGCCCGACACCGTTGCCGAAGCAATGTATTCGGTCGACTGACCCTGGCGGAAGCCCGGGGTGGCTAGATAAGCTGCCGCAGCAGGGGTCACGCCGCCCAGTGTGAAGATGTTCCAGGGAACGCACAGCGTGTCGGTGCCGTTGAGCTTCGCAGCGCAGACCGGTTGCAAGGTCGTCGGATCGGTGACGACGTTAAGAGCGTTGTTGATCTTGCGGCGCGAGAAGTCATTCTCGTAACGCTCGGTCAGTTCGGCGCGCCACAGTGATCCATAAACGTCATACGACCACGCCTGGTCGATGTCGCCCTTCATGCCGGCCACGACGCGGTAATCGACGTGGCGCAGGTCGTCGGTACGGCCAGCGCCTTCGACGTTGCGGCGACCGATGTAGAGCGACTGGAGGGTCGGCGTACCGGCGTTGGCACCGCAGAGTGTGGTCTGCTGCGCGGCCGACATCAGCGGATTGTTGCAGTTGATCTGGAAGTCGGTGCCGAAGAACGCGCCCGAAGGTGCGATCTGCGCGCGGGTGTGATCGTCCATGAACATGACTTCAAGATAGGGCTTGAAGTGATCATTGATCTCGTAGTCGGCAAAGGCGCCGAACGTGTAGCGTTCATCCGGACGCTGGAAGTAGTTGTACGGGTTGAAGTTGAACCCATCACGCGACGAGCTGTAGGTGCGGAAGGCGCGGGTCGTGCTGTTGGTCGCCGGGTCAAGCGTGAAGCTCGAACCGGTCGGAGCATAAACCGGGGTCGAGCCGATGCCGACGTTGGTGGTCCGACGGAAACGGCCATTGACCGAAGTCGACGAACCACCGCAACTGCCGCTGCTCGAAGCAGTATAGCCGCAGTAGCTGAAGTCTCGGTCGCCCTGGGTAACCGCGTTCACCTGGCGCCAGCCGGCGTAGGCAGTGACGTGGCCGCGGCCATCGTCGAAGCCGGCGCCGAGCGTCAGCGAGACGTTCTTGGTGGCACCGCCGGTGGTGTTACCGCGCGGCGGCACGTAACCACGACGGCCGAGTGCGGCGTCGTAGTTGGTCGAGTGGAAATCGTTCACGTGGTTGTAGAACGAATACTGCGAGTCGAGCTCGACGCCTTCGAAATCCTTCTTGAGGATAAAGTTGACGACGCCTGCGAGCGCGTCCGAACCATAGGTCGCCGAAGCACCACCGGTGAGCACGTCAACGCGCTGGATCAGCGAGCCGGGAATGAAGTTGAGATCGGCAACCGGATCGGTCGGGTCGCCATTGCCCAGGCGGCGGCCGTTGATCAGCACGAGGGTGCGAACCGGGCCGAGGTCGCGAAGATCGACTGTCGCGATACCCGAAGCGCCGTTGGAATCGGTCGAACCTTCGTTCGCGAACACCTGCGGCAGCGAGTTCAGCAAGTCTTCAACGCGGGTTACGCCCTGGCTTTTCACTTCAGCTGCGGTCACCACGGTGACGGGGCTGACCGAGGTCAGGTTCGGATTGGAGATGCGCGAGCCGGTGACAACGATGTCCTTGGCAGGCGCTTCGTCAGCAGCCTGAGGCGCGGCGGCTTGCGCGAAAGCGGGCGATGAGGCCAGTGTCAGGCCGAGTGCAAGGGGAGCAACGCTCGCCTTAAGCATCGAAAATTTAGTCATTTTTGTACAGTCCCCGATTTGATACGCAGACCGGATTTGGCCTGCTGGGTCTAAGCTGGCATGGACGGTCCATGGGCCGCGAAACACCAGATGATTACCGGACTGCCTGTCATCACTGGCGGTGTAAACCCGGCGCTGGGCGGCGCGACATATTATTTCGCGAGCTGTAGCTATATTGCCACACCACTGTATTGCGACGAAAGTGTGCCATTTTAGGAGAGTTCGGATGAAGTCAGACAGTCGCCGGGCGTACCGGATGAAGGATGCCGGATGGCGGTTTGGGCTTGTCCTGGCAGCCGCGGCGCTGGCGGGCGGGCCGCTGCTCGCCAAGGACACCCATGCCGATCAGAACACGCCGCCCGAGGCGTACACGCGCCTGGTCGAATGCCGGGCCTTGCTTGACCCGGCGCAGCGCCTGGCCTGCTTTGACGAACGCTCGCAGAAACTGCAAGTCGCCGAGCAGCGCGGCGACATCGTCATGTTTGACCGCGCTTCGATGCAGGAAGCGAAAAAGGGGCTGTTCGGTTTGAGCCTGCCCAAGATCAAGCTGTTCGGCAGCGGCGGCGAGAGCGACATCAAGGAAATAACTGGCACCGTCGAGAACGCGGCCCAATACGATTACGGGCGCTGGCGGATCACCCTGGCCGATGGATCGGTCTGGGATCAGATCGACACCGAGGTGCTCCCGCTCGATCCGCGCAAGGGTAACGCCATCGTGATCAGCCGCGCGTCGATGGGCGGGTTCAAGGCCAGCGTGAACCGCCAGGCCCCGATCAGGGTGCGGCGCGTGAAGTGAAGGCGCCCGCCGGGCTTACCCGCTGACGAACAACAGTGGATCGAGCCGGCAAACGCGCCATTTGATCGACCAGTGCAGATGCGGTCCGGTGGCGCGGCCGGTCTTGCCGATATTGGCGATGTATTGCCCCTGACGGACCACGTCGCCCACCGTCACCGCGTGGCTCGAACAATGCAGGAAGGCGCTGTTCAGCCCCATCCCGTGGTCGATCATCAAGAGCTTGCCTTCAAGGCTGAACGGGCTTTGCGCGGCCAGGGTCACAATCCCGTCGGCCGGTGCCACAAACGGCGTGCCGCTTGCTCCGGTCGCGATGTCGAGCCCCGAATGATAACTGCCGGGGACGCCGTTGTAGATCCGC
>JANXUP010000062.1 GCA_025356175.1 Sphingomonadaceae bacterium | reverse complement strand
GGCACCACCGGGCGGCCCAAGGGGGTCAAGATCCCGCTGCCCGAAGACCCGGCGATCGACCAGACCAACGTCCTCGTCCAGCTGGCGATGATGGCTTACGGGATTGGCGAGAACGCGGTCTATCTCTCGCCCGCGCCGCTTTACCACGCCGCGCCGCTGCGCTGGTCGATGACCGTGCACAAGATCGGCGGCACCGTGGTGGTGATGGAACGGTTCGATCCCGAAGCCGCGCTCGCCACCATCCAGAAGTACAAGATCACCGACAGCCAGTTCGTGCCGACCCATTTCATCCGCATGCTCAAGCTGCCCGACGAGACCCGCGCCAAGTACGACGTTTCCAGCCTCAAATGCGCGATCCACGCCGCCGCGCCGTGTCCGGTGCCGATCAAGCAGGCGATGATCGAATGGTGGGGCCCGGTGCTCTACGAATACTACGCCGGGACCGAAGGCAACGGATCGACCTTCATCACCAGCCACGAATGGCTCGATCACCCCGGCTCGGTCGGCAAGGCGCTGTCGGGCATCCTGCATGTCTGCGACGAGGAGGGCGACGAAGTGCCGCGCGGCACCGAGGGGCAGATCTTCTTCGAGCCGACCGCGGGCATGACCCCGTTCGAATACCACAATGACCCGGCCAAGACCGCCGACAGCAAGAACAAGCACGGCTGGTCGAGCCTGGGCGATGTCGGCTACCAGGACAAGGACGGCTACCTGTTCCTGACCGACCGCAAGAGCTTCATGATCATCTCGGGCGGGGTCAACATCTATCCGCAGGAGATCGAGAACCTGCTGGTCCTGCACCCCAAGGTGGCCGACGCCGCAGTGATCGGGGCGCCCGATCCCGATATGGGCGAAAAGGTCGTCGCAGTGGTCCAGCCGATGGACATGGCTGACGCCGGGCCTGCCTTCGCCGAAGAACTTACCGCCTACCTCGCCCCGCAATTGAGCCGGGTGAAGATGCCGCGCCAGATCGACTTCCGTGCCGAATTGCCGCGCGAACTGACCGGCAAGCTCTACAAGCGCCACCTGCGCGATGAATACAAGGCGGCCTACGACGCCGTCCAGACCGGAGCCTGACTGCCATGGCCACTGTCACTGCACCGACCGCCTCCCCCGCCGACGCGATCGCGGTGATCGACCCCGCCAGCTACGCCGCGTGGGACCCGCTGCTCGATGTGTTCGACCGGCTGCGCAGTGAAAGCCCGCTGACCAGAATCGAAAGCCCGACCGGCGATCACGATCCGTTCTGGCTGGTCACTGGTTACGATGCGGTGATGCAGATCAGCAAGGACAACGCGGGCTTCCTCAACGCCCCGCGCGCAACCGTGTTCACCAACAAGACCGGTGAGGACTTCGCACGTCAGGTTACCGCGCAGCAGGGCGAAGAGAGCCCCAACCTGGTCAGCAGCCTCGTGGTGCTCGACGCGCCCAAGCACCCCAAGCTGCGGCGGCTGACGCAGGACTGGTTCATGCCCAAGAACCTGCGCAGCATCGAGGCTGCGATCCGCGAACTGGCGGCGCGCACGGTCGACAAGCTCATATCCGCTGGGCCGGAAGCTGACTTCGTACAGTTAGTGTCGGCGCCCTATCCGCTCCACGTGGTGATGCAGATCCTCGGTGTGCCCGAGGAGGACGAACCGCGGATGCTGTTCCTGACCCAGCAGATGTTCGGCGGACAGGATGAAGACCTCAACAAGTCAGGGCTCGCCAGCCTTAGCCCTGAGCAAATCCTGCAAATCGTGACCGGTGCGGTCAAGGATTTCGAGGCCTATTTCGCAGGCCTCGCCGCGCTGCGCCGGGCCAATCCGACTGCCGATGTCGCCTCGATCCTCGCCAACGGACAAATCGACGGGCAGCCGCTGACCCCGCGCGATCTGGCGGGGTACTACATCATCATCGCCGCCGCCGGGCACGATACCACCAGCGCCAGCACGGCCGGAGCGATGCTCGCACTGGCGCGCGATCCCGAACAATTCGCCAAGGTCAAAGCCGATCGCAGCCTCGTTTCAGGGATTGTCGAAGAAGCGATCCGCTGG
>JANXUP010000207.1 GCA_025356175.1 Sphingomonadaceae bacterium | reverse complement strand
CGCATAGACGCTGGCCACTACATCCGCTTCATGCGCGCCCAGCTGGCTCACCACGTCGCAGGTAAAGGTCGCGATCCCGCACTTGCGCGGAACATAGGTCCCGATCAGCGCCACCCGCAACGCTGCCCGGTCCTGCTGCGCCGACCAGACGCGGGCCGAAAACAGCGGAATGACGGAAGCGCTGGCTTCCTTCACCGGTTCAAAAGTCAGATTGGAATCCTGGAACATCGGTCACCCCGTAAAGCGCGGCACTGCTCCTCCAATGCAGAGAGTGACACATCGTTCCGCAGTTGCACACTGGATTCGGTGAAACGGGGGATTTTAGGGATAAACGAGCGGGTTACGCGTGCTGCGATGCAGCATTGGCTGCGTGGGAGCAGGTAGAAGGGCCGCGACTCGGCAGAATTCCTCCCCGTTCCGGGGAGGGGGACCAGCTCTGCTGGTGGAGGGGCACAGGCCCAATCAGGCTAGCTAGCCGAAACCCGCTTGCGATTGACCCGCCGGTTCTGCTTCACCGCCTCATGCCCCAACGGATTGACCAGCGCTTCATAGCGCCCGAACAGATGCTCCACCCGGTCACGGTCGCTGGCGAAGGGCGCGGCGCGGTAGAGCCGGTCTACAGCCAGATCGAGTGCCGTATCCGTGAGCTTTCCCGAGCGTTCTTGTAAGTGCGGAGGGTAGCCGCTGCCTCTTTGCGGGAGAGGCCCGCCGAGTGAAGATAATAAAAGATCGGCAGTGTGTAAGCTTGCTCATGACTGACCTGTTTGAAATAGGACAACGGCTGCTCGACCGGGGTCCGATCGATAAAATTGCGCAGAATGGCATCGACCGTCACTTCTTCGCGGACTGTTCTAACCGGCGACATTATCTCGGCGGGGACTGTCTGGGCGTCCCCTATGACACGAAGCGTTGGCGCTCCGTTCACTTCATCGAATGCGCCCTCGCGGATGAACTTGATTTGCTCCAACGAAACCGGGTCGATCAGGATCGGACGCTGCCCTCCCTCAAGTTGACCATCTGCCAGATTGGCGACCATCGCGTCCTTCGGACCAAGCTCAAGTAAGCGCTGCACCATCGGCAGGATGGACTCGCGGCTTTGACGATCGCGCTCGTCAAGGATTGACCGAAGGTCGGCATAACAGATGGGCCGCGTCTCGCCGGGGTAACGATAATAGATGAACCCCTCGATCAGGTCGCCTTCAGTCTTACCTGCGATGACCGGCTTGGAATTATGTGCTTCGACGTGGATCACACCTACGATCAGAGTATCGAGCTTGAGCGTAGCGATACGAAAACGGGGCGTCGGTTCGAGCGCCGTGCGGATGGTCTGGCTGAACTTATTTTGGTCGGTTTCGGTGAAGCGATCATCCTTGAGGCCGCAAACAGCAAAGCCGTCTGGCTTGTCCTTGACGCCGAAAAATAGGTAGCCACCGCGATTGTTGGCGAAGCCCGCCATGGTCTTCAGAGGCTTACCGAAGCCCCTGAGATTGAAGTTTTCCTTGCACTCGAACTCGTCGGTTTCACCGGCTGAACACCGCCAGCTTCCATCACCGCCCTTCGCGAAGAAGGTGCGGAGAACTTTATCATCCATCGGATCGTAAGGCTCCGGCGCTGTCGAGGGCGCGACAAATAATGGCGACACGATGCTCGAAGCAGTGAAGCTGGCCATGAATGCCTTGGCTTCGTCCTCGCTCGCACCAGCGACCACGCTACCATAGCTACGATCCCGGATGCCGCTGATCCGCCCCGAATTGACCGCGCGGTCCTGCCGGTTGAAGTAGAACTGGATGTCCTTGTTTTTCATCCCCATGCGGAGCATGGCTTTGATCAGGCCGATTTCCTCATCGGTAATAGTGCGTTTTGGCAAGGGCAAGCCTTTCCTGTCGTCTATTCGTCGGGGATGCTGGCCAGAACGACCAAGCCCAAGCGTCTGTCGAAACATCACCCCGCACCGTGCCTCCACGCCACCTTCGTCATCATCTTTGTGTAACACCGGCGTGTAGCGAACACGCTCAGGGGCCCGTTCTTGCGACGATTTCCCTGAGTTTTCAGTGCTTTGAGAAGCGATGGTGCCCAGAAGAGGACTCGCATGAAATCAACATCCAACTTCTTTTCAGATATTTAATAACAGATATCTGAGTCTAAGCCCCCATCGAGGCCCCCACGCGGTTTGATGACAGATGGGCCGAACTATCTGAACTAACTGGATATTGTCTTGTACGATGCGCGGCTACGTTTGCTACCTCAGCTATCCCGATACGCCAAGCTCCGAAGCACGACCTGGCCTGGATGGCGTCTATCTTGTTCAGCTTGCCGCACAGCCAGAATACCTCACTCGCGGTAGTCACTCGCCCAGAGTTGATAGTCTTCCGACGACTGGGCTGGATCTTCACACTCCTGAACAACCAAAATGTCGGTATCAAGGGCGTCAAGACGCAAAAACTTGCGCCCAAGGGCGCCATTACAATTCCAAGTTACAAGCCTCATGTCCTGACCACCACAACGATGGTTAAGGGCCATTTGCCCTCCGGCTCCAGAAGGCTTCGAAACAGTGCGCAAGACAGGTCGTGCAAGGTAGTTGGTCCAAATACTACCGAACGTTCGATTGTATATCCAGGATAGGCTAAATGAAAAGTGGGGTCGATTTGAGTTTACGGATCATTCATCACTCGAGCTCTTCAAATTTGATGACGGGCTGGCAGTGCTCACGCGGCCTTCTGCTCAACCGGTTTGACGATCGTTCGAGCGCCGATTGCGTCCGGCACTTGAAACCCCATTGTCCCGCGATTCTGCTCTCCGCGAAAATCAATCTCGTCACGAAGCCAGCCGAGCAGAACGACCGGATCACGTTCCGACAGCAACTTGGCTCGGTGCGCAATCACGGCAAAGTCCCCCGGAGTCTGCCCTTCATGCACCGGCCAATCTGCTGGCCATTCGAGCTCGAAGTGGGCTTTAAAAAGCGTGCGCGCTTGAGACGGAGCCATTGCCTTGAAGGTGGCGCGCATCGTGAATCGGCGCTGCGTTGCCGGGTCGAGATTATCCGCCAAGTTGGTAGTTGCTATGAAGGGCGTGCGAAGATGTTCGAGCTGCACCAGCATCTCATTTACCTGGCTCACTTCCCAGCTTCGTTGACCGGATTCACGGCGGTAAAGGAAGCTATCGGCCTCATCGATTAATAGCATCGCGCCGCGTTCCGCTGCCCTGGCAAAAGCTTCGGCGATGTTCTGTTCGGTCTCGCCGACATAGGGGCTCAACAAGTCAGAGCACCGCTGCTCTTCAATCTCTAGTCCCATGATCTCGGCGAGGTGCCGTGCAAAGGCCGACTTGCCAGTACCTGAAGGCCCGGACAGCAAGAGGCTCCAGCGGCGGTCTGGTGAGGCGGCAAGGCGCTCGACCAATCGAGTTAAATCCGTGTCCGCGCGCGATAGCTTCGGGTCATAAACTGAATTTCCGGGAACATCGGGCGCGCAGGACTGCCCGAGCACACGCATCACGCTGTGAATTGCTGTCTTCGCGACATCCGCCCCGCCACAGGCCAGGTGAGCTGCCTTTAGGCCTGCAGCGACGACTGCAGGAGGCGCTTTAAGGCTGGCAATTTCACGTAGTTCAGCAGCGCTAAGTGAAACAAGGGCGGCTTCGGCGGACCTTTTGGCAATGCGCTCTCGCACTGCGAAACGCGGTCGATCGAAGCCAATAGCAAGGGTCATGCGCCGCAAGACGGCCGGATCAAGGCGCGAGCGCTGATTGACGATCCAGATTGTGGTAACCTGCGGAGCCTCGACGAGACGGTTGATCCACTGCTTCGAACTGCCTTTGCGCTCGCTCATCATCAAGACATCGTCGGCTTCGTCGACCACAATAACCCTGTCCCGGCGATGACGGCAAATGGCCCGCAAAATCATGAGATGATCCAGTCGCTCGGCACGAGTAGGCTCGTTGCCGAAGTCATCGCTGAGCCCTGCAAAGATTGCGCCGCTTCCCGCCTCGGACGCTAGCGTGCGGGCGAATTCAGTCTTCCCCGTGCCGGGCTCACCGAACAGCAATATGCTCACGGGCTCCTTACTCGCGAGGACTTTGAGAGCGACGCTGCGCAATGGATCAAGGTGCTCGAAGTCATCGCAGAGCAGCGCTCCCTGCTCCGCTTCCGGCAATAGCCAGTGCAACATGTCTGCCCGCGTTTCAGCATGTACCCGAATGAGGCGTTTGAGCAGCGGGCTCAGGCTGTACTCCCCATCGCGGTCATCATGAAGAAGTCGGGACGAAAAGAGGGTGCCGCCGGCCATCAGCTTGTGCTCGACCGTATTGTTGGCAAGCCCGGATAGCCGCGCAACCACCCCAGGGGATAGGTTGCTGCATGAGAACGGCGCCCGGCGCACGAGGTCGCGCCAGCATTCAAATCGTCCCCAGCGGGCAAAGACGGTCAGGATGGCAATTTCAGCGCAGTCCAGTCCAAACAGTTCGCCAACCCACCCTAACATGGTGTCCAGCTCGGTTGGGTCGGCACGCTTCGCTGCCAATTGCCGAGCCACTGCCCGCATTTCGGCCAAAGAAGGTTTTTCCCGAACTGATATCTTCTGCAGCGCAGTAACCGGAACATCGCGGTCAATCAGGTCGATCAGATCCTCACCGCAGCGCTTCAGCTGGTTGGCGCTCAACGCTTGCAGCACTCGCGCTACGGCGTGTGCGAATTGCGCTACTTCGCCGCGCGCGGTCGGGCCGAACTCAGATTCGACAGCGGTTTGACGTGTCATTTTGAGTGCAATCTCCTTGAAGTCCGGTTCCATGCAGAACTCTAAACACAAAGATGCGACAATAATGGTCGCACAAGGGTTGGATTGCGATAGATCCGGCTTGCTCCTGCCGAACATACAGTTAGCAGTAGTCATCGATGACAAACCGCCTCGGCAATCTCGATCGCACGCTCAAACTTGTGCATGCGCTGACGCAAAGCATCGAAGGTTTGTCGCTCGATGAAATGGCCGCATTGCTTGGGGTAAACCGCCGAACCGTCGAGCGCTTGCGCAACGTCATACTTCTTCATTTTGACCTGGAAGAAGCGGTCGACGGGCGCATTAAGCGGTTTAGGATCAAGGACAGCCCTGGGAGAGCCTATGCGAGGCCCAACGCTGCAGAAGTCGCCGCTTTGCAGTCCGTGGTCGAAGCAGGGCGTACTGATGGCACGCCGAATACCGAGGCGCTTGAGAAGCTGCTTTCCAAGATCAAGATCGCCTTCGACAGCGCCGAGCGACGTCGGTTGGACAATGATCTCGATCTGCTTACTCGGCTGCAGCGCTCTCGCGTTGCAGCAGGGCCTGCGGTCATTGCATCACCTAAGGATCTAACGACGATCCAATCCGCAATTCTGGCCGCCCATTGTGTCGAATTCGACTACCAACCGGATTGGGCTGCTGAGCCGTCCTGGCGGCGGGTTATTCCGTATGGGCTGATCCATGGCCCAATCACATATCTTCTAGGCAAAATGCCCGGTCGGGATGACCCGCCTTTCACCTTTCGGCTCGATCGCATGAGCAATGTGCGAGACAGCGGAATCGTTGATTGCCCGCCGGATGATTGGGATATCGATGAATGGATGGCCCGCAGTTTCGGCATTTGGCACGAGCCAGACCATGAGATCATCCTACGGGTGCTCCCACAAGCTGTCGGACGAGCCCGAGCCTGGCGATTCCACCCCCAGCAACAGTTCGAAGAAGCTGGTGAGGAGCTGCTGGTGCGGTTCCGATCCGGAGGTCTGTTCGAACTCGCCAATCATCTGTTCGGATGGGCCGGCGACCTGGTGATCGAGGGTCCAGAGGCATTGAAGGACATGATGGAAACGCGCCTCGCGGCTGCGCAGGAGATGCTGCGACCACATATGTCGTAATTCATTGCCAAAGGTGAGGTAGGACGAGGTTTGGCGATTGTTCGGGGGACTCTTTTGAATGTTTGAGAACTGCCAACTTCGGATCGGCGACGCGCCATTTGCGAGTTGCATGCCTCTCAATGCACAGCTCTTGGCGAACTTTTATGCCTTGCCTTATTGTCCTGAGAAGCCCCTGCGCGAGGTACTTGACGCGCTGGGCGACGAAGTCCCTTGGGCGGAAAGTTTCGTGGTCGCGCCTGAGCAAACTGCCTCGTCGGTGGCCACGACGCTGCGTCATCTCATGATGGCTACGCGCGATCTCGAGCCAGCATCAATAATCACCCGCGCGATGCCAAAAGAGTCTAGAGCGCGCATTCACATCGATGCGCTAAGGGACTTATGGCTTGGCAATCCAACCATTCTTCCCTCGGAACTAGCAGCGCTGAAGGCGTTCCTGTCCTGCGATGCGAACGAGGCTTTGCAGCCACTTCAAGTTATTTGGGACAGGAAGTGCTCACAGCTGACGTCCCTCGAATGCGCGGTGCTCGAGCACCTTGAGAGTCACCATGGGAAATTGGACGAAGACGATATTGACTATGTGCGACTGATCTCGGAGCCCAAGGTTTGTCGTGCACCTGCTTCAATGCTTGCAGGCCATGTCCAGCGTCACCTTCTTGATCCAGCCGCCCCGGCAGCGCCCTTGGATAGCAGCCTTGCAGTGCTTTCCGTCCGGGACTCTCTGACGGAGTGCGAAGCTGCTGCAGCAATCGTCCAATGCTGGCTCGCCGAAGATCAAAGCTTGGCCGCAAGCGATATTGGCATCGTATTGCCGCAGGGTTCGGAATACGTACATTATTTGTCCGAAGCGTTCGCGCAGGCCGGCCTCACCGCATCATCGTTGCCTGTTATACCGGACCGAAGAAATGTCGGGGGTGAGGCGCTCCTGCATTTCCTCCAATGCCGACGGCGTCCAGCACCTGCCATGGCATTGGCCTCGCTCTATTGCTCTCCAATCCTTTGCTGGCCGCCAGAAGTGGGAACAGCCCTTGCTTCAGCAGTCATGTCCGGTGATTTTCAGCCAATGCTGGCCCAAGGTCTTAGTGGAAAACAGGCGGCGCTGTTCTCGCTCATTCGATCTGCCTCGCCCGCCACTAACAGCCAGCTCAAGGAACAGATCCGTTCCTTCCAGAGGTTTCTCACTGAAGACAAATCGGTCGCGCAGGACGTAGCCGAAGCAAAGCACCTGGCATCGCGCCTGATCGCTGCACTCGGCTATGCCAATGACGCCGCCGATGCGGAACTGGAGAAGGCCGTTCAAATGGCCGCCGCTTACCAGGCACCGACTTGCCCACGGGGAGCCTATTATCTCGGCGGTATCTCGGTCCTGTTGGCCCACGAAACACCCAAACGGCAGTTTCGCAAGCTTCTGGTCTTAGGCTTTAACGACGGAGCCTATCCACCGCCGCCTTCGGGCAATCCGTTTTTCCTCGACAGTGAGGTTACGGCGATTGCGGAGTCGATCCGCTTGCAGTTGCCATCGCAGGCTAAGCAGCTCGATGCAGCGCTCGACCTATTCGCACGCCAGATCGGCGCTGCCAGCGAACAGTTGGTCTTGCTCCTATCCGAGCGCGATCGCAGCGGGAGCTTTCTCTCCGTCTCTTCGAGCTTGCCGCTAATTTCACGTCTCATTGCAGGCGTCGATGCCCCAGAGGCACTTGTCGTACCGCTCACGCATAGCGAGGGCACGATCTGGGATAGGCTCGTCACCTGGAAGCCACGGCCAGCGATCGAGCCGCTGCAGCCACTCGAGGTGCCCACCCATTACGAATTCGATCTGGATCTTCTGGGCCTTCGCAAAAAGGACGATGGCAGCCCAAAGGCCCAAAGCCCCAGTCGCCTCGAGAAGCTGCTCATCAGCCCGCTGGCCTGGGTGCTGGCTGAACTGGGCGCGGAGCATGTCTCGTGGCAGCCGGAGGCGCTCGACGTCATGCTTCGCGGCTCTCTTGCGCACGAGGTGTTTGAACGCCTGTTCCCGCCAGCCAAGGATCACCCGTCCGACGAAGTGATCGAGGCGAAAGTGCCAGAACTTCTGCTGGATCGCATTCGCGCGATTGCTCCCTTCTTGCAAACCTCGGCATGGGCGGTGGAGCGCAATATGCTCGAGACGGAAATCACCAAATCAGCCAAGCACTGGTCGATGGTCCTCAAATCCCTCGATGCTGAGATTGTCGGCAATGAGTTCTGGCTCTCTGGAACCCTGTTCGGCCACCCGGTCCACGGCAAAGCTGACTGCTTGCTTCGCCTTCCTGATGGGCAGCCGGTCGTGGTCGATTACAAGAAGAGTAGCGCGGGAGCGCGGCGCCAGCGCCTTCAAAAAGGATGGGATCTGCAGGTCGATCTTTATCGGCGCATGACTGTCAGGGTTGATGAACGCAGCCATGAAGGTGTTCATCGAATTGCCGAGGCCCTGACTGGTTGGTCCGAGCGCCCGGCAGTTGCCTACCATACGCTCAACGACGGCAACGTCCTCCTCAACGGGATCGATGTGTTCGACAGCACAGATGTCGAACTGATTGCCGGCGACATCGCCGAGAATGCACTTGCCCTGATTTCGGCCCGTTTTGAGGCTCTCAAAGCTGGACGGCTGGAAACCAACACCTCAGCAGACGCGGAATTTTTCAAGAAGTCTGCGTCCCTTGGCACCTACGCTCTGGAGGACAGTCCGTTGATCGCCGCATTCATGCGCGACGACACTGCTCCCTCGGTGAACCTTCCGGACAATCAAAATGACTGAACTTTCAATTGTGCCAGCAGGGGCTGGTGCGGGCAAAACACACCACATTCAGGAAACCCTCACACTGTGGGTCCGGGACGGGAAGGTGCGGGCAGAGAAGATACTAGCGGTCACATTCACCGAAACCGCCGCTGGGGAATTGCGGCAGCGGATCAGAGGAGCTCTGATTGCCGATGGCAATCTCGCAGTAGCGTTGGCCGTCGAACGCGCATACGTCTCCACCATCCATGGGCTTGGGCGACGATTGCTTATTGAGCATGCGTTTGCATCCGGTTCGTCGCCACAACAACGCTTAATCGCCGAAGACGAGCAGGACCTCTTGATCCGGCGCTCGATCGAGGAAAACCATGCGCTGAGCGAACTCTCCAGGAACCTGGCGGCTTTTGGCTATCAAGGGAGCTTCACCTCGGACGAAACTGCCGAAGACAGCTTCCGCAAGACTTTGCTCGGCGTCATCGGCTTGTTGCGAACGCTGGGACCGCGCGGTGGCGATCCGGCAATGGCTGACTTCGCCGAGGCATCCATTCGAGCGGGGTATGGCGCGCCGATAGGCAACGCCGAGACCCTTGCGGCGGGGTTGAAGAAGGCCGTCGACACTTTGCTCATCACCTTTCCCCAATCATTGGCCGATGATGCAGGCAGCGCGGCAGCCAAGACAGCCTTCAGGGAGAATTTCCGCGCTCTAAAGCAGGCTCAGCAGCTCTTCGCCTCCACCGGAAAGGACTGGAAGCTTTGGCAGAGGCTGCGCGACCTCCGTCTGTCGAAGCGCGGCAGCCCGACACCCGATGGCTACGACGATCTGGCAACTGCGGTCATGCTGGCCGCCGACAACCTGGTCTCGCATCCTGAGCCGCTTGAGGATGCAGTTTCGCATGCGCGCGCATTGGTCGAAGGCGCGCAGTCGGCGATGGCAGACTACGAGACCCGCAAGCGTGAGCTCGGCGTCATCGATTTCAGCGATATGGTGACAAACGCTGCTCGGCTCCTCGACGAAAAGCCCGAGGTGCTGGCCGCTATCACGGACGAGGTTGACTGCGTCATTGTCGACGAGTTCCAGGATACCAACCCTATCCAGTTTACCTTTCTCTGGGCGCTTGCGCGCAAGGCCAAGCGATCTCTGATCGTTGGCGACACCAAGCAGGCTATCATGGGCTTTCAGGGCGCGGACCCGCGGCTGACTGTCGCCCTCACGCAGCAGTTTGAAACCAGCCCGCTCAACAGGAACTGGCGCTCCGATCCGCGCATCATGGATTTCGTCAATGCTCTGGGGCCATGCCTATTCGGCGACGATTACACCGCGCTCACCGCGCAGAACCCCTCCGGGCATGACACCGCGCTTGAGGTCGTCGAGCTCGCCAATAGGCGGGGCGCTCGCTCTGGCGGAAAACCCCAGCATTTCATCGCTGATCGGCTTCTGTCGTTGTTGACGGGTAATCAGGTCACCATCGCCGACAGGCATTCCAAAGCCCTGCGCGACTTGGAGCCGAGAGATATTGCAGTCCTGTGTCCTACGCATAGCCATTGTGCGAGCTATGCCGCCGCACTCCGTTCGCTTGGTCTGCCCGTACGAGTCGCAGAAGGAGGCTGGTGGCAAAGCAAGATCGTCCAGGCCGCCTGCTTCGCACTACGCTTCGCAGTTGACCCCGCAGACAGTCACGCAGCCATCTGCACCGCCACCTTGGGTCCAGGCGCGACACCGCTTACGGAGGCACTACGCGCACTTGCTCAAAATGGCCGGATCGACGCACCGGAACTGTCGGCCTTACAAGGGCTCTGGCCGGACTCTCTTGCGACACCTGTCGATAGACTTGTTCACCAAGTGATCCAGGTTGCTAGGCTTCGTGACTGGTGCGACCGGCTCGATGATCCGGCCCAGATGCGAGCTGATCTCCTTCGCTTGGAAGCTGAAGCTGCAGCCTTCATGGACGCGCACCGGGACATGCGTGAAGCCTCCGGCTTCTATGGTCAAAGCGCTAACGTGTTCTTGGGATGGCTCGAGAATAAGGTTGGCTTGAAGGGCGAAGATCTGCGGCCAAACCCCGCTGGCGCCGAGGCCGATGGCATAGAGATCGTGACCTGGCACGCATCAAAGGGGCGGGAGTGGCCGATTGTCGTGGTTTGTGGGCTTGACCACAAGCTTAATCCGCGAGCAGGCACCTTCACCACCAAGTTCCCCGGCTTCGAGGATCTGGATAACGTGATCGAAGGCGCAACACTTGCCTATGCCCCCGCATTTGCCGCTCCTGAAGCAACAAATCGCTTTCTCCACAAGCTGCACCCAGAGGCTGAGGAGACGGCCCGCCGGTTGCTCTACGTCGCTCTGACCCGTGCTCGCGATCGCCTAATAATGGAATGGCCACAGGATGACGATGCGGTCGAGCCGCCTTTGCCGATCACCGGGCGCCGTCTTTTGAGCGATATCTGCGGCATCGAATTGCAGGGTAATCAGATCAAAGTGGGCGCGGCGAGTTTTCCCGCTCGCATGACAATCTGCGACAAAGAGATGCCGGCGTCGTTCGAGGCGGGAGGCACAGTTCGCCTTGATGCCAGTGCCCGTGACCCTAGGTTTGCCATTGAACCACGACCGCTTGAGCAGCTGGCTTCGGTGGTCAGCCCCTCGCAGGCCGTCGCCACCGCGCGCCCATTGCCTTGCCAAATCGAGACGCTCCCGATTGCTCCGGGGGTCAGTATCTCTGGACCTGATTTGACCCAGGCCACGGACAAGGGGACTGCAATCCACGAAGCGTTGCGCATCCTGCTATGCCGGCCGGACCTGCAGCACCGGGTAAGCCAACGTTGCAGGGTCGGCGAAGCCGAGGTTGAACTCCTCGCGCAACAGGCACTGGCGTTGCGCCAGAGCCTCACTGACCTCGGCTATCCGCGTTTGCATGTTGAACAACCTATCGAGATCGCACTGTCAGATGGCGGACGTCAAAGCATTATCGTCGACCTCATCGCGGAAGGTCCTGACGGCTTCGTAATTGTCGATCACAAGAGCGGGGCGGTTGCTGACCACGCAGTTCGCTTCGAAATCTACTGGCCGCAGTTGGCCGCTTACATCGACGCTGTTGGTGCCAGAGGCGGCAAGGCCGTTGATGGTGCAGCCGTATTTTGGACGGAGACCGGAGAGTTGACGATAGCACGCTCTTTTAAGGCATCGGGCAATCCCGGAGCAGTTGATTTGGCATTTGCAACGCTCAGCTGCGGAGACGGAATTGTCGAAAGTGCCAGTTGAGGAGAAATTGAACTGGGGCCTACTAGGGCCAGAGAACCTTGCCGGCGCGCGCCGAGTACGAACGCTTGGCTTGGGGGCCGCTGTACGGAAGTTCAACCAGCTTGCCGTGCCGGGTCTGGGCGGGGTTTGGTTTGCCAAGCAGATTTTTCTGGCGGCGCTTGGCGTTCGGATTGCCGATCGGTTGCGCCCCATCAACGCCAACGTTAAGGCGATCGAAATGGCCAACGCGGTTGAAGCGCTGGCGTGCTGGTGCGCATTCGAAAGCAACGGGTGGAACAGTGACACTCGGCTGCGCGGCCGTCAGAAACTGGCTGACAAAGACAATCTGACATTCGCGCGGCTTCGCCAGCCGCGGTTTTATGTGGTCCAGCCCATGCGTATGGCGACTGTAGAAGCGCTCGTTGAGCTTGGCTTCGTTGAACCTGGTACCCAACGATTCAACAGCTTCCGCTGCTCTCAGGCTGCCATGGATTTGATCGAAGCCGCCACGGCTGGCTACAAGCCGCGTAACAGCACGGTGGAGAACTACCTCTGCGCGCGAGGCGCGGACAATGATCCTATCTCCAACACGGAATCGTTACGGCAAGCGCTCTCGCCTCTGGTCATCTTAAAGCCCGATGCTCGGTCGCTTATTCGCGACAAGCTTTGTACCGGCGCTGGCCCGAATGGCGAAGGAGCAGTCCGCCGGAGGAATGCCCTTGCATGGGTTGGCACGCTTGAACCGAATAGCCCTGCTGGGTGGGATACAAAGCCAATGCAGCTAGAAGAGGACCATTGGAGCGATCTTCGATTGGGCGCCCTGTTCTTCAAAGCCCGAGATGCCGCTATCGGCGTTTTGGACGCCATTGAAACTCAGATCGCGCCCTTGGCTTCGCCGAGGCTTAGTGCGGACGACGCCCACAAGGTTGCTTCCGTCCAGACGCAGCTTAAGGGGCTCAACGACGCAGCCCGGAATTTTCTGGATGAGGATAAAGATCCTACGGATGGGAATATGGCGACGGCCTTCTGCCGCGACTGCGTAGCAGAAGACCCTGCCGCTATTATCCGCAACCTTGTCAAACGTGATGATCGCGTCCTGCGGCTGGTCGGCAACGACGTGCGGCCTGGTGCAGCCTTCTCCGGACATCCTCAGAAGGAAATGTCAGATGAAGAGGACGAAGGCCCCGGTGCCAGCAATGCTGGCCGCGTGCCGGTCCCGGCGGGTGCCTCCGATCGTATCCGCAATCTCTATCTGCTTGAGCTCGATCTTCAAGGACGGCTTGGCGAGTTTCTAAACCCGCCGAGGGCTGACGAAGCCGCATGAGCTTCAAACCCGCTTCTCTTGCCCAGCTTTTTGAACCGCCCGAACACTTTCGGGGAGGCTTTGGCTGGCTTTGCGGGTACGCGGCTGACGCCAGTTTTCTGGAAGATGCCCTTGAGCGCTTCTCTGGCTTAACACGTGCCCAACGTGCCCATCAGGGCCAGATACTCCTAGGCGTGATGCTTGATCCCGGAAACCCGCAAATCGCGCCATCCGAGGCGCCAGGAGCACTGCATCTGCCGGCAAAGTCCGCTAGGCTGCCGTTTGCCCTCCTGCACGCCAAGGTCGCGATCCTTTGCTTCCTCGGCAAGGACGGTTTTGTAATGCGCCTCATCGTGTCAACCGGCAATTGGACGCGCCAGACACTTGAAGAAAGCCTCGACGTCGTCTGGCATATCGATGTCCATAGCAAGGATGAAGACACTCGAGTCATTCATCAAGATCGCACTGATCTAGCTGCTGCTTGGGATTTCCTATCGTGGCTCCAGCGGTATTTTGACCTTCGCCTATTGGAGCGTTCGATAGGGAGACCTAACGAGTCCGCCGATTTGGCAGCCAAGTTTGCCACATCTATCGGCAAGATTGGCAAAGCTTATCGGGGGTGCCGCCCCCACTTTTGCGACAATCGAAAGCGTTCCCTATTTGCTCAACTTCCTGATCTCGTTAAGCATCATGCGGGCGCGATCCGACGCAATTATCTTGCACTTGGGTCTGGCTTTTTCGAAGGTAACGGAGCGACCGCTTCTTTCGTCCCCGAGCGGATCTGTACGGAACTGCAAAGCGCGGCGCTCGTTACAGCATACTGCGAAAAATTCCTTTTTATCAATCCGCTGTCCTGTCAGACTGTCGCTACGCAAAAATGCTGGATCGAGGGCCAGCGTTGGAGGATATGTTCCGCCCGTGCGCCGACCTACTTTGGAGACACCGGACGCTCGCTCCACGCGAAATTCATCTTCAGCGCGAATTTGAGCAAAAGACCCAACACATCCAAGGTGGGCAATCGGTGCAGCAGCCCATGGGTCTATCTTGGCTCCGGAAATCTGACCAATCCCGGCTTCATGAGCAAAGCAGGTTCGGCTGGAAACCTTGAAACCGGGGTCGTCTTCGCTCCCGGTCCACTGAGGTGGGCCGTGGAGAGCAAAAAGGATGAAGGCGCCGATGTGGTCACCAACCTTCTTCCGATCCATCGGGACGACGCGGATGCGACGCCCTTGCCTCCGCTCCAGGCAGGGCAAGACATGCCGGAGCGCAGTGACACGTTCGTCGCCGCGCCCGTAGCGCTCTTTCTATGGAGCGAACGGCCCGAAGGGACCATCCTCACCCCACAAGGGGAAGTGTTAGGGAACTTTGAGCTGATCGATCCCGATGGACACCGGTGTAAGCGGCTTGCAGATGGCGGTTTTTCCTGGCTCAGCGAGCGCCCACGGCAGGTGGTCGTAGTATGGCTAGCTGCAGGTCGCGAGCGAAAGGCCAGCGTGCCGGTCATCGACCAATATGGTCGCTATTGTGCCGCCGATCTGCCCGCGCTCGATCTGGAGGAAGCCTGGTTACAGCTCGCCAATTTTCCCATGCCGCCTGAGGACGAGGAACTACCGGACGGCGACAGGGCGGACAGAATCGATGGGGTTAGTCCCGACGTCGCCGGCAGTGTGACGCAGTCATTTGACTATCCCGTTCGCCGGATGATGACACTGGTCGAGGATATTGCGGCCAGACAGTCCATCATCGCGGAAGCAGATTGGGATATGTGGTGCAACCGGTTCGAACAGGTCCTTACACGGGCCAAAGACAGCGTGGGAGCGTTCCGGTCAATCGGGCTCAATCCGCTCCATCCCTTGTTTGCACCAGCTTTTCGCCCAGTCTTTGCCGCGACTGCGCAAACGCGGCATGGAGCCCGCTACGAAGCAGCGCTCCATGCAGTTATCGCAGCGTGGCAGCTTGGAAACTGCCCGAAGCTGGGCGAGGTGCAACTGCCATGAAGCACAAATTCCGAGGATGGGGCGAAGTTGCGCAGCATCTTCTGGCAATGGCGAACCCGTTATCCTCATATGCATCCCTGCTCAATGATGGACAGCGTGCAAGCCTTGCGGCGATCGCCGACCGCATTGGCAACAATGGAGTGATTGTCGCTGATGAAGTCGGCATGGGAAAGACTCGGATTGCCGTCTTTGTGGCCAAGGCAGTCGAGCAAAGCGGCGGCAGGGCCGCGGTCGTCATCCCGCCCGGACTAAGCTTCCAGTGGAAGAAGGAATTTAGGGATTGCGGGACAGCGGCACCTGACGTTTTACGCAGCTTGCAACGCTACTTCGAAGCCTGGGACAACGACGAACCAGAAACGGTTCCGTGGTTCCGACAGCCGATCGTCATGATTTCCCATTTATTTTCGAACTGGCGACTTGGACAAGATTCTCGCACTTGGCGCTGGTGCCTGCTTCCTGAAGTCTACGCAGCAATCAACCGAGAGATCAAAGGGCGCGTACCGGGTCACTACCACGATGCTTATGATCGAGATGCCGATGTGCAACGTGTTGTAGCTGCGGCAAAGTCGATAACGCAGTCACTATCTTCGGAAGCGAATAATGCCGCGCACCGCCTCTTTAAAGACCTTCATTCGAATGTGAGTTGGCGGGATTTGGTAGCCCCCGAAAGCTACGGAAAAACTCAATCACTTCGCCCTTGGCTGGCAAGAACCATTGGGATTGGGCTCGGCAGCTTTGATCTCATCATCGTGGATGAGGCACACAAGAACCGGTCGGAAGATGGCGGTTTGTCGACTGTTCTCCGCAATGTCATCCAGCAGGGCAGGAAATGTCGCAGGCTTGCATTGACGGCCACTCCCATCGAACTCGATGTCAGGCAGTGGGAGTCAACGCTTGAAAGGCTTGATACGACTAAGGAGCAACGGGACCCGATTGTTAAAGCGACCGAGCGATATGCGCAGGCAATCCGCCGCCTGCGACTAGGTTGGCGGACAAACAGCGCAGTGCGCGACGAATATAGAGCGGCCGCCACGCAATTTGCTGATGCACTCTCACCTTATCTGCTGCGGCGCGACAAACGTCAGGATGAAGATGTCCTGGCGTTTGAAGCGGCGAGTGGACAATCAGGGTATGCCTACCGGCACCTACGAGAAGTCCCGATCAATTTTGAGGATTTGAATCCAACGTGGCGCCAGGCGGTCTGCGCGGCCGAAGCGCTTTCGGTGCTCCGGGAGCCCGCTACGAATGCCCGCACAAGGCGATTGCGGCTGACTATCGGCAACGGTCACGGCATTGCGAGTGTGATTGACGAAGCTTTCTGCGACGAGGATGCGGATAGGAAGCAGGTCGAAGAAGAAAGGAAACAGGCCAAGGATGAGGAAGGAACGTCAGGCCCTAATGAGAATGCCGATCCGCCAGTAGGCCCCCGATCCAAATGGTGGGCGTCCGCCCTGCGGGACGCGCTTACGAACGATAGAGATTTCCTGTACGACCATCCGGCGATCCTGGCCGCTGTTAAGATCATCGAGGAAGAAACAGAGCGGGGAGAAAAAGTTCTCGTTTTCGGGCGCTTCACCCGCCCCATGCGCGACTTGGTAAGCCTGCTCAATGCGCGCCAGAAGCTCAAGGCCATCGAGCAAAAGCGACCCTGGCCACAAAGCAAGGTGCAAGGAGAGAGATACGGTACCGAATTGGGTGAGTGGCCTGCCGTGCAAGCTGCGCACCGGCAGCTATCTTCGAAGTTGGACCTGGTCCAACTCGATGGCATCCTCGCCGCGAGTTATGCGCGAGTGAACCGCCAGCGCGCTGCGCAACGCCAAGACTTGCTTTCGCGTCTGCGCGAAGGACTTTCTGGCGAGCCGGCCAGCACAAAGTACCTTGCGATTCTCGCCGCCATCGAGCGAAACTCCGCCGCCACGATTGGAGAGGGCGATGATGACGAGCATCACATAGCCCTTCTTGCACGTGCAATTGACGCAAATATCGAACATCCGAGTGCATCCAACGCCGATCTAGCAGGCGCTTTCCGAGCCTTGGTGGATGCGGCAGGTGACCATGACAGTAGTGAAGACGAAGAATTCGATGAGGAGCAGGCGGGAACCGCCTGGAACGAGCTCGAGCAGCATCTGCGGGAAAGCTTCACAAGTCAGCGAGGGGGGTTCGCTCGCTTGATGTATGGCGAAACCAGACCGCAGACGCGCCGTATGATCCAACTCGCTTTCAACCGGTCAAACAGCTTTCCCCGCGTGCTCGTGGCGCAGTCACTTGTTGGGCGCGAGGGTCTCAATCTTCATGAGAGCTGCCGGATCGTCGTTCTGCTGCATCCCGAATGGAATCCGGCAGTTGTAGAACAGCAGATCGGTCGCATCGACCGCGTGAATTCCCGATGGGCGAAGGAACTGCGGTCAGCGATTTCTGACGGGCGTGTGGGTGATGATCTTCCGGGAATTGAGATCCGTCCGATTATCTTCAAAGGGACCTATGACGAACGCAACTGGAACGTACTTCAGGAACGCTGGGACGATCTGCGCGCGCATCTTCACGGAGAAGCAGTTCCTGCACGCCTCAGGGAGGATGCAGACGCAGAAGGTCTTGCAATTCTAGATGAAATCACTGCAGCCAGACCAGATTTTTCACCTAGATGACTGCATATTTTGTAAATCCGATTGGCCTTCTGTCGCACAAGGAGCTCCAACTCTTCCAATAATGAAACCTGAAGTGCGATCCGAAGGGGCCTGAACAAGCACACGCCAAGGGGAATTCAATCTTTGCAAATGGACGCTCATTTCTCGGATTGCGGTCGGTACCGCTACTCGCTGACGCGTAAGTGGGCCGAAGGCCGGCGGGTACTTTTTGTCATGTTTAACCCCTCGACAGCAGACCATATGCAAGACGATCCAACAATTGGCCGCTGCATATCGTTCGCCAAAGATTGGGGGTTCGGCTCGCTGCTAGTGGGCAACCTATTTGCATTTAGAACACCCTACCCATCGGAACTCCTGCGTGCAGAAGATCCCATCGGCGATGAAAACGACCTGTGGTTGGCTAAATTATCGCAAACTTCCGATCGCACCGTGGCTGCTTGGGGCAACAACGGAAAATACATGGGACGCGGCAAAGCGATTTTGCCTAGATTGAAAAATCCGCATTTCCTTAGGCTGACCAAACTGGGAGAGCCTTGGCACCCGCTGTATCTGCCTAGGGACACGAAGCCTTCCACTTATGAACTCGCAGATTAGGGGATAATAAATGGGCACAAAGTGCAAATTTTGTGGTTCGTCGTCGCACGGAACGACTTCAAATCCAGGCCATCCTCATGGCTGCCACGAACATATCGGGGTGGATGCAAAGCACTGTGTGTTTGCAATTCCTCGTTCTATGGGACCACCTCAAATCCTGGCCATCCCGACAAGTGCCATAAGCACGGTAGCGATGGCATCCACAGCATCTATTGCGGATCTACCAGCAAGGGTAGGACGGCAAATCCCGGGCATCCGAACGGATGCCATGAGCTATGAAAAGCTTTGTACCGAAGAGGTATCGGTTAGGCCAAGCTGCGGCCTCACCCTGGCTCGCACCGCGAAGGCGAACTAATGTCTTATGATGTCATTGGCGATGTACACGGAAACGTGGACAAGCTCGCCGGGCTTTTGCGGAAGCTCGGCTACAGCTGTCAGAACGGGATCTGGGGTCACCCGACGCGGACCGCCATCTTTTTAGGCGATTTTGTGGACCGGGGCCCCAGTCAGGTAGCAACCTACCGGCTGGTCCGGGCGATGATTGATCATGGCAAGGCGCTGGCCGTTATGGGGAATCACGAGCTCAATGCGATCGCTTTTCGGACGCCTTTCAGCGAGGGTGGATATCTACGTCAGCACACTCCCAAAAACATCGCCCAGCATAAGGCGTTTCTCGATGAGTGAGCTGCTGCCGGTTTCATGGACACCAAGTTAAGGTGTTTTTGGAACTGGAGGACGATGATGGAACGACGCAAGTTCAGCCGGGAGTTCAAGCTCGAGGCGGTGAAGCTGGTTCGGGAGCGTGGGGTAAAAGTGGCGCA